>NZUN01000039.1 GCA_002697205.1 Gammaproteobacteria bacterium
AAATGTCCCCTCAACTGATCTTCTATTGAGGCGAAGCCGATCACGCAAGAGCTGATTTGAATTCCGGGCTTGTCTAAGCCACTGACCAAGGCCCACTGCATTGAAGTGCTTGTCAAAAAAATCCTGTGTATACTGGTTTCTGTTCGCCCGGAACGCTTACTGTTACCGGCCATAAAACTATCCAGCGCAGGTCCTCTTTCCTATGGCAGAGAACGCAACCGGCTCATATAAAGCTGCCTTTGCCCAAGTTCAGGAAATGATTCAAGCTCGGCAATTTGAACCTGCGCTATCCCAGATAAAAGCCATATTAGAGGTCTTCCCAAAAGATGCCAAAGTGAATTTTCTGAAAGCCAGTGTTTTCAGAAATCTAGGCCGCCATACAGAAGCCCTGGCACTCCTGCTGAAACTTTCCAAAGCGACCGATGGCGGAGGTCTGGTTCATCAGGAACTTGGCTTCACCTACTTCGCCCTGCAGCGTATTGATCAGGCCGTTGCCGCCCTACGCAAAGCCGTAGAAATCAACCCCAAGCTGACCAGCACCTGGCAACTCCTTGGCGAATTGCTGTACCAGGAAGACAACGAAGAAGCAGCCGAGAATGCCTTTCTTAATCAAATCACCTACAGCCATCGTCACCCAGGTATCCTTAAAGCAGTCTCACTGGTCAACCAGGAACGTTACGGGATGGCCGAGGGCATCTGTAAAGACTATCTGCAACGCTACCCAGACGATGTTACGGTGCTGCGTCTATTGGCTGAGATAGGGATCAAGCTGGGCATTCGCCATGACCCTGAACTATTACTCGAACACTGTCTAAAACTGGCCCCAGATTACCATTTAGCAAGAAATACCTATGCCAACGCGTTAAGCAAAGCACAGAAGTACGATCAAGCCTTACAGGAAATCAACCACCTTGAAAAAGTAGACCCGGAGAATCTTTCGCACCGCGTGCTGGCTGCGTCAGTGCAAGTGATGATTGGCGATTACGAAGCTGCCGCCGACAGATATGCTGACCTCGTAAAACGAGTGCCAAATTATGCACAACTGCATACCAGCTATGGACATGCCCTGAAAACCCTGGGCAGAACAAGCCAGGCGATTACCGCCTATCGTAAGGCCATCAAGGTACGAGCGGAACTGGGTGAGGCTTATTGGAGCCTGGCAAATCTGAAAACCTTCGAATTTGAGCCGACCGACATTCAACAAATGAGAGCTGTTATTGCCGGGGCAAACTATTCACTGCGGGACTTCATTCATCTGTGTTTTGCTTTAGGTAAAGCCTTGGAGGATAACCACCAATTTGATGAGTCATTCGAATACTATGCAAAGGGTAACGAGGCCAAGAACAAACAGGAACAGTACCTGAGCGATGATACCCGCTCAGAAACAAAGGCACTGATAACGACCTGCAGCAGCAAACTGTTCTCCGATAAAAAAGGATTCGGGCTGCAGGCAGCGGATCCCATCTTTATCGTCGGTTTGCCCCGATCCGGTTCAACCCTGCTGGAGCAGATCCTCGCCAGTCATAGTCAGGTTGATGGCACATCTGAATTACGCGAGATGATCTCAATCGCTCGCCGGCTTGGCGGTAAACGCAATCGAGATGATGTCTCCCAATATCCAGGCATACTGTGGCAACTCAGTGAACAACAATGCCACGAGTTGGGTGGCGAATATCTTGAACGCACACGGATTCAGCGCCAGAATGCACCCTTCTTTATCGATAAGATGCCAAATAACTTCCAGCACGTGGGCTTGATCAATCTGCTGCTACCGAATGCTAAGATAATCGATGCACGCAGACACCCCATGGCGACCTGCTTCAGTGGATTCAAACAGCTCTTTGCCGCAGGCCAGCCATTTACGTACAGTCAACCAGACCTGGCCAGATATTACAGCGACTATGCCCGCCTTATGGATCACTGGGATCAGGTTTTGCCTGGCCGGGTACTCAGGGTAAATTACGAGAATATCGTTGCCAATACCCGATACGAAGTTCGAAGGCTGCTCGACTACTGCAAATTACCCTTCGAGGACGCATGCCTGACTTTTCACAATACCCAACGCCCGATCAGAACCGCCAGCTCAGAACAGGTCAGGCAACCGATTTATACGCAGGGGCTCGATCAATGGCGAAATTTTTCCCACCACCTCGGCCCCCTTGAAACCGAACTTGGCGGCTTGATCAATCAATATGAACAGCAGATAGACGGCCCTTATCAAGCAAACCCAAACATCTGAGCGTTACCAGTAGGCTGCTGACCTGACTTAAAATACAGGCATCGGTTCATCCTGGCATCCGAAATACCTTGCCCGGCACTGGATAAATTACTAAAAAAACAGTATACATATAGGCTTTGCAGAAATGCATTCAAAGCAATCCAGAAAAAGCAAGTGAAAGCAAGTAAATGACAGTAAGCAAAGGAACAAGCATGGCCCATCATTTTATTAACAAACCAGCACAATTCAAATTAAAGCCCATAGCACTCGCAGTTGCTTTGGGAACCACTGCCGGTTACACCAGTGCTGCGCAAACATTGGCATTGGAGGAAGTTGTGGTCACAGCGCAAAAACGTGACCAAAGCGCTCAAGATGTGCCTATCAGCATAGGTGTACTCGGCAGCGAACAACTGGATAACAATGGCGTCGGTGACTTGGAGGATTTTGCCCAGCTGTTACCTTCCATGAACTATGTGACGCTCGGGCCAGGTACTGGCAACGTCTATATGAGAGGAATTTCTAGTGGTGGCGAGAGCATTCTTGGTTCTAACCCCAATGTCTCTGTCTATATGGACGAGCAACCCGTCACGTCAACCGGTTTTTTCTTGAATCCACATATTTACGACGTCAGCCGAATAGAAACGCTGGCTGGACCGCAGGGAACGCTGTTCGGTGCAAATGCCCAGGCAGGCGCCATCAGGATTATAACCAACCAACCTGAACCCGGCGTTTTTGAAGGGGGCATTGACGTTGAAGTCAACAGTGTCACAAAAGGCGGTGACGGTCACCTGTTTGAAGGATTTGTCAACATACCGCTGGGTGAAAGTGCAGCCATTCGCCTGGTAGCCTGGAGTAAGGATGAAGCCGGTTTTATCGATAATGTCGAAGGTTCTCATACCATCGACTACCAATATATCAGAGATGGCCTTGACCCGGTGACTCAGGCTGACTTGATTGCCAAGGCGGCTGATATCACCCTGACTAATGAAACGCTGGCCGAAAAAGATTTTAATACCGCAGAAACAACCGGAATGCGTGCAAAGCTAGCAGTTGATTTAGGTGAAAACTGGACCATAACAGCCGGTGTCATGCGCCAGGAATTAGAGTCTAACGGCGTATGGGATCATGACCCTGCCGACGTAGGCGATCTCGAGGTGATGCGTTTCGAAGCTGATACCCGGTCTGACGACTGGACCCAACTATCGCTGGTCGTCGAAGGTAAAATCGGTGACATGACGCTGACCTATGCAACTTCAGACCTGGAACGAGAAGCCTATTTTGATACCGACTACTCCCTTTACTCTGATGCCACTTTGTCGCCAGGATATGTGTCTTCTTACTATTCCTGCTACGTATCTTATTTTGGCGATTGCGTCGATCCGAGCATCAAGTTTACTGGTGACATGGAATATGGGCGAAAAAACCATGAGCTTCGGCTCGTGTCTGGCCAGGATTCCAGGCTTCGCTGGCTGGTAGGTGTTTTTTATGAAGAAGCCTTTCACGATTTTGATCTGGAATGGCACGTACTGGGATTAGCCGAATTGACGACCGATGTGACAGGTGCTGGTACGCCTGCTGCATTAGAAGAACCTGACATATACTGGACCACTGATCAATACAGATCCAATGAAGAAACCGCCTATTTTGGGGAAGTCACTTTTGATATAACTGACTCGGTTTCCATGGCCTATAGCGCTCGCTACTTTGATTATGACTCCCAGCTAATCGGCTTTTCCGGCACCATCTGGTGGCCGTCACGCTATGGACCCAGGACCGAGGATCACAATACAGACCTGCAGACCAATGACTCTGACAGTGTTAGTAAACTCCACGTGACTTACACTATTAACAATGATGTCATGGTTTACGGCAGCTGGTCAGAAGGCTATCGCCCCGGCGGCCTGAACAGAGTCTACAACACGGTGGTTGGCGGCACTTATGATCCTGATTTCCTGACCAGCTATGAAGCGGGCATCAAGACTACACTGATGGATGGGCGGCTGCGATTTAACGCCGCAGTGTACACTCAGGAATGGGATAACTTTCAACTATCGAAGATAGATTATTCGGTGTCAGTATTAACGCTAACCGATAATGTGGGCAATGCCACCAGCGATGGTTTTGAGATTGACGGGTCCTTTCTGATCAATGAAAACTGGGATATCAATTTTGGCTTATCCTATATCCAGGCAGAATTGTCTGAGAACTATTGGCTGAATTCAGCCAACGAAGGCGTCACAGACCCAGAAGCGCCTGCTGGAATCGAGCTACCCAGAGTGCCTGAACTGAAATGGAGTGTTACCTCCCGTTATAATTTTGAGCTATTAGGCTTGGACGCGTTTATACAGGGTGCTTACACCCATACCGGTGAGTCCTATAACCTACTATATGGAACTTCATCTACTCGAACTCGGGATCTGCAGGATCCTTACCAGATCCTGAACCTGGCCTTCGGCGTCGAGCAAGAGGGCTGGGCTGCTGAGTTCTACGTTAAAAACGTTACAGATGAACGCGGTGAGGTATTCATCAATGGCGCCAGTTACGATAAACGGGTAACCATTAACCGGCCTCGCACCATGGGCCTTCGCTTGAAGAAGAAATTTTAAGAACAAAGCACCACCATTGAAAAAGGCGCCTCGAGGCGCCTTTTTTATAGGTTGGCTTAATCCAGCAGGGGTGACAGCGCGCTGCGCGGCATAACCTCGTTTGGTCGATTTACAGGATAGGCGGCTAATCTATTACCCACCTTATCAACCCCACCAAACGCGCCGAATCACAACGAAGCCAGCGACCTGGTTTCTGGCCACCACGGCCCTTTACCAACACTAACGAGTGCCGCTGCGCAGAAGCAGCAACTCCCGGCTATCATCATCCAGGTAGACCACCCCCACTGTTCCACAATCCTGGGTAGACCGAGATTCAGAAATAATCCTGCAACTGGAGATAAGGTAGCGGTGATTCCGAACGCTCTACCAACACCAAAAGGGCTGATGCTTTCCGCCGTTTCAGAGTAGATGGCACACCAGGCCGGATAGATGAAGCCAGCAAAAAACCCGGTAAGTGACCAGACTAGAATCAGTAGCGCTTCACTGGTATCTACCGGTAAATTGGCACCGACCATAAAACAGGCACCCGTTGAAACACCCCCAAAGGCAGTAATGCTCTTGCGAACCAGTAAACGATCTGACAACCAACCCGAGACAAACACACTAAGCGTAAAAACAATCCAGAAATAAGAGGTCACGCCCGCAGCACGATCCGGTTCCAGGTGGTGATGCTGGGCTAGAAAAGTAGGCACATAGCCCGATACGGTGACATAGGTTAGCGCCCAGAACACAATAACCAGAGAAAGTAACCACAATCTGGGGCTGTGATAAACCAAACTACCGTCTTCGTAAGCAGACTCAATTTGCTGATCGGCAATGTCTGGAACCAAAGTATCTGGCCGAGATTCAAGAATCTGTCCTCTTACCCGCAAACTTAGATCGCGATAAAAAACGTAGATAATCAAGGCGGTGATTCCAGCAAGCCCGGCTGCTATCCAGTACTGCGAGCGCCATCCAGGCCAGATAGGTAACGTCTGTGCCGCCACCAGGGTTGACATCAACGCGCCAATGGTAAAAGCCAGTGATACCCATGAATAAACCATGGCCCTACCCATTCTCGGAGTCAAATCCCGAGACGCTGCATGCACCGCTGGATTCATTCCTGCCATCATGAAGCCACCCGCAGCAAATAAAAAAGCGAGTGTCCAGAAACTCTCGGTCAGAGCCCCAAATACTGAAATGACCGCATAGGCAAAAACCGGCCAGATCATCAGCGGTCTTCTACCAAACCGATCTGCTACACGGCTCAAAATCACCGCGCCCGCGCTATAGACGAGCCCAGCGATGGCTGCGACCTGGCCCCATTCAACAAGCGATTTATCAAAATCTGCCAGTATATAAACCAGCACCGGCCCATTTTTCAACGCTTCATACTGTTCAACGGCCCAACCCAGTACAATTAATGCCAACAGCCACCAACGCAGCCCGCCCGATGGCATAAAATCAATCTCACGATGGGCCAGGTAACCAAAAAAAGATCGATTTTTCACAACAATGTCTCAACTTTTGAATTCGAGCTATTTGCCTGAGAGGCATTTACAGCATTATCGCGAATTCTCATTCCAGTATGGATTAATGCCAATATGTGCCCGTTTGCTAAAAAGCCATAACCTCAACTCTTGTCACCTGGAGGCAACCAATCGACGTACTTCGGCCAGTCGCTCGGTAGACTGCAGTGCCTTGGTCTGTTCAGGGTGCAGGTTCCTGATAATGACATCAGTAAATCCCGCCGCCTCCAGTTCCAGCAACGCAGATGCTATAGCACCTGCCTCACCAATCAATAGCGACTCCGGTGCTATGCCACGATAGTTCGATTTTATTGAGGCCGCCCTGACCTGCGCTGCGTCCCTTGCTGATTCAGCCACATAAATATCTCTCCGTAATGCCAGGGTCTCCGGCAGTTTCTTGCCATGGCGTTTAAGTGCCTGTTGATATACGTCTAACTTGAACTGCAATTGATTAAAATTTAACCCTGGATCGGCAAGCCAGGCATCGCCCAATCGCGCCGCCCGGTCGAGTGCTTTATCCGCACTGGCACCAATCCAGACTTCTATAGAAGCTGGCGGCAGTGGAGAAATTCGGGCGTTTTTTATTTTCCATTCGCCTTCGGCAGTCACCGTCTCACCCCGCCACAACCTCTTCATGATGGCCAATGACGCTTCAAAGCTTTTAACCCGTGATTTCAAACGCGCGCCCATGCCTTGAAACTGTGCATGACCTGCTCCCAGAGCGCACTGCATTATCAGCCTGCCTTTTGATAAACAGGCCAAGCTCGCCAGTTGCTCAGCAGCCAACACGGGATTCCACAAAGGCAGCAATAACAACACCCCCGTCGGTCGATCGCTCCACTCTGCGAGCAGCCGTCCCAGCATTGGCACATTCTGGTAATAAGGCGTCGGTGTGATGTGGTGATCCCCCAGGAACAATGAATCCAATTCCGCATCACGAGCCACGCGCGTGCGTTCGATCATAAATCGGGCACCTTCAACCACGTCCCTGGATTGGTAAGAACTGCTGACTGATATTCCTACTTTCAAATAAAAGTACTCCCTTACGCTTTTCACTCAGATTAAACACGACCCTTCAGCAAAGCTTATAGGGGTTAAGGCTTCGACTCCATCTTCAACTCATTAAAGTCATGAACAACCGAACCATGATTCTTCGCCTTTTAACCCAGTCGCCTAAGCCAAGCCGGATAGAGATAAGTTCTTTGACCTTTCCTTGAAGCGCATCTTCCCCACTTACGGCCAGGCTGGTTGCCAGGCCGCGCCACATTATGCCAACTGTTTGATTTGTCGACACTAGCATCTAGGTGTAGGCTAGAGGAAATTAATGATAAGGCGCAGCGATGAAATTTGGAGTCTTCTACGAACATCAACTCCCCAGACCCTGGACCGCCAAAAGCGAACACCAGCTACTGAAACAATCATTGGATCAAATAGCCCTGGCTGACGATTTAGGCTACGACTATGCATGGGAGGTCGAACATCACTTCCTTGAAGAATACTCGCATTCCTCTGCTCCGGAAGTTTTCCTGGCCGCAGCAAGCCAGCGAACTAAAAACATAAGACTGGGCCACGGTATCATACAGATGACAACGAACCACCCGGCCAGGGTTGCTGAGAAAGTATCCACCTTAGACCTCATATCCGATGGTCGAGTTGAGTTCGGCTTAGGCGAGGGTAGCTCTGTTACAGAACTGCACCCATTTAATCTGCGCTTCAGAGACAAACGCGATGTCTGGGAAGATGCTGTCAAATGCGTATTACCCATGTTCTACAATCATGCCTGGGAATATGATGGTGAATTCTTTCAATTTCCGCTCCGCGCAGTGATTCCAAAACCCCTGCAATCCCCGCATCCTCCCCTCTGGGTGGCCTGCTCGCAATTAGATACCATCCGTTACGCGGCCCACCGAGGCATGGGGGCGCTTTCGTTTAAGTTTGTCGACATCGAGGCATCCCGCGCCTGGGTTAATGCTTACTACAATACCTTCACCCGGAATCAGGAAAAACTATGTGACTATCAGGCGAATCCAAACATTGCTGTCGTCTCCGGATTCATGTGCTGTGAGACAGACGAGGAGGCCTGGCAGAAGGCGGATGGCTGGACTTTCTTCCAGTTCGCATTACAACTCTATAACAAGGAAGGCCCGTTCAAGCCTGGCACTGTCAACTTCTGGGAACGATACCAGGAATGGAAACAAACGCCTGCGGGTCAAAAACGTTCGGGCAGCGAACTCATAGGCTCACCAGAGACTATCAGGAGCAAGCTCCTTGAATTGGAAGCAGCCAATGTTGACCAGGTCATTCTCCTCAACCAGGCCGGTAAGAACACCCACGAAGATATTTGTTCAAGTCTGCAATTGTTTGCTGAACAGCTGATGCCGGAGTTCCATGGACGGGAGGCCGAACACCAGCAGTGGAAGCAAGCAGTACTCAATGGAGAACTGGAACTGGAAGATATTGATACCACACCCTTTAATTTCAAGGCCAGAGGCGCGCCAACGCAGGTGTCAGCTAAGGAAGAACGCAATCGTAATATGATATCTGGAAGCGTCGGCAGGCCCCAGAGCGAAACATCAGTTTCGTAACAGTCTGGCGCCGTTTGATATAAAGCTGAAAGGGAATCAGCTGGATCAGTTCAGGACGGCAGTAAAACGGCCGCCCTGCTGAATCGGGGCTCAACAACCTGGTCCTGAACCAAGTTGTACAAGTATCGATCGCCTTTCAGTTCGATCGTTTTTTTTAATAGCAGTTTTCGGTAATTGTTTTAGGTAAAAGAACGAACGCTAGCACAGGCAGTCCAAACGACAATGGTGCCAGACAGGAAAGGCAAATGAAAAAAATAATCCAACCACTGGTCATTGTTATAGCCATGGTAATACTGGCACAGCAACAGCAAGCGGAAGCCCTCAAACAAACCAGCCATAGCTGGCTAACAGACAGCATGTTTGTTGATGCAGATAGCGATGCTTTCAACCCTGGAATTGCAACGGGTGAAGACTTCCCCTTGCTGATGGCTGTGTATCAAGGACGGACTGTTTCTGACCTGCAGCCGTTTGTGGGTGACAAAGGTATGATCTTCATTGCCAGCCGATCGGTGGATTGGTGACCCTATTGCATGAAGCAGCTGGTCCAGCTGCAGGAAAATTCCGAACTGTTTTCCAAAGCAGGCATCTCAATTGTGGCCCTGACTTATGACCCACCGGAACTACAGCAGATATTCATCGACAGGCACGAGATAAGTTACCCCTTACTCTCAGACATTGATGCCAAAAGTATCATTTCTCTGGATATACTAAACACGAATTACCAATCTGGGCAATCCTCTTATGGCATACCCTATCCCGGCGTATTTGTCGTTAACAGGGCCATGAAAGTCGTTGGCAAGATCTTCATTGAACCCTATCAGACCCGAGTCCATGCCCTGGGTGTACTCTCCTTTGCTGAATCCCAACTCCAATAGCTTCTCTGTGAAGATACGGATTTAGCGAATCCTTCCTGCAAAGGTTAACTATTTATCAATTTCTAAGGATATGCTACGGTTATTTACCAAACTCATATAACCGACCAATCTCTCGATTATGGACCAAGCTGAGCAAATAAGATGTATGAAACTGCTAATGCATCGACTGGACCTGGGCATTAATGTTGATGCTGGTGGCGCTGTGGTTAATCCTGTTGAGGCGTACACCTGCGCCAAACGTGCTGCCGACGAATGGAGACTGATGTTCCAGTCCTACCCACAGGTCATGGGTTTATCTGGTGACCTGCCTGAGCCTGGTTCATTTATAACTTCAACCGAATTGGGCAAGCCACTACTACTAACCCGAGACAGAGATGGATTGTTTCAGGCGTTTCTCAACGTCTGTACTCACCGTGGCACAGTCCTGGTACAGGAAGAACGAGGCAAGAAATTCTCATTCAATTGCCCGTTTCATGGTTGGGGCTTCAGTAATAGTGGCGATCTGGTATCGGTTCCCAAGGAAAATCATTTTGGCCCGGTGGAGAAGCCTTGCTATAACCTGGTGAAACTCACTGCTCAAGAAAAACATGGCCTTCTCTGGGTGCACCCTGAGCCCGGTCAGACATTTGACCTGGATGCCTTACTGGGGGACCTTGGTGATGATTTAGATTCCTGGGGATTCGGCAAACTTAGCTTTGGTGCCCTGGAGACCTACCAGACACCGATGAACTGGAAGCTCGCCATTGACACCTTCGGTGAAACCTACCACTTCCCAGTCTTGCACAAAGACACGCTTGGCCAGGATGTTTACGGCAACGTGCAGTGCTATGATATTTTCGAGAACAATCACCGTATGCTGCTTTGCTCCAAGGCAATTGATCTGTTTCGTGACCTGCCTGAACAGGAGTGGGATCTGTTAGCAGCCACTATTCCTGTCTACTATCTGTTTCCAAACATCCAGCTTATACCCAGCGGGAGAATACCCGGCAGGCCAAAAGGAGAGATGTCTGGCGCAACCCTGGTAAGGGTATACCCCAATAAAGACAACCCGCATGAATCATTTTCACAGGTGTCGTTTTATACCAACACGGAAATTCCGCAGGATTTTCGAGAAGGCATTAGCGACAGACTGGCTGGCTTCAGTGAAATTATCAGAGATGAGGATTACAAAGCAGCCGCCACCTGTCATGCAGGCGCGACCTCGGGTGCGTTACAACACTTCACCTTCGGCCGTAACGAACCCGCCTTGCATCACTACCACAATACCTACAATCGTGTGTTAGGGCTGGACCCGCTGCAATCCATCAGTAATTAACCGGCCTTAACAGAGCCCGTTTAGCGCAGCATGCGCAGTTGAATTTACCCACCGGCCAGAGCATCAATAATGGAAATCATCATGCTTGCCATGCGGGATTTTTGGGAAACGGGGATCAGCCTGCCAGGGAATGACATCGGCACTTTGTACAAGCCAGTCCTGGACCCGGGCTTGCATATCCAGCGCGACCGACTGTAGCTCCCTTGAATCAATCCTGTTTATAGTCTCATCGGGGTCAATAGCCCGGTCATATAACTCGTTGTTCTCATATAACCTGTAAACAAAAGTATATTGCTCATCGCGCAATGCAATCGTTTTACCCACCAGTTCCGGATGCTCATGCTGTAAATTGGCTTTATTGGCATATTCACCACTCGATATCTCTAGTAAACCCAGCTCATCCAGGCTAAACCCGCCTTCGGAAAAGGCCTGTTCTCGGACAGTTGCCCGCGGATTCAACAGGGCAGGTGTAAGCGAACGGCCGAAGTGGGTATGGCCAACCTCAATTTCTGCCTGATCAAGGAGCGTGGGTAAAATATCCACCATTTCGGTAAAAGTAGACGCGGTAACACCCTCTTTTACGCCAGGCCCGGCCATAATGAGGGGATTCTGAAGCAGACATCTATCCATCCCTGACGGCCACTTTTCGATCAAGCCAAAATCACCTAAATACTCGCCATGGTCGGTCAGGTATATAACCAGGGTATTATCTGTTCCGCCGATGCTCTCAAGTGCCTGCATCACTCTTCCGAACTGACTGTCTACTCTGGAAACCATGCCGTAATAAACCCGCCTTATTTCTGTCCACTCATCTTCGCTGAGGCGCTCAGTACCGTACTTGTCACGTAGCGCTGCATGGAACAAGGGTTTACCTTCGCCATAATGCACACCCCGTTCTGGCAGATCTTCCGATTGGTACATGGAATACCAGGGGTCTTCCACTTCAAATGGCAAATGCGGAAATATCAGTGGCAGCCAAAGACACCAGGGTCCTTCAGGTTTAGAATTCAGCCAGTCAATGGCAGTGCAGGTCGATGCTTCGTCGAAATCCATCCAGGTACCCGGACCCGGCCGTCTGCCATGATAAAACGAATTATAAAGGGCAGATTGCTCAGCAAACTGTGGACCCATAGCACGTCGATCCGGCTTGGTGGTCCAGCCACAGAAATGGGTCGAAGCCTCGGTCACACCCGGTGCGAAAACATCGCCACGAGCACCGGCCCAGGCAACCTGGTAACCACCTTGTTTCAGGTATTTAAGTAAATTAGGCTCATGCGGTTGAACAAGGTGAGTCAGGGATCGATGTCCACGCGTGTGGGGGTACCAACCTGTCATCATGTTGACTCGAGAAGGACTGCATACCGGATGATTAACCCAGGCATTAGAGAAACGCGTCCCCCTGGCTGCCAGGGCATCAATGTGAGGGGTCTGAATAGCGGAATTGCCAAAACAACCAATTGTATCGGCCCGTTGCTGATCCGGCATAAAAATCAAGATATTAGGTCTGGACATTGACTACACGCTGGTTTCACAGTTATATCAATGAGCATACAACTAAGCTAAAGAAACTCATAGACAGAGGATGACTTAACTTTGATTAGCCTCATCAACTGAACCCGCTTGTTGTTAAAGGAAAAAAGAATCGGCGCTATTTATCCACTTCCACGGAACGCTGAATTCAACCATCTTAAGTGTCTTTTTAAATGGAATATGACTATGAATACCTTGCTAGAAGCCAAAGCCATTTTACCTAGAATTGTCGAACTTCGACGCAGGATCCATGCGCACCCCGAACTCGGCAATCACTTGCCAGTAACCACCGCCAGCGTCCTAGCCGAGCTAGCCGATTTAGGACTTGAAATACGAAAATCCAAAAAATCTACCAGTATCGTGGCAACTTTACACGGCGCAGGACCAGGACCACGTATCCTGTTAAGGGGTGACATGGATGCCCTGCCGATGCCGGAAAACAACGATCTGTCGTTCGCATCCAAGCAGGAAAACAAGATGCACGCCTGTGGCCATGATGCACACACTGCCATGCTAGCAGGCGCGGCAAGACTTTTGAGTCAGCACAGGCACAGTCTGAATGGTACCGTAGACTTCTTTTTTCAAACTGGAGAAGAAGGTTACTTTGGCGCTAAAGTGGTTCTTGATGAGGGCCTGTTTGAAGCACCTGAGTCCCCTGATGCCATATTTGCCATACATATAACGCCGTTGCTGGACAGCGGTAAATTTACCAGCAAACCGGGGCCATTACTTGCAGCAGCCGATTCCTGGGAAATTCATCTAAAGGGCAAGGGTGGCCACGCCTCGATGCCCCATGATTGTGTAGATCCGATTCCTGTTGCCTGCGAAATAGTCCAGGCACTACAGCATCTGGTGGTAAGTCGAATCAAACTCTCTGACCCCATTGTATTGACTACCACCACTATTAAGGCAGGTACCACAACCAATGTCATTCCAGAAGTCGCCACGCTAACCGGTACGCTACGTTCAACTTCGGCTAAATCAAGAAAAAAAGCCCATGATGGTATTCATCGCATTGCCACGCAGATTGCCCTGGCACATGAAATAACGGCAGAAGTTAATATCACCCTTGGCTATCCGGTTACAGTCAACGATACCGAATTTGTTGACTTCGCCCAGCAGACGGTTAAACAAACCTTTGGCGAGCAGGCCTATATCCCGATGCGATCAACCATGATGGGCGCAGAAGATTTCTCCTACCTGCTGGAGCGCTGGCCCGGTGCCATGTTTTTCCTTGGCGTAAAGCCCGATGACCCTTCACTGGCAGCACCCTGCCACTCCAACCGAATGATTCTCAACGAAGACGCCATGGCAGAAGGCATTGCCCTGCATGCTCAGATTGCCATTGATTATCTTAATCAGGGAGACTGAGGCACCCCTTTATGCCCTTACTCTGTCATCGGCAATAGGGCCTATTTTAAAGCCTGAGGCATGGCGTTCAATTAAATTACTTCAGCTAAATTTTTTCACTTAATTACTTCACATAATTACTTCACTTAATTACTTCACTTAATTAAAAGAGGAAGNATAATNAAAATAGGTTATATCAATGTGTTCGTATCAGACCTTGAACGNTCAGTGCGCTTTTNCACTGAGGCCCTGGGGTTCAGGGTGAAACAGGTAGAGAAAACAATTCGGTTATGCCGCNTTTGAGGGAGGCAATATCAGCTTTGCCCTTGCTGAAACAGACGATNCAACNCTGGTTGGCCGGCATANCGGTANCGGNCTNNTCGTAAATAATATTGATACGGTATATCAAGCNCTCNTNACAAAAGGCGTTACTTTTNAAATGCCNCCNACTNANCAACCCTGGGGNGGNATCCTGGCCTTACTTAAGGACCCNGACGNCAATATCTTTTANCTGGANCCNNTGATAANGGCNNCGCATTCGNATTGANGTATTGCCCTGACCAAGGCCNNCANAAGCCTATTGNNAGGTNATACCNGANCCNGNNCNGNTTCTGTCNTGCTTNCTGNATCTGGCTANTGCCCTGNCTTTGCCTGCTGTGTCNTGGCATTAACNACNCCATNCTCNATAAAGTCATCCAGCACNGCTGNAAACTCGTCTGGNACATCCCGCGGCACACCATGNCCNACCCGNCTGAAAACGTGAAGNGNCGCATTNGGCAATTNCTGCCAGTCGTTGACNTTAGCNGTACACAATCCATCNGCTGCGCCGGCGATAATCAATGTCGGCGTGNTAAGTTNNGGCAGCATTTCAACAACATCNAATTCCNGCATCGAGNGCCAGGAGTCCTGATNATGCCCCTCGGATACCGATAAGGCCCTNTCAACACTCAATTCAANGCTCGNNNNCGTAGCTCGNANGCGCACTTTCANGCGCTGGGCTATCATNTCNTGCCTGGCAGTGAGNGGACTGTCGCNGNGCCTTAGCNGCTTCAAACATNGCNCTATCTGCANGAATGCCACCAGCCGGGATGGGNGCAACCAGAANCAGTTTNTCNANTCGCTGNGCATNCNCNATACCCAATTGGTANCCGATNCCNCCGCCCATGCTATGNCCNACNTAGGTAAACNTNTGCAGTCCCANTTNGTCTGCCAGGNCAATAACNTCNCGAGCNTACTGTTGAATNCTGTAACCNTCCTCNGNATGCTCACTATCTCCTGCNCCNCGGCAATCCATAACAATACACCGATATTTATGTTGNAANCGNGGNCTGATTTCNTCCAGCCATACATCGTGAGCCCCNGTATAACCGTGGTGAAAAATGATAGCTTCACCCTGNCCTATNTCATCATAGAAAAGATTCACACCATTGACNTGCTTNACTGGCATCTGTCTATTATCCATTGTCCATTGCTTTGAGGNNTCATANTANTTAAGACTATCCGATAATGAAAACCTGCTTTTACTGCCGGGTTCAGCTCGCTATGCAGTTCCGGCAGCGTTATCTGCCACCATCTGATCTGCCAGATTAGCCTGAGCCCGGGCACCGCTCATATCCAAATTTACAAAAGCATTACACTGTTTATCGACNGCATCAATACGTGAAAATGTCGCTTCCAGAACTTCTATACTACTCACTTCCCTGCTTTTTATAAGCCCTGCAATTTCTACACCGGGCAACTTGAAAACGCCCTGATCTGATTGTCCNAATATAATGGCTGTGCCTTTTTCGTATCATCCTCAGATATTACCCGTATACAGACTAGCCCACAAAGAATAGCCCNGTAATAGCACAACAGTAAACATTGCTGGAATAAAGCCACTTGCGGATCAGCGAAAAAGATCAGAAACTCAAAAAAGCACAGAAATGCGGGGACCATTATGCCAGCAGGAGAAGCCTACCTTGATCGAGAGACCGACCAAGGGATCGTTGACGCTTACACGCAACCTGCCAATTCGGNCCAAGCGNCACCAGAACGCTGGTTTCAACGCCTGAAGTTTCTAGGACCCGGCGTAATAATATCAGCATCCATAGTTGGCTCTGGAGAGATCATTCTGACCGCCAGCCTCGGTGCAGCGGTTGGCTTCAGCATGCTCTGGTGGGTGCTTTTATCCTGCTGGAGTAAATCAATCGTACAGGCTTCGCTGGCCAAGTACATTGTGCTCAGCGGTGACACTTATCTTCGCGCTCTTAATNGAATTCCTGGCAAGCTGCCCGGNCCCAAAGGCNANNTTTCNTGGCCAGTTCTTGTGGGNCTTTTGGCCTTNATACCNGGNTTCACCGGCCTGGGTGGTTTAATTGGAGGCGCGGGNCAGGCGCTATTGCTGTTATTCCCGGGAATTCCAGACCTGGCTGCNGTTGCTGTCCTNGCCGTTATAATAGCCATCTTACTGAGNAGNGGTCGATATCAACANCTGGAAAAGATCATGTTGCTGCTGGTCTTTGTCTTTACACTACTCACGGTCACCTGTCTGGTATTGATGCAATCAACCATTTACGCCGTNCACTGGCAGGATATCAGACAGGGTCTTCAATTCGAATTCNGCTATCAGTATGCNGTTCTCGCTCTGGCTGCCTACGGTTATACAGGCGTAAACTCTGGNGAGATATCNTCGTATACCTANTGGTGCATCGAGAAAGGGTATCCAGGTAGAATCGGCAGGAACGACGCCAGCCANCAATGGCTNAATCGNGCAAAGGGCTGGCTGNCCATATTACACCTGGATGTCTGGATTACCCTTGTCTTGCTGACCTGTGCCACTATCCCTTTTTACTTCCTCGGCGCAGGGATANTGCATCAGCTTGGCAAAGTCCCATCNGGTANCCANACCATTGTNATACTCAGCCAGATGTTTACCGAAACCATGGGNCCCTGGTCGCTCTGGATCTTCGCNGTGGGTGCCTTCTGCATCTTATTCTCCAGTTGCGTTGCCGGTGTCGCAGCAGGCGGGCGATATATCCCGGATTATCTCATCGAACTCGGTTTTCTATCCAGGCATCGTATCGATATCCGTCGAAGCATTATTCGTTACTATGGGGTAACAGTCCCCTTTATCGGATTGCTCCTCTATGCCGGCTTTCAACAACCTGTTCTGATGGTTAGCATCGCNGCCTGNTTCGGCGCACTNATGCTGCCCATTCAGTGCGGNATTACCATCTATCTNCAGACGACNCGCCTACCNGAGGCTCTCTTACCAGGGAGNTTTACCTTGGCATTNCTTCGCCTGACCTTTCTTTTCCANNTGGCGATGGCCGGTTTAGTGCTGTATTTTGTGGTATTTTAGCCNGGCAATTACTTGCTTGACTCGGCCAGCAGCGTCTTCAGTGTANGCAATGCTGCCAGGCCCACAGTNGCCCCAGCNAATTCGTCCATGGCATCCTGCAACACCTCCCACAGATACTCTGTCAATGCAACATCAGCCAGCAGATAGAAACAGGGCGTCAATCCAAGATCATGGCGAATAATGATGACACTGAGATCGGCAATAATGGTCTGGGCAATTTTAAGATTGGGGAACTCATCAANATGCAAATTGATGGCGCATATTTTGGAGAGCATCTGCCTGACTTCTGCACCAACCACCGCCAGCCAGCAGTGACTGTCTCTTCTGGGTAGCAAATAGGTCTGCGCAGCACTGTCTAGTGACCAGGCGCTCTCCATATCACAGATCAGACTCGAATCAGATTCAAGGTTCCTCAAAACCAAAAACTCATCAAGCGAGAGCCTAGCAACCAGCATCCCATCAGGCTGCAACACCGNAAGGTTAGGTTCTGCAGGCAGCAGTAGACCCNCTTGCCCAAGCCACAACGACGCCCCGGGGCCTTTNTATCCAACCTTGGTCAGTCCACACAGATCAACCAGGCCCAGTTGTCGGGCCATATCGGTATCCTCCTGGTGCGATCTAAACCGGTAGGGCACTGCACAATCATCAACCTGTCTGAAGCTGGCACCGGCCTCAGCATGATGCCGATACAGGGGACTGCGACGCAACAAACTGTCAGGCGCCAACGTCAAAGGCGATTGATCCATTGTTAAACCCTCTGCCTGAGATTATCAGGGTCAAAAAAAGGTAATTCGACGATCTGCGCTGACACCAGTGCGCCACCTTNAACCTTGATGGAAATGCTCTGACCCGCCACACCCTGCTGCACAGGAACATAGGCGAGCCCGATAACTGCCTTTAGGGTCTGCGAGTAATGACAGGAAGTGACCCGACCAGTCATAGCGCCCCTGTCTACAACCAGATGGCCTTCCAGCGGCACAGATGCGGACTGACCCTGAATGATAAAGCCTGCCAGCACGCGCTTTAGCCCTGATTTTTCCAGTTCCTGCAGACTCCGACTACCCACAAAAAAAGGTTTCGCCCTGGCCAGGGCCCAACCCATCTGAATCTCGAGCGGGTTAGTCATAGCGTCCGTATCCTGACCGACAATGATGTGGCCTTTTTCCAGACGCAACAACCTCTGTGCTTCCACNCCAAAAGGAGCCAACCCATGAGCCGACCCTGCATTCATAAGCAGATCCCAAAGTGCTTCACCATATTGCTGGGGTGCATGCAGCTCATAACCCAATTCACCTACGAAACCGACACGAATTAAGCGCATGCCAATATCCATTATAGTCCCCTGGCGAACGCCCATGTATGGAAAGGCTGCGTCCTCTAGGTCCACATCCTGACACAGGGTCTTCAAAACGCTGCGTGCGTTAGGGCCTGCAATGTTAATANCGCAAAAGGCACTGGTCACATTGGCAATATCAACGCTCAGCCGCCACTGCGCGTTCCATTTAAGCATGGAACGAACAACGCCATCGACCCCACCTGTCGTCGCCGTGACATAAAAATGATCCCGGTGCAGTCTACAGGCGACGCCATCATCAATAATGGCGCCTGCTTCGTTAACTTGCAGCGCGTATCGAGCCTTACCAACCGGCTGTTTGATAAATCCATAGGTGTATATACGATTGAGAAATTCTGCCGCATCCACGCCGCGAACCTCTATACCACCCAGNGTAGATACGTCAATGATACCGACGTTAGTCCTGACGTTTCTAGCTTCTTCCTGGACCAGCGTATGCTGGTGCTGCTTTGGCCCATAAAAGGCCGGTCGATACCAGGCGCCTGCCTGCNTCATCTGAGCCCCAAGCTCGATATGCCGATAATGCATATGACTGCGTCTGGCAGGAAAGAAACTCCGTCCGGCACTATGCGCCAGCAATTCGGCAGAAAAAGGCGGTCGNGCGGTGCTCACGCCGGTTTCGGAAACGGTGATCCCCCGCTTAGTCGCAACCAGGCGCGCTATGGTTAGCGCGGAATGCCGGCCCTGTGAGGGGCCCATACCCGCTGTTGAATAACGTTTCACCAACTGGACATGTTCATATCCATCCTTCACTGCATTAATAATATCCTCAACCNGTAGATCTTCATCAAAATCGACAAATTCCATACCTCTTTTATGAGGGAATATTGGCCAGGAGAAATTCGGACTCTGCTCTTCCTCATAAGCACGAATTGAAACCTCATTACCCCGCATATCCAAGCCNCTTAATGCTCGCTGCGCGGCAGCCGCACCATCAGCAATAACATTATCCAACTTCCACACACCGTTCATTGATCCTGCTATGTGACAATCATGGGGTAGATTGTTAACCACAAAGGTCGCTGCAGTTTCATCGTACGACAACANTCCACCAGCCTGGCAGGCAAGCTGATAAGCGGGTGTATAACCCACCGCCATCACCAGCAAGTCACAGCCGAGCAGGATCCCTGAAGAAGCATCCGCTGAATCGAACTCCCGGACCTCAACAGCAGCCANATGATGTCCCTNACTCGAAACTAACGCNTGGGAAACAAACTGCTGAAATCGAATGNGGATACCAAGTNCCTCAACTTTTTCCAGCAAGGGATGGCTCACCTTGGGTTTTGCTCTAAGGTCAACCAGGGTCTGCACTTCAACGCCCGCCTCAACAAGTGCAAGCGCACAGNNATAGCCGTCCCAGTTACCACAGAGTACGACNCCCTTTCGACCCGGCCGAACCGCATAAAGATGGATGAGCCTCAAGGCTGCACTACTCATCATGATTCCAGGCAGATCATTATTGCGAAACACCGCAGCCTGTTCTAGCGAACCCATGCACATGATGACCTGCTTGGCTCGAACCTTAAACAGGCGCCGCCCACCGACCACCCCCAACCAGTTATCTGCAAACCAGCCATTACAAACTGCATTCGTCTTGATATCTATTAAAGCGTGACCCNCCACATTGTCTATTAGCTGCTGACCAANGGCCATGCACCTTAAATTATCCAAAGGGAATTCTGTGTAATTGAGGGATCCGCCNAGTTCGGGGTTTTCATCAACCAGTAANACCTTTGCTCCCGCAGCTGCGGCGGTAGCTGCTGCCGACAAGCCCGCCGGACCNCCGCCAACCACCACTACATCAAAGAAACAATACTGTTTGTCNTAGCGATCTGGTTCAAACCCCGCATCTATTCTACCCAGGCCAGCATATTTCCTTATCAGGCGAGCCCATAACTGCCAGATACCCTTCGGCCTNAAAAAAGCCTTATAGTAAAATGCAACAGGTAAAAANCTGGACAGATAACCCAGCCATGCAAACCGATCCNTATCCAGGGAACCNCTGACATTTTGCGCAGACACCTGCAGATCGGCGGTAATNCGATGCACATCNGCTTGAGCATTCGGGTTAGCGGGCAGCTGTACCAGCGTATTCGCATCCTGGCCAGCCATAGTCAGGACACCACGGGGCCTGTGATATTTAAAACTTCGACTGAGCAACCACTGATCGCTGGCGGCAAGAGCGCTGGCTACAGTGTCGCCTGAAAAACCAGTGAACCGCTTTCCATCAAAGCTAAATCTAACTATTTCCTGCCTTTGCAATCTCAGTCCATAAGGCGGCGGTAATCGATTGTCACTCACCTTGACCACCCTTGTCACGGGACGCAGAGGCAGGCGAGTCATCTCGTTGTTTATAAATGTCGCTGCACGGAAAACTTCGGAGAATTTCGTCGCTAACAGTGTTACGTTCAACTAAAAACCAGTAAGAAGTTGGCAGATGACACCACCATTCAATGACCAACCCTGCATTATTTTCATCAAAAAAAACATGCTCAGCCCAGTCCCTGGCAGAACAACTGATCTGATCTGGCTTGGCATGATACTCACCACCATATAGGAATTCTGAGATATTCCTGAGGCCATTCAACGGACAGCAAAGTTGCTTCATTTATCTTCCCTTAATGACTCGCGGCGGTAGAACCCGCTTCATTTATTTGCTCGAATCGATAAAACCGCTCCAACTCAAAGGGTTTTATGAGGTCAGGTACTCGACCAGTGGCCACCAGCTCCGCCATCGTTTTACCGCAGATAGGTGTTGCCTTGAAACCCCAAGTCCCCCATCCCGCGTCCAGATAGTAGTTTTTAATCGGGCTCAGCCCCATTACAGGACTGTAGTCAGGCGTCATATCGGTGGTTCCTGCCCACTGCCGCAATACTCGCGCCTGCGCTAGAAAAGGAAACAGCTCCAGCACAGCGCCAGTCAGCTTCTCTCGTTGTTCAAGCGTCGCCCTAGTGCCGTAGAGTGGGTAGGGATCTGAGCCTCCACCGATGACAAATTCACCCCGAGAAGTCTGATGAACATAGACATGAACATGGGGAGAGCTGACGTGAGGCGTCAACACGGGTTTATAGGGTTGGGTCACCATGGCCTGGAGCGGGAACGAATGTATCGGCAACTGCAGGCCTGCCATCCTGCCGACGGTGGAACTGGCTCCGGCAACAGCCTGAACGACTGCAGCACAACGAATTCGACCACGATTGGTATGCACACCCACAACCCGCCCCTGGTCTATGTCGATACCCTGGGCCTCGGTAAGCTGGTGTAGCTCCACACCGCGCTGGCAAGCCCCGCGAGCATAACCCCAGACAACGGCGTCATGACGGGCGGTGGCACCATCTTCGTGCCACAAGCCGGCCAGAATAGGAAAACGGGCATCCTCAGACATTCTAAGGCTGGGAACAATTTCCCCAATGGTTTTTCGATCAACCAGCTCAGAGCGTACACCTAAATGCTTATTCACCTCAGCCCGCCACCTGAAATTACGAATAGCGGCATCACTATGCGCCAGGGTGAGTTGACCCCTGTTTTCCATCATAATGTTATAGTCAAATTCGTTGCTTAAGCCTTGATACAACCTGACCGAGTCTCGATAAAAGGACACACTCTCCGGAGTTAGATAATTGGAACGGATCACCGCGGTATTACGCGCGGTATTACCGCCTCCCAGATAACCCTTATCAATTAGAGCGACGTCTGTAATACCATGATATTTTGCAAGATAGTAAGCAATACTGCTGCCATGCCCACCAGCACCAATGATAACCACGTCATAATGCTGCTTCAGCTTTTTGCTCGGCGTAAAATGATGCTGTGCCGGATAGCGCTTACGTAGGCCGTATTTTAATAGTCCAAAGGGCACCTGTAACTCCCTGATTGATAAGCTTATAAGAGACTCACCTACGGGCAAATCAAACATTTACACCGTAACGGTAACTTATTAGTAGTCTAAATTTTTAAAATTCTCGTGTCCCCTGTTAATCACCAGCGCCTAATCTTGACTGTATTGACGTGGGCACTAGCATCTTGGCCGCTAATTCGACCAGATCAAACCCCTGTGGTTCATCAAACAACTTAGCGATTTCTTGCTGATGCTTTTCTATGATGTTGTATTCGCAAGAGGTTAAATAGTACTCTGGAAGCTCCATGATTTTCTGAAACAACTTATCTCCCTTTTTATCGTAGAACCATTTTGACGACAATCGCTTAGGAAAAGCCGTAAGGCCCTCATAAACCTCTTTTTCAAAGGTATTTTGAAATTCAATCTTGGTAGTAGTTTTCATAGTGGTGTTATTGCGCTAGACGAATTCCTGTAAATTGCCAGCGAAGCTGTGGGTGAAAAAAGTTGCGATAAGTGGGTCTGGTGTGTCTGTCTGATGTGGCAACAGAACCACCTCTCAGGACTTTTTGGCTCACCATAAATTTGCCATTATATTCGCCCAAGGCACCGGGAGCTTTTTGATAATTAGGGTAAGGAAGGTAAGCGCTTTCTGTCCATTCCCAGCGCTGTCCCCAGTTAAACTGATCTTGTGAAGCTTCCCACTCAAATTCGGTAGGGAGACGGCAACCTTTCCATTGTGCATAAGCAAAAGCCTCGTAATATGATAAGTGTGTTGCGGGGGCTTTTAAATCTAAAGGCTTTACACCGTCTAAGCCGTAATAAAACCAATTGCCTTCCTGTTTCTGCCAGTATTGGGGCGCTTTGGTAGCAAGACTTTTTACCCATTCCCAGCCTTCACTATGCCACAGCAACACCTGCTCGTAACCACCGTCTTCAATAAATTCTAGATATTCTTTATTAGTAACGAGTTGGTTTGAAATTTTAAAAGCATTGAGATATACTTTGTGCCTTCCCAACTCATTGTCATAACAAAAAGAATCGTCTTGATGACCAATTTCATAAATGCCCTCTGCTTTATAAATCCACTCTTGCTTATTTTCTGAAGGGGTGTATTCTGAAAAATCTGATGTGTACATCGGTTGCAGCGGATTGTTTCCAAGAATGTACTTGATGTCTGTGAGTAACAATTCTTGGTGCTGCTTCTCGTGATGAATTCCTATTTCTATAAGAGACTGTAACTCTTCTGAAGCTTCAGTTTGCTCCAGTAATTCTTTAAGATGATGAGTTACGTGTTTACGATACGCATAAACTTCTTCTACAGTAGGGCGTGAGAGATTTCCGCGATCGGTGCGCACCACTCTGGCGCCCATGCTTTCGTAATAACTATTAAAAACAAAAGAAAAGTTAGGATCGTACTCTTGATAGTCTGCCTTGTACTTTTTTAAAATAAAATCCTCAAAAAACCAAGTAGTATGCCCTAAATGCCATTTTGGTGGAGAGACATCAACGATAGGTTGTACAACATAATCTTCTATCTGTAAAGGCTTACAGATAGTTTCAGAATGCGTACGAGTTTCTAATAAAAAATCTAGAAGCGTAGTAGAAGTAGCAATCATAATAATGAGATATAACCCGTGGTTATTCTCAAATTTACGAGAATTCCTGCTACGCTTTAGCTTGCAATACGTTAAGCCCTAGTTAAAAGGTAAAAGGCATGCTGTATTTAATGGCTCTTGGTTTGCCTCCAGCCATTCCCGGAGTCATTTCTGGGATAGCCATAATGTTGCGTTTTGCTTCTTCCTGTAACACTTTGGTACCTCCTTTTACGCCAAGAATTTGAGGTTTTCCTTCTTCGTTAATAACAAAGTCTACAATAACTTTTTCTTTGACACTTCCTTTGGTATAGCCTTCAGGAAATCTAAAATTAGATACGACGTGCTTTACCAATTGCTTTTTAAAGCAAGCTTTCTTTTCGGCAATTGAGCCTTCGCAGCCGGGCCAAACAGGTGGAATTTCTCTAATGGAGATTGCATTGCCAGAAACAGTCACTCCTTCTTGAGCAAAAGTGATTGAGGTTAAAAGTAAGGCGGCAATGAATAGGATTGATTTCATAATAATTGAAGATTTGGGGATTAATTTAAATGGCGACCTTACCCTTAATATGAGGATGCGGATCATAATTCTCTAGTTTGAAATCATCAAATGAAAAACTAAAAATGTCCTTTACCTCCGGGTTAAGTGTCATTGTAGGTAATTTGCGTATTTCGCGGGTTAATTGCAAATTTAATTGTTCAATGTGGTTGTTGTAGATGTGCGCGTCACCAAAGGTGTGAATAAAATCACCAGGTGCATAATCGCATACTTGAGCCATCATCATGGTAAACAATGCATAGGATGCGATATTAAAAGGTACTCCTAAAAACACATCTGCACTGCGCTGGTAAAGTTGGCATGAGAGTTTGGGGCGTTTATCCTCAGCCTCTGGATCTCCCGGAGCAACATAAAATTGAAAAAACGCGTGACACGGGGGTAATGCTGCTTTACCATTGGCTACGTTTTCAGCAAAAGATTTGGAAGTATCTGGCATAACGCTGGGATTCCAGGCGCTTACGAGCATACGTCTACTGTTAGGGTTGTTTTTTAAAGATTCGATTACTTCTTTGATCTGGTCGATTTCTTCACTGTTCCAATTGCGCCATTGATGTCCATAAACCGGACCTAAGTTTCCATCTTCATCTGCCCACTCGTTCCAGATACGAACGCCGTTTTCTTTTAAGTATTCAATATTGGTGTCGCCTTTTAAAAACCAAAGCAATTCGTAAATGATCGATTTTAAGTGTAGTTTTTTGGTGGTGACCATAGGGAAGCCTTCACTTAGATCAAAACGCATTTGATACCCAAAAACGCTTAAGGTCCCTGTTCCGGTGCGGTCGCCTTTTTGTGCGCCGTTGTTTAAAATATGTTTGACGAGATCATGATACTGTTGCATAGCAGCTTATTCGATTTTTGGTAAAA
>NZUN01000040.1 GCA_002697205.1 Gammaproteobacteria bacterium
AATAAATAGAGAAAAGGTCGTCGGTTACCTTTAATTGTTTAAAGCTGTTGCGTTGCTGGTTACAGACAGTGGGGTCCTGGTCAACGAGGACAACCTGGCCGGCACCGCGTGACAAGGCTTCGAAGCTGAGAATGCCGCTTCCGGAGAAAAGGTCGAGGCAGGATTTACCCGCAATACCCCCTTGCAGCCAGTTGAACAGGGTTTCTCTGACTCTGGATGGTGAGGGTCTGACCTGGGCAAGTTCTGCAAATGAAACTTTGCTACCGCGCCAGATTCCGCCGATAATTCTCAGAGACGAAGGCTTAACAGTTTTAGTCAAAGTTTTTATTGCCCCAGTACAGGAAATGGTCATGAGCAATGTTGCAGATACAGTCGATGAAGGCAAGCAGGGATTGCTTGCCAGATTTAAGCAAGGTCTTTCAAAGACAAGATCCGGATTGACCAAGAACCTGGGGCGATTGTTCCTGGGCGCAAAAACCATCGATGCTGACCTTCTTGAAGAAATCGAAACATTACTGATAACCGGCGATTTTGGGGTTGAAGTGACCCAGGAGATTATTCAGGATTTAACTGATCGAGTCAGTCGAAAGACGTTAACGGATTCACTGGCATTACGGGCAGTGTTGCGAGATTTGTTGATTGCTATTGTAGAGCCGGTTGCCCAGCCCCTGGTATTGCCTGCAGATGCGGAACCCGCTGTGGTGCTTATGGTGGGGGTCAATGGTTCCGGTAAGACGACGACTGCAGGTAAGCTCGCACATTATTTTAAGGCAACTGGACAAAAGGTTCTACTGGCAGCAGGAGACACTTTCCGAGCGGCGGCGGTCGAACAGTTGCAGGTATGGGGTGATAGAAATCAGGTTGAAGTGATCGCCCAGCATACCGGGGCAGATAGCGCATCAGTGATATTTGATAGCATGACAGCGGCCAAGTCGCGAGGCACGGATGTTTTGATCGCAGACACCGCGGGTCGATTGCAGAATAAGAAGAACCTTATGGACGAACTGGCAAAGATCGAGCGCGTTTTGAAGCGGCAGGATCCTCAGGCACCGCAGGCAGTTTTGTTGGTAATTGATGCCGGCACTGGTCAGAATGCTATTTCTCAGGCCAGGGAATTTTTAAAGGCAGTGGCAGTGACGGGCATCGTATTGACCAAATTAGACGGTACAGCCAGGGGTGGCATTTTGTTTGCGTTGGCCAGACAGCTGGCGCTGCCTATCCATTTTGTAGGGATAGGTGAACAGGTTGATGATCTACGACCTTTTTCAGCTGAGATGTTTGTCGATGCCATACTGGATAACGATTAGTCATGCTCACTTTCGACCAGGTCAGTAAACGTTATCCCTCGGGTAAGGAGGCTTTGTCTGGCATCTCCTTTGCAATGCAGGCCGGTGAGTTTGCATTTCTTACAGGACATTCAGGGGCCGGTAAAAGCACGCTGATGAAATTGATCATAGCCATGGAACGGCCCTCTACTGGCCAGATCCTGTTTAATGGCGAAAACGTTAATCGTATCGCCCATTCTCGAGTTCCTTATTTGAGAAGACAGGTGGGCGTAGTGTTTCAGAATCATCAGCTTTTGTTTGATCGTAATGTGTATGCAAATGTTGCATTACCGCTGGAAATCGGTGGGCATCGACCCAGCGAAATAAGAGGGCGAGTCAGAGCGGCGCTGTCAAAAGTGGGTTTAGCGGACAGGGAGAATCATTTTCCGATTACATTATCCGGCGGCGAACAGCAGCGGGTAGGAATCGCCAGAGCTGTGGTTAATCGACCGTCTCTATTACTAGCCGATGAGCCTACCGGCAACCTTGATCCGGATCTCAGTAGAGATATTATGGATCTTTTCCTGCAGTTTAATCAGGTCGGAGTCACAGTCGTGATTGCGACGCATGATATCGCCCTGGTGGAGCAACTTGATAAAAGGCGAATTGAATTAGATCAGGGTCGAATGAGGGAATCAAAGTGGCGAACCTGACGCCTTCCGGGGCAAGTATCAGTCGGCAGAGTCTCGCCGATAGAATTGCCGCCTGGGGCAGACATCATCGTTTTGTCAGTCAGGATGCTTTACTGAGGCTGCTTGATACGCCGTTAGCAGCGATTACCACCTGGATTGTTGTCGCCATCGCGCTGGCACTGCCGATTATTCTGTATCTTTTACTTAATTATGCNGGCACCCTGAGACAAGACTGGGATGGCAGCCCTAGAATCAGTTTGTACCTTCACAGTGGCGTAGATGAGCGNCTCGCGGCNGATNTGACTTCGCGATTATTATTGCGCTCTGATGTTGCCTCGGCTGACTTAATTACCCGGCAGCAGGCNNTGCTGGAATTCGAACAACACAGTGGTTTTGGCGATATTCTCAATACTCTGCCGGATAACCCNTTGCCTGTTTTAATCGAAATCTCACCGNTGGCAACAGACGGGGGCGATATTCGCTTGCTGGTGGCGTCTCTGCAACAGGAAGACTGGGTTGAAGAGGTTATTTATGATGCTGACTGGATGCTCAGATTATTTACCATGTTAGAGCTTGNTGAACGTCTGACTTTGACCATTGGGATTGTTCTGGCTGTTGGCGTTTTACTCATTATTGGTAATACNATTCGATTGACNATCGAAAATCGCCGTAGCGAGATCGAGGTGGTAAAATTAGTGGGTGGAACAGACGGTTTTGTTCGCCGGCCTTTTTTGTATCTTGGTTTCTGGTTGGGATTGGGCGGAGCCTTGGGGGCCTGGTTGGTTGTGCAGTTGAGTATTGGTTATTTATCCGGGCCTATCGAACGGCTTGCACAGTCTTATCGAAATGACTTTGCACTGAGGTTTCTGAGTATTGAAGAGACNTGCCTTATTCTGATAGGGGGCAGCTTTTTAGGTGTAGTGGCTGCACTATTATCGGTCGGCCAGCATCTAAGTCGAATCCAGCCCCAATAAACTACGCCCATATGGATTAGCAGTCCGTTAACAAGAGTGCTAAACTTCGTGTCCCTTGGAGGTTTGGATCTTATGGCGAGCCAACTGATACCGATTGAAATAAGCGCCCCAGGCGCAAATTTAGATGCTTATATCAGGGTAGTTAATACCATTCCCATGTTATCTGTGGATGAAGAACGCTCGCTTTCTCAGCGACTGTATCAGGATGCCGATGTGGAAGCAGCCAGGCAACTGGTGATGGCTCATTTGCGGTTCGTTGTTTATGTTGCNCGATCATATTCTGGCTATGGTTTGTCTGAGGCNGATTTGATTCAGGAAGGTAATGTNGGTCTTATGAAAGCGGTCAAGCGNTTTAATCCAGAATTTCAGGTGCGATTGGTTTCTTTTGCAGTACATTGGATCAAAGCCGAAATGCATGAGTTTATNCTTCGCAACTGGCGAATTGTTCGCCTTGCTACNACCAAAGCCCAGCGTAAATTATTTTTCAATCTTAGAAGCGCTAAAAANCGCCTGGGATGGNTGGGCAATCAAGAGGTGGAGCAGGTCGCCAATGCACTGGGTGTTAAACCCGAAGTTGTCAGGCAGATGGAGGGTCGGCTGGCTTCGCATGATCAATGTTTTGATTTACCGACGAAGGAAGATGAAGATGTGATCGTTGCCCCTGAACAATATNTGAGTTATCAGGATGATGATCCGGCGGATATTCTGGAACGTCTGGACAGTCACTCTGATGAGCAGAGTCGGCTGCACGATGCGTTTAGTCACCTGGATTCNCGAGCTTTCGATATTCTNTCCCAGAGATGGTTACAAGAGCCTAAGGCAACCCTGCATGATTTGGCTGGCCAGTATGGTATATCAGCNGAAAGAGTACGCCAGCTNGAGCAAAATGCCCTGAAAAAATTGCGNCTTGGTGTTCAGGTAGGATAACGAACTGGCATGCGCTGGGTTTTAACATTAGCAGCCCTTAGCGGTGCTTTAAGCGTTGTTCTGGGTGCTTTCGCTGCCCATGGTNTGCGTGGCAAATTACCCCAATCTCTCTTCAATGCTTTTGAAACCGGCGTTCACTACCAGATGATGCATTCCCTGGCCCTGTTTGGCGTTGGTCTGGTCATGCTACATGTGGGCCANAAGACTTCACTTAGTGTGGCTGCATGGAGTTTTGTCACAGGCACCCTGCTGTTTTCGGGAAGCTTATATGGTCTGGCAATGCTGCAAATCAAGTGGCTTGGACCGGTGACCCCGCTGGGTGGGATTTTGCTGATCATCGGCTGGCTGGCTTTGGCTTATGGCCTCTGGTTTGAGTTAGNCTGATCCAAACGGGTGAGGACAGACGGGTGAGGGATAAAAGAACAGTTCGCAGTTTTGTCATGCGTAAAGGCAGGGTCTCGCCGGCTCAGAGTANGGCGTTACGTCAGTTTTTGGTCGAGTTTGAATTGCCTGTGGAGAATCTGGCGTTGCTTCCAGATCAGTTTTCCNGGAANCAGCCNCTCACCCTGGAAATCGGATTTGGCATGGGTGACTCTCTGCTGGAAATACTGTTAGCGNATCCTGAAAGAAATTTTCTCGGCCTGGAAGTCCATGAAGCCGGCGTAGGTCATCTGCTTAACGAAGCAAAAAAAGCTGGAGTTGCTAATCTGCGNATCATGAAACTGGATGCCATGGAGGTTCTCAGGAGCAGTCCGTCATCGGTTTTTGAGCGAGTCCAGGTTTTTTTCCCAGACCCCTGGCACAAAAAAAGNCATCACAAGCGNCGNCTAATCTCAGCTCAGTTTATGGAATTGATTTATCGGGTACTCATCCCTGACGGCCTGTTTCATGTGGCNACGGACTGGCAGCCTTATGCAGACCAGATGGAACAACTATTTCAAACGGATCCGCNTTTTCAGTATTGTTCAGCCCCGCCTAGGCCGGTAACCAAGTACGAACGACGGGGACGCTTACTGGGCCACAAAGTAGTCGATATTGCTTTAACCAAAGTTGCCCGTTCCATGAGGGTTTAGACAAAAGCGGTTATTGAAGGATGGACCCGCATTCGGCCCGGGATCTTCTGCTGNCCTATTAAATTGATCTAAATCACTGATNTAANCCATTNCCTAAACCATTAACAGCAGATCATCCAGATAGCGAAGACCCAATGGNGTTGCTTTGACTCCTTGCTGGTCGAATTCGAGTAGTCCCCGGGCTTTGCTACGATTCAGGAAAGGCTGTAAATCAGTTGCGGAAAAACCGGTTGCATTAGTGAAAGTAGAAAGTGAGAAACCTTCCACCANGCGCAATGCATTCATAAGAAATTCCAACATCACATCATTTTCCAGTAGCAGATTTACCAGCCTCTTAGGGCTGGCCAGGTAGTCACTGGGCTGTCGTGTTTTAAGGGTCCTGTGAATTCCGGGCACGGGGTTTTGAAAGCTGATTTTGCCGTGAGCGCCAGCACCGATACCCACATAATCACCAAAGCGCCAGTAGTTCAGGTTGTGGCTGCAGGCCCTACCGGTTTTTTTAAAGGCAGAGATTTCATAGCGCTGNAAGCCAGCCTGCTCTAATTGTTCAAGCCCNGACCGGTAGATGTCCCACAGCNCGTCTTCGTCCGGNAGGTCCGGTCTGTTGGANTAGAACAGGGTGTTAGGTTCAATCGTTAACTGGTACCAGGAAAGGTGTTCGCTGTTAAGTGCAATAGCCTGGTCGAGGTCATGCATGGCAGCATCGAATGTCTGTCCTGGAAGACCGTGCATCAAATCCACATTGATATTTTCAAATCCGGCTGAACGAGCTGCGNTGAATGCTTTTCGGGCAGCGGCCTGATTATGAACTCGACCGAGTTGCTTGAGCGCGGCATCTGAAAAACTTTGTATGCCCAGGCTCAGACGATTCACNCCGGCGCCATGAAAGGCCCGAAAACAGTTAATGTCGCTACTGCCTGGGTTAGCTTCTACTGTGCATTCGGTATCCGTTTNCAGGGGNAGTACTTTATTGATACCGGTAAACAGTTGATTAATGGCTGATTCGGATAACAGNCTTGGCGTTCCTCCACCGATGAAGATGCTGGATAATTTTCGGGGTCGTTCAAGGTGAGAAATCTCGTTATCAAGATCGTTTAAAAGGCGCNGGATATAGGCGGTTTCCAGTTCAGGATCNAGGCTCGTTGATACTGCTTGTATGGTGCTGGTCACAGGCTGTCTGATGGCATGGGAATTGAAATCGCAGTAAGGACATTTTCTGATACACCAGGGGATGTGGATGTACAGTGCGATTGAATCGGTAGTGCCCAGGGCGTATGGCTTNGTTGCTAGTTTAGCCATGGGTCAGATGCGCCTTGAGCACTTTTAGCGCGCGTCCACGATGACTTAATTCAGCTTTCCTGTGGGCGGTTAATTGCGCAGCAGTCTGGCTGAGTTGNATCGGCAGAAACAGCGGGTCGTAGCCAAAGCCNTGGGCACCTTTCATTTCACTGATAATTTCGCCATGCCACCGGCCCTGAGCGATAATTGGATCAGGATCCTGCCAGTGTCTGACCAATACAATACTGCAATGAAAGTNCGCACGACGATCGGTTTCGCCCCTCATTCGTTCAAGTAACTGCTGGCAGTTATCAAGGTCACTGGCCTGGTTACCGGCGTATCGTGCGGAGTAGATGCCGGGNGCGCCGTTGAGGCAATCCACCGCCAGGCCTGAATCATCGGCCAGCGCAGCCATACTCGTAGCCNGAGAGGTAAATCGGGCTTTTAATAGNGCGTTTTCCAGAAAAGTTAAACCCGTTTCTTCGGGGCTTGGTANATTAAATTCTGATTGATCGTGCANTTTTATTTCTTCNGGTAAGAGCAGGCGTAGTTCGGATACTTTGTGGGTGTTGCTGCTGGCAATGACCAGCGCATTGATCGCNNGTTCAGTTATATTGTCTTTGGAANGCCAGTTCATAGGTTTCCTCACTGCCCGTCGGTTGAATACTGATAGTGTATCGAATCATGTCTTTTTCGTTGATAATTTGTTCTGCAAGGTAATAAACAGCTTTTTGTTCGATGACTTCATGGAAGTCCAGAGGCTGTCGCTGGTTCAGGATATTTTCGGCNGTACCCGTTATAACGGCTGCNACAGGTTTACCCGAAACGCGGATTGCAATGTTGGCTATGACTCTGTTTTCAGCGCGTACNANGCCGTGTTTTGCCGCGACNGGGGCTGGAATCAAGGTCGATGCGATTGCAGTGTAGTGGATCTCGTAAGGCCCATGNCTGACCAATTGCTCGGCTGAAACGGGTGGATTAAGGGCAACCAGGCCGGCAAAAAACAGCCTCCACTTTAAGTGCCCAGGCAATTTAGTACAGCCCTGTTATGAGTCCGTTCGGGACTCCAAAAAATAANGCCATCGGTCGCACTAGTAGAAAGTTATCAAGCAGATTGACTGCAACAAAAACCAGAATAAGGGAAAAATCCAGACCTCCCAGGGGTGGAATTAAACGACGAGCAGGCTTACACAGCGGGTCTGTGATTTGCTGGACTAACTGTATGATGGGGTGTCCAGAGTAGGGTGCTAACCAGCTTGCAATGACCAGAATGAGCAGGGAGAAAAAGTAAACATTCAATATATTGGAAAGTATGCCAACGAAAGCCCAGGCGAAGTAAATCAGGTTAAACAGGGAGTTGCCGGTGATCGCCATGATCATTGCAATCCCGAAAGTCTGAATTACAACTGCGGTTGCCAGGGTTGCTGTATCCAGAACGCTTAACGTTGGAAAAANGAACCGGAAGGGTTTGATCGCAGGGTCGGTCAGTCGCACGATACTCTGGCAGATGGGGTTGTAATAGTCTGCTCTGCTNGCTTGCATGAGAAATCGGATCACTAAGAATAGAACGTATAGGCCAACAAAAGTCTGTACCATGAAAATGCCGGCGCCTGTCCAACTGTCTGCCATAGTTTTAGTCCTTTCGATTGAGCATGCTTAAAATATTTCGTTTCAGCCTTTGCCGAGTTCAACAGAACGCTGCTGCGCNGCTGTCACGGCTTTTACTATTATAGCCGGTAGCTGCTGATCTNTGAGAACCGTACAGGCAGCCTGGGTTGTTCCACCCGGGGAGGTGACATGTATCCTGAGCTCCTGGGGTGAGGCTGCATTGCCTTTTGCCATCTTGGCGGTGCCTAAAGCCGTTTGCAGAACCAGCTGCCTGGCTGNCTGGTCATCCAAACCCAGGGCNATGGCTGCATCGATAAGAGATTCCATGAGATAGAAGAAGTAAGCTGGACCGCTTCCAGAGATGGCAGTTACTACATCGAGATCGCTTTCCTGCTGGAACCANCGAGTTTCGCCAACGGCGGACANCAGCGTTGTTGCCAGNNANCGATGTGCCTGGGATAGCTCAGNTTCAGCGAATAGCGCCATCATGCCCTCACCGATGAGAGCAGGCGTATTAGGCATACAGCGTACCAGGTTAGCGCTACNCAGCCATTGTTTTAGTGANGTCGTGTTGATACCAGCGGCAACGCTGATGACCAGTTGATCGGGACGCAAAGGAACAATAGCGGTTGCTGCTATTTCAACCTGATCGGGTTTAACGCATATCAATATGACATCGGCATTTTGAGCGGCCTGGGAGTTAGTGCTGGCAATGCTGACCCCCATCTGGCTGAGTTTGCGGCACTGTTTTTGATCAGGATCAGCAACGCTGATATCTGTGCCGGCATAACCGGTATTCAACAGCCCACCGATGATGGCGGTAGCGATATTACCACCACCNAGAAATGCGATATTATTCATGGGCGTTCCTCATGTAATGGTTGTCGATAGGGTGTTTGTGTTTCTGGGGCCAAAGATGGCGGTCCCTATCCTNACCCAGGTTGCGCCCTCAGCGATCGCTGCCTCAAGATCATTGCTCATACCCATGGACAGTTCTTTAAAATCAATNAAATCCAGCTGTGTNGCGATTGACTGACGCAGAACGGCAAGCTTGCGAAATTGCCGGCGTTGTGTCAGAGAATCGTTGGAAGCTCTTGGGATAGCCATCAGACCTAGTAAAGACAGCTGTGGCAGATTGATACAGGCCTTTATGAGGCCAACAAGCTGCTCNGCACTGGTGCCGGATTTAGTCGCTTCATCATCGATGTTGACCTGAAAGAAAACACCGAGAGGTGGAAGAGACCGGGGCCGCTGGTCGCTCAGTCGTTTAGCAACTTTGAGGGTTGACACACCATGCACATACGAAAATCTCTCCGCGATTTCGCGGGTCTTGTTGGATTGAATGGCGCCAATAAAATGCCACTGAGCAGCAGGTAAGGTTTCTACTTTCAGCGCTGCTTCCTGCAGATAGTTTTCTCCAAAATCCACCTGTCCGGCGTTAAAGGCGGTTGCCACNTCGGNTGCTGGCTTGGTTTTGCTGACGGCAATTAACCTGACGCTGCTAAAATCGCGCTGATGTTGTTTGCAAGCGGTTCTGATCCGCAGCTGTACATGACTGAGGTTTTCTACTATAGAGTTCATGACATTTTAAGCTTATGGTGTATTGGATTGTCGCATACTACTATAACGCNACAAGGCATAAGTTTAGCAAAATTTAGCCAACTCAGCTAAATCAGGGATTTTTAATGGATATCACCGAACTCCTCGCTTTNAGTCAAAAACAGGGCGCTTCNGACCTGCATCTATCCGCTGGTTTGCCACCTATGATTCGNGTGGACGGAGATATTCGTAGAATCAACGTACCTTCGCTAGATTCGAAAGAAGTCTATGCGCTCATTTATGAAATTATGAACGATAAGCAGCGCAAGGATTTTGAAGAGAACCTGGAATGTGATTTCTCTTTTGAAATTCCGGGTGTGGCAAGATTCAGGGTGAATGCCTTTAACCAGAATAGGGGCTCAGGTGGTGTTTTCCGGACGATCCCATCAAAAGTACTGACTATGGAAGATCTGGGTATGGGAGATGTTTTTCGTAGTATATCGCAGACTAATCGGGGTNTGATTACAGTGACAGGCCCTACTGGTTCAGGCAAGAGTACCACGCTGGCTGCCATGATGGATTANGTGAATGCGAATCGTTATCAGCACATTCTCACCATCGAGGATCCCATAGAGTTTGTTCATGAAAGCAAGAAGTGCCTGGTCAATCAGAGGGAAGTCCATCGTGATACCCATGGTTTTGATGCAGCTCTGAGGTCAGCGTTACGAGAAGACCCGGATATTATTNTGGTGGGTGAGATGCGCGACCTGGAAACCATCCGGCTGGCNNTGGAAGCTGCCGAAACGGGCCATATGGTGTTCGGTACTCTGCATACTTCATCTGCGGCAAAAACCGTTGATAGAATTGTTGATGTTTTCCCAGCGGCTGAAAAAGCCATGGTCAGGTCGATGTTATCGGAATCGCTGCAGGCGGTTATTTCNCAGACGCTGTTAAAGAAAACGGGTGGGGGTCGAGTTGCCGCACATGAGATAATGCTTTGTACGCCTGCTATCCGCAATCTGATTCGGGAGGATAAGGTGGCCCAGATGTATTCGGCTATTCANACCGGGGGTCAGCACGGCATGGTGACGCTGGATCAGTCGCTGAAGAATTTAGTTCAACAAGGTGTGATTTCCAGGGAAGTGGCCAGGGAAAAAGCGAAAATACCTGATGANTTTAATTAANCCTGGGCGGCTGGTTTNAAGGTCTGCCGNGGTGGTACAGCAGCCTTATTGCTTGAGCCAGGTTTCCAGGATTAATGCCGCTGACAGATCATCTATGCGCTCAGCTCTGGAATGATCCCGGGCCGCCCGGGTGCTGAGTCGTTCATCCGTCAGCACATGGGGTATCTGGTAGCGAGCGGTTAGNCGATTTGCAAATTTCTCAGCGCGNCGAGTCNTCAGGCTGCGAGAGTCATCCATGTTGGTAGGCAGGCCNACGATGATGACTTCCGGCTGCCATTCGCTTATCAGCGCATCAATGTCCTGCCAGTTGGGNATGCCATTTTTCGCTTTTATAATGGCTAGCGGGGTTGCCGTNGCGGTCAGCCGCTGGCCGATGGCGATACCGATATGATGGCTTCCAAAATCGAAGCCCATGGCGAGTTTCTGATTCATCCGTCNCGCCCCGAATGCTGGCCAACCAGGTTGAGGTCAATACCCAGTTGCTGNGCTGCTCGTTGAGGTTTGCNTGCTGCGTCACCGGTAAACAGGATGTCCTGGCTAAATGGCGTTACCAGCCACGCGTCTCGAATTATTTCGTCTTCCAGTTGGTTGGGAGCCCAACCTGCGTATCCGAGAACGGGTAAGAGGTATTCGGGGTTTGGGCCNTCGGCGCATTGCTNTATAAGATCATCGGTCGAGGTTANATTGGNATGCGGGTTGATAGCCACAGTACCAGCAAAGATGGAGTCAGAACTGTGTAGAAAAAACATCTGATTAACGGCNACNGGACCTCCTANCAGAACGGGTTCGCTGCCCGCCTTAGTCGTAAATTGCGGGATCAGGTCGCTGAGTTGATACTCGCTGACTTTGTTAATGGTTAGACCGAAGGCGCCTTCTTTATTGTGTTCGATCAGTAATATGATCGACTGTTCAAAAAAATCACCGCTCAGGCTGGGCATGGCGACCAGGAAAGAACCTTTGAGCTGTTGTTCATCCAGCATCAGAAACTGCTTAGCCGTTTGTTTTTGCGGAACTGCCAGGTACGGATGATTTCCAGAATATCAGTGGTCTGCCGCAATTCNTCAGGGAAAGGTGCGTAGGGTGCTGCAAGGTGTACGATCCTGATGGCAGCTTCGTCCAAAATANCATGGCCTGAGCTTTCCAGGAGGATCACTTCTTNTAAAGAGCCGTCCGGAAGCAAGGCAACCAGTAGACGCAGGTTACCATAAACCTGTGTCCTTTTAGCTTCAACCGGATAGTTTAGATTGCCAATATTCTCAACNTTGCGACGCCAGGAANTGAGATAATAGGCCACNGGACTGGCCATGGTGGACAAGCTGTTCACTCGGGTCACTCGGGGTCTGCGTGCCAGGAGCTGTGTTANGTCGTCAAAATCTGGCGGGTATTGGTCTGTTCGAAGGCCAGCCAGAATCTGTTGTACAGCCGGGCCTACNGGCTTGATTAGATGAATGTTGTCTGCCTGGTTAGTGGAGTCCTGCAGTTTTACCTGGGTGCTATGGATAATCTNAGGCCTGGTTTGAGGTTGATCAAGGGGTGCAGCAGCTGGCGCAGCGGTTTGTTGCTGAATGTGCGCCACCGATTCACGGTCTGACCAGGGTTGCTGGAGTTTGTGGCTTTGCTGCTCGCTTCCTGAGCCNTGTTGTTGATGTTGGGCGATAAAATCGGCTTGATCGGGNGGCTGTTCGCTGGCGTTGTGAACCAGGGTGATATCGAGCGTTTGCTGTTGTGGCAGTGACGCCGGGATTGTAAAAGTAATACCGACAATTAAGGCGGCATGCAAGACAAATGCAAGGAACAGGGTGAAACTCAGGCGATCTGCTGTCGATACGGTAGATTCGTTTGAGGTCAATGCTAGGTCCTTAAATAGTCTTNNATAAAATCAAGGTAATCACCGGCGATATCCAGGCCAAAGGCTTTGTCCAGCTCGCGTATACAGGTNGGGCAGGTGACGTTGATCTCGGTGAGGTAATCGCCGATAACGTCAATACCCACGAAATAGAGTCCTCTGTCAATCAAGGCGGGCCCTACCTGATCGCATATCCAGAGATCACGTTCGGTTAAGGGTCTACCTATTCCCGATCCTCCGGCGGCTAAATTTCCTCGGGTTTCTCCTGCTGCCGGGATTCGCGCCAGGCCATAGGGTACCGGTTCACCGTTAATGAGCAGGATCCGGGTATCTCCATGGGTGATTTCTGGTATGTATCTCTGTGCCATGATCTGAATCTGACCCAGGTCNGTCAGCGTTTCCAGGATGACGTTGCGGTTGCTGTCATTTTCCCTGACTCTGAAGATGGAGCTGCCGCCCATNCCATCAAGTGGCTTNAAGATGACGTCCTGATACTCGTCATGAAATTGTTTTAATACCACTGGGTCTGCACTGACCAGGTGTTCTGGTGTACATTGCGGAAACTGCAGCGCAAATAGTTTTTCGTTGCAGTTACGAATGCTGGCGGGATTATTGAAGACGGGGATACCATCTCGAACCGCAAATTCCAGTAGATAAGTGGCGTACACGAAATCCATNTTAAACGGTGGCTCTTTACGCATCAGAATGATGTCAAATTCGTCTGCNGGTNGACGCTGGGTTGAAATAATGTCGTACCAATTGGCACCCTGATTGAGGCGGACCTGATGATTGAGGAGCCAGAGTTTATTTTCCTGCAGGTANAGNCCNTTGATTTCGACCACTGATAGCTGCCAGTTGCGAGCCTGTGCCGACAGCATCATTGCCAGGGTGCTATCTTTGATTGGATTGATGGATTCAATGGGATCCATTACCACAGCCATTTTAATGGTCAACGTGTGCNGCTCCTNGGTGTTGCTGATTAAAGTTCTATTGTAAACCAGTTTACTCGATTAAGAATGGGCAGGCTTAAAGAGATTTGTTTCACAGGTTGGTTAACTGGGGCTATTGGGGTAGGGTAGCTGCGTTGCGGACNAGCCCTGTTATCAGGTTGNTATCGATAGAATTCTGTCGCTCTTNTAGGTCAGGCCCNTCCACGGGACTGGCTGGATGCGGCAAGTTGTCAGGGTGGTTAAGGCGTTGTGGTTGGCCTTAAAGTTCCAGGTTCAGTTAATCGTTANATAGTCCCAGGCTGATTTNACTTAATCCAGAAACTTTGTTTTTCTCGATNATTTNCCCGGATAAGGTTTCTATCTCAAACTGGTTACTATTGACCAGATCAGTGGGTGCATGGGTCAACAGTACGCCTCGCATTCTTTCGGTTTCTTCAACGGGTACATAGCGATTAGTGATGTGCGTAAAGCCATTTTCCTTATCATAAATGGAAACAACGATCCGGCTGACATCCTGGATCTCGCCGCTGCGGCTGTACAGACCTTTTTTTCCTGAAATTGTTGTTCATTGACTCACAGGCACAGGTGGTGTGTTCAGTGATCCGCCCACAGGTATTGAATGAGCGCCAGAAACGCAGCCGGTGCAGTTTCAGCNCTGAGGGTTCGATTGCCGAAGCCGAAAGGTTGAAAATCACTGGCAGCCAGGAAGGCCAGTTCCTGTTGGCTTAGGCCGCCTTCAGGTCCGATNAGCAGGNTCACCGCAGAAGGATTAGTTTGCCNGAGAAATGACAGCCGGGGTTGACCTGGCTGGGCGACCANCTTGAGTCCGGGTNTCAGGTTCGAGACCGCTTCTTGCAGCGAGCATACCGGTTGCAGTCTGGCAAGNTGAGTTCGACCGCTTTGCTCGGCAGCAGATTGAACGGCTTGNTGCCAGCTCGAAACCCTGCTTTGTTCCTGCCTGGAACTGATGCTGACGTTGTTAGACCTTATCGGCGTGATCTGGCTAACGCCGAGCTCCACGGCNCGGGTAATTGCCTGATTCATCTGGTCGCGTTTGAGCAAGCCCAGNAGAAGGTGGGTACTGAGAATGGATTCTCGGTTGACAGGGTTAAATTCGAGAATGTGTACTTCCACATGNCGCTTGTGTCGTTTGCTGACCTCTGCNNTGTACTCACCCCCGNTGCCATTGAATAAAATAAGGGGTGCTGATGGTTTTACTCTNAGAACGTTCAGGAGGTGATGGGCCTGTGAATCGTGGATTTCGATGCTGGNTGGGCAGTTTAAGGCCTGGTCAAGATAAATTCTGGGAATATGCATGACATCATCTCNNCTCAGAGGCCNAGATTTCGGCAGATTCGCGCGCTGGGNTTGGATCGGTTGAGNGTATAAAAATGTAGTCCCGGTGCGCCACCCTGAAGTAGTTTTTCACANAGAGCAGTAACGACCTCTTCNCCGAATGCTTGCAGCGCNTGCTGATCATCNGCGTATCGCTGCAGGTGTTTNAGNACCCANCTGGGAATTTCGGCNCCACAGTTGTTTGAAAANCTNACCAATCCTTCTAGATTGGTGATNGGCATNATNCCTGGAACCACNTGGGCAGATAGCCCGACNGCTGCACAATTATCCTGAAATCGGAAGTAGGCATCAGCATTGTAGAAATACTGGGTAATNGCGCTGTTCGCACCGGCGTCCATTTTGAGCTTAAAGTAGTTAATATCAGACTCGACACTGGTCGATTCAGGGTGAACCTCGGGGTAGGCGGCGACTTCAATATGAAAATGCTGCTGGGTTTCCTGCCTGATGAAGGCCACNAGGTCAGACGCATGGGNCATGCCACGNGTACCGGTCATGCCAGAGGGGGCATCGCCACGAAGCGCTACCAGACGGTCTATGCCGGCATCCTTATATTGATGCAGTAAGGCCGCTATGCTGTCTTTAGAGTCATTGCCAAAGGAAAGGTGAGGGGCGACCTGGNCCCCNTTAGCCGCCAGCGCCAGAACCGCCTGGACGGTGCCATCCTTGCTTGAACCACCGGCTCCGTAGGTAACCGAAACATAGTCGGGCGCCTGCTTTACCAGTCTCTGGTAGGTGTTGAGCAGATTGTCGGTGGCCTGCTGGCTTCTGGGTGCGGAGAATTCAAAACTGAGCTGAACGGTATCGGGTGATCGAGCCATCACTTTTAAAGTGCATCTGCCAGTGCTTCNGCNTTGTCGGTGCGTTCCCAGGTAAAGTTTTTGTCATTACGGCCAAAGTGCCCGTAACTTGCNGTGGGTAGATAGATGGCTCGCTTCAGGTCCAGCATATCGATCAGGCCTTTAGGCCTTAAGTCAAAATGGTGCCTGACCAGGGCCTCAATAGCATCTTCGGGTAAANGGCCGGTACCGAAGGTATTGATACTGATGGAGGTGGGCTCGGCAANGCCGATGGCGTAGGAGATCTGAATTTCACAGCGGTCTGCCAGGCNNGCGGCAACGATATTTTTAGCCACGTAGCGGCCCGCATAGGCGGCACTTCTGTCCACCTTGGACGGGTCCTTACCCGAGAACGCGCCTCCCCCGTGCCGGGCCATGCCACCGTAGGTGTCGACAATGATTTTTCTGCCGGTAACACCGCAGTCACCTACCGGTCCGCCGATCACAAAATTACCTGTCGGNTTGATGAAGTATTTGGTGTCAGCATGCAGCCAGTTTGCCGGTAGCACCGGTTTGATAATCTCTTCCATGATCGCTTCCTGCAGATCTTTCAGGCTGACCTCAGGATCATGCTGGCTGGATAAGACCACGGCATCGATACCCGTGGGCANGCCGCTTGCGTCATAACGAAAGGTGATCTGGCTTTTTGCGTCCGGGCGCAGGAATTTCAGGCTGCCGCTTTTACGGACCTCGGCTTGCTTTTTCACCAGCAGGTGTGANTAAGTAATTGGCGCGGGCATTAACACATCCGTCTCGTTGCTGGCATAGCCGAACATCAAACCCTGATCGCCGGCNCCCTGCTCGTGATCGNTTGATTCATCTACGCCCAGGGCGATATCAGGCGATTGTTTGCCCAGCGCATTTAATATGGCGCAGGAAGCACCATCAAAGCCGATGTCGGAGTGGTCGTAACCAATATCGAGGATCACGTCCCGGCAGACCTGTTCATAGTCGATATTGGCATCGGTTGTGATCTCGCCAGCGAGAACTACCATACCTGTTTTCACCAGCGTCTCGCAGGCAACCCGGGCGTTGCGGTCTTTGGCTATGGCGGCATCGAGAATGGCATCCGAGATCTGATCGGCCATTTTGTCCGGGTGACCCTCGGAAACTGATTCTGAGGTGAATAGGGNGTTATTAGTCAAGACGGTTCCTTCTCATACTGGTTGTAATAGGCAAGCCCATTTTATCCATTNTCCTCGGCCNGTACCAGAATTGGTTGCGGATTTTCATTCATGTCGAAAACCTAAAATANTCAAGTATTGTTCATTCCGNCCAGCTTGGCGATTGCTGAAATCCGGCCTATAAGAGACAATAGCAGCTTCCAGTCAGGTGGTGATTCAGATGAGTTCAAGACGAGACAAAGCCAATGCGATTCGTGTATTAGCAATGGACGCAGTACAACAGGCCAGCTCTGGCCATCCAGGGGCNCCNATGGGGATGGCAGACATCGCAGAGGCGCTCTGGACATCGGTTCTTCNGCATAACCCGGCCAATCCGCAGTGGGCCAATCGTGATCGGTTTGTATTGTCCAATGGTCATGGTTCCATGCTGCTCTATGCCCTGCTGCATCTGACCGGCTATGACCTGTCTNTTGACGATTTACGACAGTTCCGGCAACTGGGTTCTAAAACNCCGGGTCATCCTGAGTATGGCTNTGCGCCAGGCGTAGAAACAACNACAGGTCCCCTGGGCCAGGGCCTGGCCAATGCAGTGGGNATGGCCCTCGCTGAAAAAGTGCTGTCGGCGACTTTTAACCAGACTGATGAAAGTGGCTNTTTTCATGAACTGGTTAACCATCANACCTATGTGTTTGCCGGCGATGGTTGCCTCATGGAGGGAATCTCGCACGAAGTCTGCTCACTCGCCGGGACCTTAGGGCTAGGTAAATTAATTTGTATTTATGACGACAATGGTATTTCCATTGACGGCGAAGTGCAGGNATGGTTNAGCGATGACACACCNGCTCGTTTTGAAGCTTATGGCTGGCAGGTAATCCCCGCTATTGATGGTCATGATGGTGAAGCAGTTCTGGCGGCNTTGCAAAACGCAAAAACAAATCTAACGCAGCCGACGCTGATCTGCTGNCGTACCCAGATTGGCTTTGGTTCNCCCAATAAAGCCGGGACCGCGGCCAGCCACGGNGCGNCTCTTGGCGTCGAAGAGGTTCAGGCCACTCGAAACCANCTGGGCTGGTCATTTGAGCCGTTTNAAATNCCCCAGNCGTTACTGGCTGACTGGAATTGTGTGGATCAGGGTCAGCTATTGGAAGCTAAATGGAATGACCAGTTCAGTGCTTACCANGCGCAATTCCCGGCGCTGGCGAAAGAATACAAGCGACGCCTGGCGGGCGAACTACCCTCGGATTGGACCGAGCAGATNGGNAATTTGTTAGCGCAGACTCAGGCAGCAGCTAACAGTACGGCAAGTCGAACTGCATCGGGCCAGACTATAGGCTGGTTATCAGCGCTGCTGCCAGAACTGATTGGTGGTTCTGCCGATCTTTCAGGATCTAACAATACGATCTGGCCCGAGGCAAAACCAGTGTCTGCCAGCGAAGGTGGTAATTACATCTATTACGGCGTGAGAGAATTCGGCATGACCGCCATTGCTAATGGCATGGCGCTGCANGGGGGNCTGATCCCTTTTACAGGGACATTTCTGATGTTTATGGAATACGCTCGCAACGCGGTNAGAATGTCTGCATTGATGGGGCTTCGTAACATTCATGTTTATAGCCATGANTCTATTGGTCAGGGCGAGGATGGTCCGACCCATCAACCGGTTGAGCAGTTAACNAGTCTTCGCACTACGCCGGGAATGAATGTCTGGCGGCCCTGTGATGCAGTTGAAACAGTCGTTGCCTGGTGTTCNGCCATTGAGAATTCGTCAGGACCCAGCGCCTTGGTGCTGTCAAGGCAGACNCTGGNNCATCAGCAGAGANGCCCTGCCCAGCTGGCCGATGTTGGCCGAGGTGGCTACATATTGGTAGAGCCCGATCAGCCGCCCCAGGCACTCATCCTNGCTACCGGCTCTGAGGTGGAAATTTGTCGCAACGCTGCCCATAGTCTTGCTGAGTTGGGTATACCCACTCGATTAGTATCGCTGCCCTGTGCTGAAATTTTTGCCCTGCAAAGCAGTGATTATCAGGAGGTAGTATTACCCTCGAGCTTGCGCAGCCGAGTAGCGGTAGAAGCGGCTCACGGAGCNTACTGGTCAAAATGGGTGGGCTTAGACGGCTCGATCGTNTCGCTTGATACCTTTGGAGAGTCTGGCCCGGGCGCCGAAGTGATGGCTCATTTCGGCTTCACTGCTGACAAGGTTGTTGCTGCTGTGCAGGAGTTAGTCGATCGTGCAGATTCCTGAACTGACCTCCTTTAACCTGAGNGGGCAACGGGTANTGATTCGCGAAGACCTTAACGTGCCGGTCAGCCAGGGTAAGGTCAGCAGNGATGCCAGAATCCAGGCAGCCCTTCCGACNTTGCGCTATGCGCNGGATCAGGGCGCGAAAGTGATCGTCATGTCTCACCTGGGCCGNCCCAGAGAGGGAGTGCCGGTGGCNGACCAGCCAGAGGTAAGTCTCGCACCAGTGGCAAGNCATCTGGCTGGATTAACCGGTTACCGTGTCCAGTTAATCGATAACTATGTAGATGGTTTTGATTTGCCTGAGGCCGATATTGTGCTGTTGGAGAATGTCCGTGTTAACCGAGGTGAGGCGGCCAATGATGATGGATTAGCTCGAAAGCTGGCCGCATTATGCGACATTTTTGTAATGGATGCTTTTGGTACGGCGCATCGAGCCCAGGCATCCACAGCGGGTATTACTGCTTTTGCTCCNCTTGCTTGTGCNGGACCGTTGTTNACCGCTGAACTNAAAGCGCTGGGCAAGGCTCTGCANGCGCCCAGGCAGCCAGTGGTGGCCATTGTCGGNGGTAGCAAGGTTTCCAGCAAACTTGAAGTTTTAGATGCCTTAACTGAAAAAGTTGATGCTCTGATTGTTGGTGGTGGAATAGCCAATACCTTCCTGGCTGCCANCGGAGTCGGGGTAGGNCGCTCCCTGCATGAACCNGCATTACTCGATGCNGCGCGTCGCATTCAGGCAAAGGTGCAGGTTCCCCTGCCAGTCGATGTGGTGGTGGNTAATAGCCTGAGTCCTGGTGGCNAGTCCCGGATCAGTCCGATCNATGCTGTTCGAGATGATGAAATGATTCTCGATATAGGGCCACAGACCCANGCTAAGTGCTCGGAAATAATTACGCCTGCTGGAACAATCATCTGGAATGGGCCCGTGGGTGTTTTTGAGNTGCCNGCNTTCTCTGCNGGNACCCGTGCCATCGCTGATACCGTGGCTNGTAATNAGGGTTTTTCAATTGCCGGNGGNGGTGANACCNTGGCAGCNATAGAGCAGTTTGGTATCGCTGACCAAGTGAGCTATATTTCTACGGGTGGAGGTGCCTTCCTNGAATTTGTAGAAGGTAAGGCCTTGCCTGCTGTAGTTGCTTTGCAGGCGCGTAGCTAGAACTAATTAAGAGGATANTGTTATGGCATTAGTAAGTATGAGACAGCTGCTTGATCACGCNGCTGAAAACNATTACGGGGTTCCCGCTTTTAATGTCAATAATTTAGAGCAGATGCGGGCCATCATGGAAAGCGCTGAAGAAACGGACAGCCCTGTGATCGTCCAGGCTTCTGCTGGTGCACGTAAGTATGCNGGCAGTAATTTTTTGCGTCATCTGATTCTGGCNGCTATCGAAGAGTTTCCCCATATTCCTGTCGTGATGCATCAGGATCATGGCGGGTCACCGGCAGTGTGCCAGAGATCAATCCAGCTGGGTTTTTCTTCGGTGATGATGGATGGGTCTTTGCTGGAAGANCAGAAAACGCCTGCCAGCTATGAACATAACATTGAAGTGACTCGGACAACGGTGATGATGGCTCATGCCTGCGGCGTTACCGTAGAAGGCGAANTGGGTTGNCTTGGTTCTCTGGAAACGGGTGAGGCCGGCNAAGAGGATGGCGTCGGAGCGGAGGGGACCTTATCCATGGAACAATTGCTGACCGACCCGGATCAGGCGGTTGAGTTTGTCGAGATGACGGGTTGTGATGCGTTAGCAATTGCCATTGGTACCAGTCATGGCGCCTANAAATTTTCACGCCCCCCCACAGGTGATATTCTCGCCATTGANCGGATCAGGAAGATTCATCAACGCTTGCCCAATACNCACCTGGTCATGCANGGTTCGTCNAGTGTTCCCCAGGAATGGNTGCGCGTCATCAATGAATTCGGTGGTGAAATCCCGGAGACATACGGCGTGCCCCTTTCAGAAATNCAGGAAGGGATTCGCCATGGTGTTCGTAANGTCAATATTGATACTGACCTACGCCTGGCATCGACAGGCTCCATTCGGCAATTTCTGCATACCCATCCGGAAGAGTTTGATCCCAGAAAGTATCTCAATGAATCTATGAAAGCCATGAAAGAGATCGTAATTAATCGCTATGAAGCCTTTGGAACCGTCGGCAATGCATCAAAAATCAAGCCAGTTGGACTTGAAGCCATGGCCGAGTTCTACCTCACTGCTTAGCTCAGTATTAAGTTGAGTTCATCATCTTATAGCAGCCTGCAGGGAATTTTTGATTCGGATTGCCTGTCTATCGAGGCAGAAGACTTAAAATACTTTGGTACCGACTGGACTCGTTTTTATGAACCAGATCCTGCTGCTATTGTTTTCCCCAGGGAAATCTCCCAGGTAGTTGAACTGGTTCAACTGGCAAACAGGGAAAACATTGCCCTGGTACCCTCTGGTGGTAGAACCGGTTTGAGTGGTGGTGCTGTAGCCCGGTATCAGGAAGTGGTGGTCAGTTTTTCCAAAATGGATAAGATTCTGGATTTTGATGAAGCTGATCAATTGGTCTGGTTAGAGGCTGGTGTGGTGACCCAGCGGCTGCAGAATTTTGCCGAACAACACGATCGCCTCTATCCCGTCGATTTCGCCTCTATCCCGTCGATTTTGCTTCGTCAGGTTCAAGTCAAGTGGGTGGGAATATTGCCACNAATGCCGGTGGCATTAAAGTAATGCGATATGGTTTGACCCGAAATTGGGTGGCTGGTCTCACTGTTGTCACGGGTAAAGGGGACTTGCTGGAGCTCAATAATGGCCTGACTAAAAATGCCACGGGATATGATTTTCGTCATTTGTTCGTGGGTTCAGAGGGAACCCTGGGNATGATCCTGGGCGCTGCTATGCGAGTGACCCAACCACCCGATGCGCTTCACATCATGCTGGTTTCAATAACCAGCATGNTGAGCGCGCTGCAACTGTTGACAATCTGCCGGGCTGATCTGGCNGTGACAGCGTTTGAATTTTTCTCCGGAGAAGCGTTGCNGCAGGTCATGCGNCATCGAAATNTGNNGGCGCCCATGGCGGGTATAGCNCCCTTTTATGTACTGGTTGAGTTTGAAAGTGATGCGGGATCCAGTGCCGCGCTGCCGGTGTTTNAAAAGGCCCTCGACCAGGGCTGGGCGCTGGACGGCNTAATGAGCCAGAGTGAGAGTGATCGCCTGCGNCTGTGGCAGTATAGAGAAGGAATATCTGAAGCNATCACATCCCGGACGCCTTACAAACACGATTTATCGGTCGTGATTTCTCAAGCACCGGCATTTTTAGAGGCTATAGAGAAGGTGGTGANTCTGGAATCTGCCGCCTTCGAAGTCATTTGGTTTGGNCATATCGGTGATGGTAATGTGCATCTTAATATTCTTCGACCAGAAGATTGGCAGATCGACGAATTCCGGTTGGCCTGTGAGCAATTAGGTTTGAAAATAATGGCGGTAGTGGCGCAGTTCAAGGGNAGTATTTCTGCCGAACATGGTGTTGGCTTACTTAAAAAAAACTATCTGCGGCATAGTCGCTCAGATATAGATCGTGTTTATATGGGCAAGATGAAAGCNCTGTTTGATCCGGGACTAATTATGAATCCCGGGAAATTGGTTTAGGCTTGACTGGCCGAGATTTCCTGTATTTCAATGCCTTTATCCATGAGCAGAACGTCTGCACCCTGCAGGGCAAACAGACCGTTGCTGACCACGCCGGGTATTTGATTGATGGCCGTTTCCANGGCAGTTGCTGAATCCATATTGAGTTCGCTTACATCTAATATGATGTTGCCGTTATCGGTGNTNAAGCCCTGTCGATAGGTGGGTTTACCGCCCAATCCGGCCAATGCNCGACCGACCACNGAACGCGCCATGGGGATNACCTCCACCGGTAGTGGGAAGTGTCCNAANCGGGTCACCCACTTACTATGNTCGGCAATACAGATNAATTGNCGAGCGGCTGAAGCGACAATTTTTTCTCGGGTGAGGGCACCGCCACCACCTTTTATCATGGCAAGCNGAGGGTCGATTTCATCTGCGCCATCGACATAAACAACCAGTTCGTNTACCTGGGTNAATTCTAGTACTGCTATACCGTGTTGTTTGAGTCGTTCAGCTGANGCATTTGAGCTGGCTACCGCACCAGCGAAGCGATGCTTGACTTGTGCCAGCGCGTCAATGAAATGGTTTGCTGTACTACCCGTACCCACACCAACATAACTCTCTGGGGTCAGATATTTATCGATATAATGGGCAGCATATTNTCCCAGCATGGCCTTGAGTTGATCCTGATTCATGGTGTTCATCTGTCCTTTATAGTAACTATAGCTATAGTAGTGCCTATGGTAACGCGTATGGNAACGCTTATGGNAATAAGGGTAACCTAGATTGATCGGTAAACCGGCCAGGTTCGTCGCTGTCAGATCACCTGGCTGGTTAGAAGTANGATATTCATCTTGTGCCGATAGGTNAGTATCAATGTAAAAGCAGAGACAGTTAAAAGTCCATAGGTATATGCAGCTTTTCGAAATACGGTCAATGCAGGTGTCTTGCCAGGGTCNTGGGGTCCGCTGNNGGGAACTNTTTTGGGGTTAATGCAATGGCCTANATTAGGGACATCAGAAATAAACCAGGCCAACGGCAGCGNTCTTTGCGGCCCCNAAGGTATCAACATAACAATCAGGATTGAATGACATGGACAGGTACATCAGGAAGATACTNGAAGCAAATGTGTACGAAGTGGCGGAACAGTCTCCGCTCGAATTAGCNCCTATTATTTCAACAAGATTGAATCGACGTATAATGTTAAAGCGAGAGGATTTGCAGCCTATTTTTAGTTTTAAGGTACGCGGTGCGTTCAATAAGATTAGAAAGCTGGTTACAGAGCCCGATCATATTGGCGTCATTACAGCTTCAGCGGGTAATCATGCCCAGGGAGTTGCTCTGGCTGCTGCCAAGCTGGGTAGTAAAGCGGTAATCGTAATGGGCAGGAACACACCCGATATAAAAGTTGATGCCGTCAATGCCCTGGGCGCTAAGGTTATCCTTACCGGTGAAAGCTATGATGAGGCCGCTGAAGTTGCCAGGCNGATGAGTAGNGAACAGGGCTATACCTATGTGCATCCGTTTGATGATGAGGACGTGATTGCCGGGCAGGGAACTATCGGCNTGGAGATCATGAGGCAGTGCCGTGAACCTATTGACGCTATTTTTGTCCCGGTGGGGGGTGGCGGCCTGATAGCGGGGATNGCCGCATACGTTAAATATCTTCGGCCGNCTATTCGAATTATTGGNGTAGAGGCCCAGGGCTCAGCCTGTATGACTGCCGCCTTGAAGGCCGGTAAACGAGTGAGTTTAAAAAAAGAAGAACTGGATCAGTTTGCTGATGGCACCGCAGTCAGACAGGTAGGCAAGCATGGTTTTGAAATCGCCAGACAGTGTATTGACCAGATGATAACCGTAACGGTGGATCAGATCTGTGCTGCCATAAAGGATATTTTNGAAGATACCAGGGTGGTTACTGAGCCCGCAGGGGCGCTGGCCNTGGCGGGTGTGAAGCACTATTTAGAGCAGTCCACNGCGNCGTCTTCTGCGGCCAGCCTGGTTGCCGTGGTGAGTGGCGCCAACGTCAATTTTGATCGGTTGCGGCATATCTCCGAGCGAAGTGAAGCAGGAGAAAANCGTGAGATGCTGCTGGGNGTGACCATCCCCGAGCAGCCAGGCAGTTTTCAGCGGTTTTGTAAACTCCTNGGTAAACAACATGTAACCGAATTCAATTATCGATATCGGGACAAGNAACACGCCAGGTTATTGGTGGGCATCCAGAGTGCGGGCAGATCGNATCAGAATGCCAGGCTTAAGGNNAANNTCTCCNGGCACTATCCTGTGGTGGATTTATCCAGCAATGAAGTAGCCGCGTTGCATGTTCGGCACATGGGCGGAGGCCCGGTAGAAGGNCTNGCCAATGAACGCCTGTATCGATTTGAATTTCCCGAACGGCCGGGCTCTCTGCTCAAATTTTTAACGGTATTGGGCCATCAGTATAATATCACTCTGTTTCATTACAGGAACCATGGGGCAGCATTTGGCAGNGTGTTAATTGGCGTCCAGGTGCCAAATGGGGCTGTATCTCGGTTCAGGGCCGACCTGNNATCAATCGGTTATCGTTATTGGGAGGAAACCGGTAATCCAGCCNGCGAATTGTTTTTGACGAACAGCCATTAATNCCAAGCCANTAATGCCAAGCCGCTAATGCCAAGCGATTAATGCCCNGAGATTAGTGCCCAGAGNTCGTCATNTGGGTTTTTGCTANCGGNCGGTGCCAGGCCAGAAGCAATGCTTTTCTGTTTAGNGATCCAATTCGAATTCCAGAAATTCCGCCTCGAAGCTTAGCTGTGTGGTATCCCGGATATGGTCCAGGTATAGCTTTCCGTGAAGATGATCGAATTCGTGTTGGAACACNGTGGCCAGGAATCCCTGTAATTCCATTTGNTGCGCATCNCCGTTATGGTCTAGATATTCCAGCGCAATATGTTGTGGGCGATACACCTTGCCGCGTAAACCAGGGACGGAAAGACAGCCTTCCCAGTAGCCCTGCTGTTCGGGGTTGATAACCTCAATTNGAGGGTTAACGAAGACCGAAAACGGCATTGAAATTGCCTGGTCGTAACGGGTTTCTTCCGCAGGGATTTCAATAACAACCACTTTGCTGGAAATATTGATTTGNGGTGCNGCAAGGCCGATACCCCCGGAAGCCGNAAGGGTATCNCTTAAGTCAGTGATCAACTCGTTAAATTCGACGCTGCCAATTCTGTCTACAGGATAGACGTCTGCGATCGTCCGCAACGTGGGGTGTCCCATNCGTATGATATTTCTAATGGCCACGATCTGATAATCCTAAAATGAACTAGTATATCGGTGTCTGGGTTCAATATCAGTTCATCGCTGCATTTTGGGGTGGGTTTAGTCCACCTGCAGCGGTGTAATGATTTCGAGCTCCGTCACTATGAAGTCCATNGCTACATCCCAGGACTGTACAGGAAACTGGCTTTCCTGACAGCTATGGCTCACGCCAACCAGCAGTGGTTTAGGCTGTCCTGGAACCGGNTGTGCCAGNACTCGGTCATAGTAACCGCCACCCATACCGAGTCGGAAGCCTTTTCTGGTGAAGCCAACCATGGGAACGATAATGAGCTGAAGGTGCATTGCTTCGACAGCGCTTGCTTCGCTAAGGGATGGTTCCAGAATCTCGACGCGATTCNGGTTGAGTTTGGTGGATGNCTGATAGGGTTGGAAAAAAAGTGCTGGGGTGTCGGNCTGAGGATTTNCGTTCATGATCGGAAGGTAACAGTTCTTGTTGTTATCCAGGCACCANTTGAGCGTGACTAAGGGGCTGATCTCACCATCCGTAGGCCAGTAGAATCCGATGTCAGATGCCCGCTGAAACCAGGTTTGNNNGATCAGTTGCTNATATAAAGCGTCTGCGGCGGTCGATTGCGCCTGTTGTGTCAAGGCACGTCGTTGTTTGCGCAGGCTNTATCTTATAGAGGGCATGGGNTTTTTTTCCAGACCCGATCTGCCGGTCCCGGCAAGTGNTTGTGTCGAGAAGAATCTATATAGGCTCCCCAAATTGTCGCTGTCGGACAGGCCCTTGAACCCTGCGGTTCAAGGCGGTGGTCTCCAAGTAGTATTAGGCGTTCTGCAGAACAGACATGCACATCAACCAGCAAAAAAGACCTCCTAAGTTTCGCATAAAGGGTCGAGGACATATCGACTGGCTAGCAACCCAGGGAGCTGTTGCTATTATAACAGTCGAATCAGGAGATACCCAAAAAAAAAGCGTGGCTTTCAAATAATTGATTTTAATCGGGATATGGCCGCATCAAGCTTGTCCCGGGTTTGGCTGTTTTGATCATCAGACTGACTCAGCAGGATTTTTTTCTGCTGCTCAACTGCAAGATATTCATTAGCAATATTAAGGGCTGCCATAACCGCAAGTCGGTCTAAACCCAGGACACTTCCGTTGGCCTTGATCTCACGCATCTTGCTGTCGAGGTAATAGGCAGAATCTCGTAAGGCCTGGATTTCATCGTGTTGACAACTGACCTGATATTCTTTGTCAAAGATAGATATGTTAATAGTCTGCTGATCGCTCATGTTAATCCTGCTCTAAAGCCTTGAGTCTGGTGATCATGGCTTCTACTTTTGTTTTTGCCAACAGGTTTTTTTGTTTTAATGCCTTACATTCAAGCTGCCAGTTGTGTTTTTCAGTGATAAGATCCTGATGTTTCTGGCTCAGCGTATCGCAAAGGATAACCAACTGGTCAATTTTGTCTTCTAACTCGGAATTATTCAAAATAAACCCCTGATAAAAAGCTTCTAATAATGTAAGTCTGTGATGTTATCAGGATCAATTCAGTAAAACCCAGGACTGCTTTGATCTCAATGTTTGAGTATGATGTGTTTTGGTCAGTTAGGAAAGGCAGATTGCATGGATTATGAGCGACTTGAGCGCCGGTTGGAATCAGTCGGCGTTGACATTGGTCTTGCCGAAATGCATGGCAGGATGGCGTCCGTGGTGTGTTCAGTGCCTGATTTAAAGCAGTCGCAGCGCTTGCAGCTTGCTTCAGACTGGCTGGCAGTGGACAGAGTTGAACAGGACATTCTGGTGAGCTTGGACGAGGTTTTTGTTCAGACGGCGGAAAGTCTTCATGAGTTTTCGGACTTTGATTTCAGGCTTCTACTACCTGGGGATGATCATGCCCTGAGTGATCGTTTCCTTGCCTTAACCTGCTGGTGCAGTGGTTTTCTTTCTCAATTAGGTGAATCTAAATTAGCTAGCGAGTTGCTAAACCATGAAGAGGTTGAAGAAATACTGGTTGATTTTCAGCGAATTGCAGCCATGTCGGATGATATACAGGATGCTGAGGAAAATGAAACTGATATGATTGAGATCTATGAATATGTCAGGGTGGGCGTCCTCATGGTTCAGGCAATTTGTCTGGAATTGTCCAAACCGTGATGTCTGAACTTGCAGCTGACACTGTCGGACAATGCCGGTTGCCCGTGCTTTTCNGGAACGTTTTTTGGGTCGTGTTTACAGGTTCTGTTTTTCAAAGCAANNANCTGCTGCAAAGGTGGTTAATCGGCGCGAAGATGAAGCGAGCATGTTATGCCGGGTAAAGCATCNTTTGATGCCATTGTGGTTGGTGCAGGCCTGGTTGGCCTTAGTTTGACCCTTGCGCTGCTGCNGCAGGGCTGGCAGGTGTTGTTAGTTGACAAAAGANCTGCGCCAGTNAAGCCTGACAGCAAGCCNGTCAGTGTGAGTGGTTTTCAGCTCGACTCAGGGTTNTCTGCCAGGGTGAGCGCTTTAAATAGCCGTTCCCTGACACTGTTGAATGAGTTAGGCATTGATGCGACCTGGCTNGAACAGCATTCGGCGTTATTTCAAGGTATGCATGTTTGGGATGGCGATGGTACGGCAGGCATTGAATTTNATGCTTCAGGCAGGATCGTTGAAAATCATCGTCTGGAGTGGGCTTTGCTGTTGCAGATTTCACATTTAGGTTTGACGCCGGTATGGCAGTCAGAAATTTCAGATATCGAGTGTTTAGCAGATGAGGTTCGTATCCGTTTCAGCACGGGTGAAGAATTCCTGGGGAACTGTCTTATGGGGGTCGACGGTGCCTATTCTGATACTCGGGAAAGGGTTGGCATAAGGGTTATCGAGTGGTCCTATGAGCAGACTNCCATGACGACTACAGTGCAGACGNCGTTACCGCATACTGGCATAGCGCGTCAGTGTTTTACCCNGGATGGGCCCTTAGCGCTGCTGCCACTGGCNGACCCANAGCTATGTTCACTGGTCTGGTCTGGGAGAAATACCGTTGATCGTATGGCATTGTCNGATGAAATGCTGTGTCAGGAGATATCCAGAGAGTCAGAATTTGTGCTCGGNCAGGTGACTGCCGTGGATANTAGGTTTGAGTTTCCGCTGCGTCAGGCCCACGCGGTTCATTATGCGAAAAACAATGTNGTGCTGCTGGGCGATGCCGCGCACAGTATCCATCCCCTGGCGGGTCAGGGTGTGAATCTTGGTTTTGCCGATGTGCACAGNTTAGTCAGTGCTCTGGCTGTACTTAAATTAACCCCGACCNGGTCTCTGGCGAAAATATTTGAAAAATACCAGCGCCAGCAGAGGCCCAGGAATCTGTTGATGACGGCCACCATGGAAAGTCTTAAGCGATTGTTTGACACCGATCATAGTTTTGTTCGCTGGGCGAGAAATACGGGTATGGATTGGTTGGATGGTCAGGATCTGATCAAGGCCCAGTTGGAAAGAGTGGCNTCGGGTCTGTAGATGTTTTATGCCGGGACTTGAACAAACCTATTGATGAAGCTGACGGATTTGCAATCTTATGACAGCAAGATGCTGTTAAACTACCAGTCCAGCTTGTGGGATTTTGAACCGTGACCAGAAAAACTTCGCTGCATCGCCTGCATCTGCAGTTAGGTGGAAAGATGGTAGATTTCAGCGGCTGGCATATGCCGATTCACTATGGGTCGCAGCTCCAGGAACATACCACNGTTAGGAACAGTGTTGGCATGTTTGATGTATCCCATATGACAGTNTTGGAGATCCAGGGGCGGGATTCAGAAGCTTTTCTCAGATTTGTTNTGGCNAATGACATTGGTCTTTTGAAGGAAAGCGGTAAGGCCATGTACAGCGCCATGCTGAATGAAGCAGGGGGCATTATTGATGACNTTATTGTCTACGCTAATCGCCCTGATTTTCTGATGGTTGTGAACTGTTCCAGAAGGGCCACCGATATGGCGTGGTTGGCGCAGTGTGTGGCTGGATTTAGTTGCCAGATCAGAGAGCGAACCGACCTTTCAATTATAGCGCTGCAAGGTCCGCAGGCGTTGANAGTTTTTCAGGCTACTGGCAGCCAGGAACAGACCCAACGAGTGGCTGGCCTGAAACCGTTTCAGGGGGGCTACGCTGATGACTGGTATCTTGCCAGAACAGGCTATACCGGTGAGCAGGGTCTGGAGATAATATTACCTCACCAGGCGGCTGTGGGGCTCTGGGAGCAGTTATCAGATAATAAAGTGGCGGCCATTGGTCTGGGAGCTCGGGATACTTTGCGCCTGGAGGCAGGCATGAATCTGTGGGGCAANGATATGGATGAATCCATTAGTCCTTTTGAAGCTAATATGGCCCGGACAGTGGTCATGGATGATCATCAGTTTGTTGGTAGTGCTGCGCTGAAGGCACAGACCGAGAAGGGTGTTGATAGACAGTTAATAGGTATTATCATGCANGGCAAGGGAGTCCTGCGAGCACAATACCCGGTGTACCAAGGAACAAAGGAGGTGGGTAAGATTACCAGTGGTGCCTTCTCACCNACCTTGCAGCGNGGTATCGCCCTGGCACGTATTAGGTCGTGTACGGGGCCACTGAGCGTTGCGATACGTGGCAAGCAGGTGCCGGTAGANNGGGTCAGGCTGCCNTTTGCACGCAATGGTNGACCCGTTTATAGCATCATGNCCTCGGCAAGCTGAATAAGTGAGGGCGATAGTAGATGACAGGATGANGGTGGTTATCCGTTGAGACCAAGATTTAGAAAAAAAATAGGATTAGGGAGTCAGCAATGGCAGAGGTCAGGAGTAATTTAAATTATGCTGCGTCTCACGAATGGGTTGAGCTGAANGACGGAATTGCTACCGTAGGCATCAGTGACTATGCCCAGGAAGCACTGGGAGATGTTGTCTTTGTAGAGCTTCCGGAAATGGANCAGCAGTTCCAGGCAGGTGATGAAATCGCTGTGATAGAATCAGTNAAAGCAGCATCGGATATTTACGCGCCCGTTGCCGGNATAGTGGTCGCTGTNAATGAAGCCCTGGAGGCTGAGCCTGANGCNGTTAACAGTGCCCCCTATGAAGCCGGCTGGATCTTCAAATTAAGTTTGAGCGAGCCAGTGGCTGAGCAGAATCTATTGACCGCCGAGCAGTATGCAGCGCTGTGTGAATCCCAAGACCATTAACAAGACCACTAAGAAGAAGAACAACAAGAAGAAGAACATTAACCTGTTAAATAGCGTTATTTGAACTATGCCGTTTATTCCCCATACAGAGGATGACGAAAAAAGCATGCTTGATGCGATAGGTGTAGCCAGCATCGACAAGCTTTTTGATGAGATACCAGCCTCTATAATAGCCNCGCCAATTGATCAGATACCCCCAGGGGAGTCGGAGATGGCGATGCTGCGTCTGATGCAAGAACGCGCTCGCCGCGATCATGTCGACTTGTGTTTTATTGGTGCTGGTGCTTATGAACACCACATCCCTTCGGCCGTTTGGGATATCGTAGGAAGAGGCGAGTTCCTGACTTCCTACACGCCTTATCAGGCCGAAGCTTCCCAGGGTACTCTGCAGTTAATTTATGAATTCCAAACCATGATTTCCCGGCTAACCGGCATGGAAGTGGCTAATGCCTCTGTCTATGATGGTGCAACGGCATTAGCTGAAGCNATGCTTATGGCTGTTCGAGCCAATAAAAAGATAAAAACCAGGCGCATTCTCTGTGCTGGCAACATTAACCCGAGATATTTCAACACCTGTGAGACCATNGTAAGGAATCAGGGCATTGAGATTNAGCAGCTGAAATTCGATGCTGAAAGCGGTTTGTTAAANCCCGAATGGCTTGACCAGATTGATGACGGCGTNGCTGTGGTATTAAGTTACCCCAACTTTTTCGGTGGACTGGACGCCGTTGAGACACTGACTGACCTGGCTCACGCTAAAGGNGCGCTGGTGATTGCCCTGGTAAATCCTACTGCCTTGGCTATTTTAAAACCACCTGGAGAGTGGGGTGCCGCGGGTGCTGACATTGTTGTTGGAGAAGGCCAGCCNCTTGGGATACCGCTGGCTTCTGGTGGACCTTATCTGGGTTTTATGTGTTGCCGACAAGCCATTGTCAGGCAGATGCCCGGCAGAATTATTGGCCGAACCGTGGACAGGCAGGGTAAAACGGGTTTCACGCTGACTCTGCAGGCTCGCGAACAGCATATTCGTCGTGCTAAAGCGACCTCGAATATTTGTACTAACCAGGGCTTGCTGGTGACGGCAGCGACGATCTATATGAGCATAATGGGCAATGAAGGTCTTCGTCAGGTTGCCTTGGCGTGTCATTCGGGAATGGCGGATTTACTCTCTAGGGCGGAACAGTTGCCGGGGGTACGGCGGCGATTTGCAGGGCCTTATTTTCACGAAAGTGTGCTTAAGTTACCGGTACCGGCAGCTGAGGTTATTCAATCTATGGCCGCCCAGGGCATTTTGCCAGGATATGATCTTGGTGAGGACCATGACGATATGGTGAATTGCTTGCTGGTTAATGTTACCGAGAAGAAATCCGCTGCTGATCTGGATCGCTTCATCGAGGTGCTGACAACTTCCTTGGAGGCCGTGGCTTAATTATGTTGATCTACGAAAGAAGTCGTTCTGGCAGGGTTGCTCAAGCGCAACTTGTGGCGCGTGAATCGCCTTCGAGGGTATCAGACCTGGATGGGCACTTGCGAGTATCGTCACCTGGGTTACCAGAAGTATCCGAGCTGGAAGCAGTCAGGCATTACACTAATCTGTCGAGTTTGAATTTTGCAATAGATAAACAGTTTTATCCCCTGGGTTCCTGCACCATGAAATACAACCCCCGAGGTGCTCATTAGGCTGCGAGTTTTGCTGATTTCCTGGCCCGTCACCCGTTAGCGCCCGAACAACATAGCCAGGGCTTTATGCAGTGTCTGTACGAGCTGCAGCATTACCTGATGGATGTGACCGGTATGCAGGCAGTGTCCTTGACACCCATGGCCGGCGCACAGGGTGAATTTGCTGGTGTTGCCATGATTCGTGCTTACCATGAAAAGCGCAACGACGATGCAAGAACAGAAATTTTAGTTCCAGAGGCGGCTCATGGAACCAATCCAGCAACCGCCGTTATGTGTGGTTACACGGTGAGGGAAATACCGGTAACCAGTGAAGGTGATGTCAATTTAGCCGAACTTACCAAAGCAGTGGGCCCGAATACGGCCGGGTTAATGATGACTAACCCATCAACCTGTGGTGTGTTCGAACGGCAGGTACAGCAAATAGCCGAAGTGGTCCATCAGGCTGGGGGCTTACTGTATTATGATGGGGCCAACTTGAATGCTATTTTGGGAAAAGTGAAACCAGGCGATATGGGTTTTGATGTTTTGCACATGAACCTGCATAAAACTTTTGCTACACCCCATGGTGGTGGTGGTCCGGGTGCAGGTCCGGTCGGTGTTGGTGAGCGCTTGAAACCCTTCCTGCCTACGCCGATCGTGGGCAAAAAAAACAACCTGGAAGGCGAATATTATTACTGGAAGGGCTCAGGTGAGATACCCGATACCATTGGCAGGCTATCAGCGTTTATGGGTAATGCTGGCATTTTGCTGCGTGCCTATAGCTATGCCAGGTTACTCGGGGCAGAAGGAATGAACCGAGTGGCTGAGTACGCGACCTTGAATGCCAATTACATGGCGGCAGAAATGGCCAGAGTCGGTTTTACTCTGGCTTATCCTGATCGTAGGGCAACTCATGAATTTATTGTCAGCCTTGCCAAGGAAACCAAGAATCTGGGTGTATCCGCCATGGATTTTGCCAAGCGCTTGCTGGACTATGGTCATCATGCGCCAACTACCTATTTCCCCCTGCTGATTCCTGAATGTCTGCTGATCGAACCCACTGAAACCGAATCGAAGAGTGAGATCGATGATTTTGTAGCAGCAATGGCGATGATTCTTGAAGAAGCAGGTGAGCAGCCGGAGCTGGTTACCAGTGCGCCGCATACCACCACAGTCCAGCGGCTTGATGATGTTAAGGCCGCGCGAGATATGGATTTGACTTATTCAGATGGGTCGTGATCAGTTTTACCGGAGGCTGATGATCTGCCAGGATTTTGACTTGGCTATTGCTTCCAGCTTGGCATCCGGATCGACGGCAATGGGATGGTCGACAAGAGATAGTAAAGGCAGGTCATTATGAGAGTCAGAATAGAAAGTACTGCCGGTCAGTGAAATTGAGCGGGTTTTTAACCATTGTCTTAAACGAGTCACTTTACCGTCGGCATAGCTGGGTATACCGATAATGTTGCCGGTATAACTACCGTCGAGCAATTCTGCCTGGGGGGCCAGGATGTTGGTAATACCCAGTGCCTCGGCAATGGGCTCGGTAATGAAATCAAGCGTTGCGGTAATGATGAGTAGCTCATCTCCTTGGTTTTTGTGGCGTTCGATCAAGGCGATTGCTTTGGGTAGCATGAGCGGCGATATGACTTCCTGCATGAATTGCTGATGCAGTTGTTTGAGGGTTGCTAGTTTGATTCTGGATAAGGGCTCGCAGGAAAATGTGAGATAAGCGTCAACGTCTAAGGTTCCGTTGAGGTATTGTTGGTAAAACAGATTGTTCTGTTGCCGGTATTGGTAGGCATCAACAAGGCCTAGTTTAGAAATAAATTCTCCCCAGGCATGGTCGCTGTCGCCAGCGATCAGAGTTTCATCCAGGTCAAAGATAGTGAGTGCCATGTGCAGATCCTGATTCGATGTGATAGCCATTACATGGTATACCTCATGTAGAGGATGTTATGTTTTTGGCAAAGGGCGATATTATAATATTTATTAGGGTATAGGACATGATCGATCAGGATGGTTATCGAGCCAATGTCTGTATGGTTATCGTGAACCAGTCAGGCCAGGTTTTTTGGGCAAAACGAGCCAGGGAGAATGCCTGGCAGTTCCCCCAGGGTGGAATTGATGCAAAAGAATCGACCGAAGCTGCCTTGTTCCGAGAACTAAGAGAAGAAACCGGGCTAAGCGGGTCCAGCGTCGACATTATTGCGGTAACAAGGCACTGGTATCGTTATCGGCTTCCCAGGCGAATGTTAAAAAACAGAAGCTCTACTTTTGTCGGCCAGAAGCAGAAGTGGTTTTTGTTGCGATTTAAAGGCGATGAGGGTGAATTTGATCTGGATTACAGCGGATCACCCGAATTCGATGGCTGGCAATGGGTTAGCTATTGGTATCCTGTTAGTCAGATAGTGGGTTTCAAGAAGAATGTGTACGCCAAAGCCTTGAAGGAATTAGCACCGAGTCTTAATAAATGTATGAACTAGATCCACAGTTATGCTAGAGGAATTACGTCGGGTTGTTCAGGAGGTCAGTGCGGTCTCTGATTTGTCGCTGGCGCTTGAAATCATAGTTGATCGTACCCAGGCCATCATGGCCAGTGAAGTCTGCAGTGTTTATCTGTTCGACGAGAAATCCAAGCGCTATGTATTCAGAGCAACTCGAGGTTTGAATAAACAGGCCGTGGGCAAAATATCTCTGGGCACAAACGAAGGGTTGGTGGGCTATGTTGCGCAACGGGCTGAACCCGTGAATGTTGAAAATGTGGGTGACCACCCCAGGAATCAGTACATTGCTGAAATCGGTGAGGATGCTTTTCATTCCTTTTTGGGGGTACCCATTATCCATCAAGGCCAGGTGCTAGGCGTGTTGGTTGTTCAGCATAAGAGCAAGCGGAAGTTTGATGAGAGTGAGGAAGCATTTCTGATAACCTTGTCAGCTCAGTTAGCGGGCGTCATCGCCCATGCTAAAGCCACTGGAACACTTTCTCTGGGCAGAGCCCGAAGATCTTCTCGATTATTCAAGGGCAGTCCTGGTGCTCCTGGAGTCGCCATTGGTACTGCGGTTGTAATCTATCCCAGTGTGGATTTAGACCAGGTGCCGTATCGCAAAATCCGTAATGTAGCTAGAGAGGTTGATCGCTTCGAAAAAGCAGTTGCTAATACCAAGCAAGATATCAGGACACTTGCTGAAAGACTGGCTGGCGGACTGGAGCAGCAGGAATTGAATTTGTTTGATGCCTTTCTGCATATGCTGGATGATTCGGCAATTCCCCATGAAGTGCTCAGGAAAATCCGCAAGGGGCAATGGGCTCAGGGCGCGCTGAGACAGGTTATTCAGGATCATGTGAGTCGTTTTGAGGTAATGGAAGACAGTTACCTACGTGAGCGCGGCAACGATATCAAAGATATTGGCGTACGTATTCTCGGTCATTTAGAAAAGACAGATCGTCGTAAGATGCATTTCCCAAGAGACGCTATTCTAGTTGGCAATGACCTCTCTGTGGGAGATCTCGCAGCTGTGCCACTCAGTCGCCTGAAAGCGCTGGTATCGGGTCGTGGATCGGTGAATTCTCACCTGGCTATTTTAGCTGAGGCGTTGGGCATACCGACGGCCATGGGTGTACAGGATTTGCCTATGGAATTGATTGATGGTGGCACCATGATTGTCGATGGCTTCCAGGGCAATCTTATTACCGCTCCTACAAACTCTCAGAAAGCTTATTACGATAAGGTCCAGAAGGAAGAGCTCGATCTGCAGCGGGATCTGGAGGGTATCAAGAATTTATCCTGTCGTACGCCTGATGGCAGGCGCACTTTGCTGTGGGTTAACACGGGACTATTAAGTGACGTAGCTAAATCCCTTGATAGAGGGGCTGAGGGAGTTGGCCTGTATCGTACTGAGGTCTATTTCATGATGAATGAAGCCTTTCCCACTGAAGAAGAACAGCGCCTGATCTATCGTGAGCATATGCAGGCATTTTCTCCTTATCCGGTTACCATGCGAACGCTGGATATCGGTGGCGATAAGTCGTTACCTTATTTCCCGATCAAGGAAGAAAATCCTTTTCTCGGCTGGCGCGGTATTCGTGTTTCGCTTGATCATCCGGAAATATTCCTGGCCCAGATCAGGGCTATGATCAGAGCCAGCGAAGGCATTGAATCCTATCTCAGGATTATGTTGCCAATGGTCAGCAGTGTCTCTGAAATTGATGCGGCCAAGGTGCTGATCAAGCAGTGTTATACAGAAATACAGGAAGAAGGTGCTGATGTAGGAATGCCTGATATTGGTGTCATGATCGAAGTTCCGGCCGCTGTCTATCAGGCTGCTGACATTCTTGAGCGGGTGGATTTTTTGTCCGTTGGCAGTAATGACCTGGTGCAGTATATGCTTGCCGTGGATCGCAACAATTCCCGGGTTGCCAGTCTTTATCAGGAATTTCATCCAGCCGTCTTAAAAGCGCTGTATTATGTGGCGCAGGAGGCGAATAAGGCTAAGAAAGGNGTTGGNATTTGTGGTGAGATGGCTGGNAATCCAGCNGCTGCNTTGCTGTTNATGGCNATGGGCTACCAGGTTCTGTCGATGAACTCGCCTAATCTTCTCATGGTAAAGAAAGCGCTTACCACGGTCAGTTTTGAGCAGTCGCAGGCGTTGTTAAAAGAAGTGCTGGAAATGAATTCCGCAGACCAGATTCAGCAGCGAGTAGAAAACGTGTTGCGGGAAAACGGCTTGAGCCAGATTGTTCGTTCAAGGCGTTAGCGTTGCCAGATAAAGCTTCGCTGGTCATCAGGTCTGCCTGTAGGCGGGTAGGCCAGTTCCGTAAANGAGAGTTCATGACGTTGTATTTTTACCAGGGTNGAGACACAGGTTCCATAGCCTGGAGAGGCGATAAAGCTATTGGAAAAGTCTCTATCATCTCCCCTGTCCTGGAGCAGGCCAAGCATGGCATTGTCTAATTCTGAACTCGGTTTTTCTTTGAGTAGTCGCTGCAGTTTACGAGTNCCTTCGCTTACCTTAGGCCAGTTGCAATCGAGCGTTTGATTCGATAAGCCATAGTAGCCNGGTGCTAGCTCGTTTAATTGATCGGTACGATTGTTNTAATAAAAGCAGCCGGTTTTATCCATCAGGATAAGATTGAAGCCACGATATTCTGATCTTTTTGTGCGAATTTGATTTAGGTACTCAGAGGCAGGGTGCTTCAGGAATAAAAAGTCGCTNACCAATTCGCCGCGACTNCGTGGCGGTAGCGGCCCGGATAAGTCTTCTCGAAAGTTAGTAACGGCAGCAAACCGATTTGATCGGTCAACGCCCAGCCAGGATCCACCGGCNTGAAGATCCCTGCCGGCCAGTACTTCTTTATTTGTTTCCCAAAAATGTGCTCTTGCCGCTTCCCGCTGATAGAATTCATCACGATTGGCAGCAACCACTAATTGGTATNGGTCGTTGGGTTGATAGGCAAATAAAATTAGGCACATGATAAGCAGGCAAATTCACAGTNTACCAGAATGGTTGACCTGTGCATTCATTAATCAATAACCTGGGATGGAGAAAATGTGGCATTACCCTCAAATTGACCCGGTGGCNATTACTCTGGGTCCGTTTAATATTCACTGGTATGCAATCAGTTATTTGGCCGCTATATTTCTGTGTTGGCGAGTCATGTTGTATCGAGCTGCCTGGTCGAAACCGGCCTGGTCNGAGGAACAGATATCTGATCTGATATTTTATGGCGTCCTGGGCGTTATTCTCGGTGGTCGTATGGGTTATATGCTGTTCTACGGCTTTGATAATTTACTGGCTAATCCGTTGACCCTGTTTAAAGTCTGGCAGGGCGGAATGTCTTTTCATGGTGGCCTGCTCGGTGTGATCATTGCCGGNCTTTATTTTGCCCACAGGCAGGGCCGTTCTTTTCTGGCAGTGACGGATTTTGTTGCACCCGCTATTCCGTTAGGCCTGGGTTGTGGACGGATCGGNAATTTTATCAATGCTGAGTTACCCGGTAGAATCACTGACCTGCCCTGGGCCCTGGTTTATCCTGGAGAGACAATAGCCAGACATCCTTCNAGCCTTTACCAGGCCTGCCTTGAAGGGCCNATACTGTTTATTGTTATATGGTTACTCGCAGGTCGAAATCAGAAAACAGGNTTTATCTCGGGGGTATTCCTTATTGCCTATGGCTTGCTCAGGTTTGTTTCTGAATTTTTCAGGGCACCGGATAGTCATATGGGTTTTGTCGCCCTGGGATGGATGTCGCAGGGTCAGCTGTTGAGCATTCCAATGTTATTAACAGGTGCATTGGTNGTATGGCTGGTGCTGGCCGATCGCATCGGCAACAGAAACCAGTGAAAAAGAGCGGACAGGAANTCAATACACCAGGAAACGGTAAGCTATGATCATTCAACCTAGAATAAAGGGATTCCTTTGTACCACGGCACATCCACAGGGCTGCGCGCAGGATGTAGAGAATCAGATCAGTAGGGTCAGGGCTGGTGGTCTCATCAAGGCAGGTCCTCGGCGAGTTTTGGTAATAGGTTCATCAGGAGGTTATGGCCTGGCTTCCAGAATCAGTGCCGCTTTTGCCTGTTCTGCAGCAACCATTGGGGTTTTCTTTGAGCGAGCTTCAAAAAAAGGCCGGACCGCGTCAGCAGGATGGTATAAGTCTGCAGCTTTTACCCGGGCCGCTCATGACGCAGGCTTGTATGCCAGTAACTTCAATGGTGATGCCTTTTCAACAGAGATGAAATCGGCTGTGATCGATTGTATCAAACGAGATTTGGGGCAGGTAGATATGGTGATNTACTCGCTCGCTGCTCCAGCGCGCACCCTGCCTTCAGGAGAGACTGTCAGGTCTGTGTTAAAACCTATTGGCGAAGCTTTTGAAGGTACCACGATTGATTTTAATACGCAGCAACTTCGATCCCTAACACTTCAGCCAGCAGAGCCTGAGGAAATAGCCGACACTGTGAAGGTTATGGGCGGTGAAGATTGGGAAGACTGGATTAAGGCCCTACTCGAAAATGATTGCCTGGCCGAGGGCTGTTTGACCACAAATTATACCTACCTGGGTAGCCAGGTCACTTGGCCGATTTATTATCACGGCACCATTGGTAAAGCCAAGGAAGATTTAGATCGAGCCGCAGCCAGTGTAGTCAGCGCACTTCACGGGGTTGCAGGAAAGGCGCACGTGGTAGTCATGAAAGGGCTGTTGACCCAGGCTGCATCTGCTATCCCTGGAATGAGCGTTTATCTATCCTTGTTATTCAGGGCAATGAAAGGTGCCGGTACACATGAAGGGTGTATTGAACAGACTGACAGGCTATTCAGGACCCAGTTATTTTCTGGTGAGCCGTTACGACAAGATAAATCAGGTCGTATCAGGATGGATGATCTAGAGCTTGATGACGCAATCCAGGATTACGTGCGACGTTACTGGCACAAGGTAAACCAGGAGAACCTGGGNGAACTGACNGATTTCGAAGGTTATCGTCAGGCCTTTCTGCAAATGCATGGATTCGACTTTGCGGAAGTAGACTATGCACTTGATGTCGAACCAGATGTGCCTATGCTGCTGGANGGCGTCGAATAGGCCGCTCGAAATCTCAGCGATGTCCTGTTTTAGCTAAGGATTTAGGCCTACACCTGAGCCACATTTAGTTTGCAAAATCAGCAGATGAACCGGGCCCATCTGAATGATCTAATCTACCCCGCAAGAACCTTTGCGCAAACCATCGCCGTTATTATCGTGGCTAACTCCGTGACGCTTTCGGCGGCCATGCAGGGTTTACTTGTCGGTCTTTTGCTGTATCCGCACGTTTGTTATTTGATGGGGCTGTATTGGCTTAANGAAATTAANTGGATACGCTGGTTGCTGGTAATCGATGCTCTTTGGGTCAGTGCTCTGGTTGCTTTTACGCCTCTTTTATTTATTCCGGTCCTGGCGNTGCTTGGCGCCATGTTGATGACCGCCCTGATGACCCTGAAACCNGGTTCAGTCCTTGCCCGAGTNATTTATTTGAGCCTGATGACAGCATTGCTGATAGCAATTCCGAGGATTCTGCATAGTGCTGCAGCGCTGTCTAGAGCAGATTTCTTCGCGCTGCTGCTGTTGCTGGGGTATGGTGGTTATCTGGTTGGGTTGGGTTTTTCTGAAACCCGTCTGCTAGGCATTCGACAAAAAGTNTCCTCAAGGTTACATGCTCGAAAAGCAAGNTCNAACCAGTTGATGCAGCCGTATCTGCCGTCCCAGTTGGTGACCCAGTTGAAGTCCGTAGAGCAACACAGCGTTGCANGNATGCAACGCCTTTATGTGACCATATTTTTTTCGGACATCAGTGGATTTACCCGATTATCCGAACTGACAGATGAGTCCGAGTTNATCGAATTGTTGATTGAATATTTCAATGTAATGTCGCGAATCACGCTGCNTCATGGCGGTACGCTGGATAAGTTTACCGGAGATGGTTTGATGGTTATCTTTGGAGCCCCGCAGGAAATCCCAGCGCAACAAGGCATTGACCGTTGCGTTAAGATGGCCCTGGAGATGCGCAGCANATGGTTTGAGTTACGTCGCAGTTGGGTTGATCGTGGCATTGTGATACCAATCGGCCTACGTATGGGTATTCATTCGGGTTTCTGTGTTCTGGGTAGTTTCGGTTGCATGGATCGGTTGCAATACACAGCATTTGGCTCGGTTGTTAACCTGGCTAGTCGGTTGGAGGGTCTGGCCGAAGATGATGAGATTTTGGTTTCCAGCAGCAGCTGGACCATGCTGGGTGGTAAATATGCAGGTGTGGCCAGAGAAGCCGCGACTGTCCCTGGTCTATCCCGGCCTGTGCATGCTGTTCGTGTACAGGGCTAATCCTGCATTATGAATGCAAAAATGATAATTTACCTCANTTNACCTCTTCTTACTTCGTCTGTAACTAATTGATTAACAAANCAGGATTACATCTGCTTCGTTGGTGCTCATTACGTCAATCAAGGTCAGTTGGGCACGGCACGGGCACGAAAAATATCCCCCTTAATGATCAGCTCGCTTTTGCTTGAGGTGGCTTAATCAGAGATTCTGCGGGAATACCCANTTCTTCATGTAACTTCCAGATCATCTTCAGAGTGAGCGAGCGTTTGTGATTTAGTATTTCATACACACGATTACTCTTCCCAATCATCGGCTCAAGATCCTTGACTGTCAGGCCGCGGCGTTCCATCTCAAATTTGATCGCTTCGACCGGGTCCGGTAATTCCATGGGATAGTGCTTGGCTTCGTAGGCCTCAACGAGCGTAGTGAGCACATCCAGTCTTTCACCCTCGGGGGAATCGAGTTCTGCATCCATCAGTGATTCAATGTCCCGTAGAACTGCTCGATAGTCTGCTTTGGTTCTAATCGGTTTGATATCCATGGTTCGAGTCTCTTGCTAAATAGTTTGTGCATCAATTTCGTCGTAATGCTTGTGGGTGCCAATAAAACGGACATAGACCACTCTGTAGTCATAGTTGATCCACACCACCAACCGGTACTTGTTGCCTGCAATGTTGAACACTACGCGCCCGTCTTTGAGAATGCTTGCATTGCCAAAATCCTGCTTCACCTCGGTGGGGGCTGCCCAATCTGCTTTCAGCGTATGTCGGTACCAGGCCAATGTAGGATCTTTCGCATCCATGTATCGAGGATTTTCTGCCCAGAATGCTTTGAGTGTTGACAAGGCAATGACTCTCATCTGGCAATTATAGTCCCATATTGGGACTATTGTCCAGTGAGTGGGGTTAGGACGAATAACCACCCTTTTTCCACTTTAAGAAAAGTACTCCCACCTCTACGGGTTGCCTACCCTCCATTTGGGCTGATTTAAACGTGCGTTGATCGGTGAGAAATGTGGCGATTCAGGCATCGAATCCAGACCCCGGCCGAACGCGACAGTCACCGGCGTGTCTCGATGCTCTTGAATTCAAAATAGTGTCATTGAATGGTCAGTCAGCACTGATGGCGGTGAGCGGATAGGTGTATCGACCGGCTGATCCAGCCCTAGGTGCTTCAATATCTTCTGGATGACATCAGGATCTTCAATCGATGCAATGATCCGACCGGGCGGCGTTCCGCAGGCCCGCCACACTTTTCACATTTCTCTATCCGACGGCGGCCCCATCAATGGCAAAAACGCGCTTGAGACGCTGGGCCCATCCGAACGCGGCCCGGTCTCGAGTAGGCCTTTGGTTTCGGGTTTTCCTGTTCTT
>NZUN01000041.1 GCA_002697205.1 Gammaproteobacteria bacterium
TTACCGGGTATTGTTGACGCCGTCAACGGCCGGGCCGAGATCGTCATTGATGGCGGGTTCTATCGCGGCACCGACATTCTAAAGGCTATGGCACTGGGTGCCAANGCTGTCGGCCTGGGAAGGCTCGAAGCCTGGGCGATGGCAGCCGGGGGAAGTGNCGCTCTGGTTCGATGCCTGGCCATCCTCAGGCACGAGATCAAGGAATCCCTGGCTCTCTGCGGCGTTACCTGTTTTAGGGATCTTGACAAAAGTTTTATCTGTGATGCTNCCAATCCTAATCCAACAGGCCTGCACAGCGCGTTTCCGCTGCTCGATCTAACCAATGAAGGGTACTGATAGAGACNATCAGGCAATAACAGTTGATCTACTCCGGGCAACTATTCCTGTTCTCAACTGCCTCTACGAAAACGATGAAACCGCCGGGCAAGGCGCAGCGCCCATTCGGGCTTGTGTTCTCGTCGGAAAGCGCCAGCCACATACTTATTCATCTCCGAGAAGGTCGGATAAATATGAATGGTAGACAACACCTTNTTCAAGCCGATACCGTTTTTCATCGCCAGGGTAAATTCACTAAGCACTTCTGAGGATAAATGACCGACGATAGTCACACCTAATATTCTATCCTTGCCGGGCTGCGTCAAAATCTTAACAAACCCCTCAGCCCAACCATCGATACGGGCTCTATCTAATTCCGCCAGTTCAAATCGTGTCACTTCAAAGGCAATACCCTGTTCCCCGGCTTCACGTTCATTAAGCCCGACTCGGGCTACCTCAGGCGATGTAAATGTACAGGAAGGGATTGCCGAATAATCAACCTTAAATCGCCAGAACAGGCCAAACAGGGCATTCACCGAGGCATACCAGGCCATATGGGATGCCGTATGGGTGAACTGATAGGGCCCAGCGACATCCCCTACNGCATAAACATTGTTATATTGAGTGCGCAGGTATTGATCAACCTTAATTGCGCCGTTGTCCAGCAATTCAACGCCTAGCGTTTCCAANCCAAAGCCTTTTGTTCTGGGTCGCCTACCAAGNGCCAGCAAGGCTGCATNAAAGNCAATTTCGATCTCTTCNCCTCCCNGGCAAATGAGCCGATTGCCACCCTCNTGCGAATCTACCCTTANCGCCTGATATCCGGTTTTTANAGTGATCCCGTCGCTCTGAAGGCTCTGAGCGATTAACTCNCTGACCTCCACATCCTCNCGAATCAGAATTCGTGGTGCTTGCTCGATCAGGGTCACTTTACTGCCCAGGCGGGCAAAGGCCTGGGCAAGCTCTACACCAATTGCCCCAGCACCGATAACAACCAGTTGACTCGGCAGGTCNGCCAGATTCCAGATCGTCTCCGAAGTAAAGCAACGTTCTGGCGGCATGCCCTCAATTTCCTGCCAGATCGGTGCCGCGCCCGTAGCGATTACGATGTTCCGGGTGGTGATGGATTGNCCGGCAACCGCGACTTCAAACGGTGAGATTATTTCCGCTCGCCCTTTTCGGACATCGACGCCTAAGGACTNGTAACGGCTGATAGAGTCATTAGGCTCGATCTGTGCAATCACCGACCGGACCCTGGCCATCACATCGGGGAAGTGGACCTGGGCCNNNNCAACCTGTATCCCNAATTCATCGGCCGAGCCTATATCCGCCATGAGATTAGCGGCGCGAATCAGTGATTTACTGGGGACGCAGCCAGTATTAAGGCAATCACCGCCCATTTCATTTTCCTCGACAAGGGTCACCTTGGCGTTGACCGTCGCGCCAATCAACGCCGATACCAGGCCGCCGGAGCCTGCACCGACTACCACAATATCCTTATCAAATACCCTGGGACGGGNAAAGCTCAACCGCGTCCGTCGTTTTTTGAACGCTTCCANCCAACGACGGGTCACCAGTGGNAAAATACCCAGCAGTACCAGCGCCGACAGTAACTGCAGCGACAGGATGTCCTCAAACGAATTCAGCCGGGCTAACTCTCNGCCGGCGTTCACATAAATAAACGTTGCCGGCAGCATCCCNAGCTGTGAGACGACATAAAATACCGACACCTTGATACGNGTCAGACCCATTGCGAGATTAATGACGAAAAAGGGAATCAGTGGTATCAATCGCAACGACAACAGATAATAGGCGCCTTCTTTCAATAACCCCGAGTTAATCTTTGCTGTCTGGTGTGAGAAATGTGTTTCAACCCAGTCCCTAATCAGGAACCGGGCGGTCAATAAAGCCAGAGTTGCACCGATGGTCGATGCAAAGGACACGATTAAAGTACCGTAATAAAAACCAAACAAAGCGCCTGCCAGCAAGGTCATTACGGTTGCACCGGGAAGAGAAAGCGCTGTCACAAGAATGTAAGCAACCATAAATAGAGCTGCCGACATGACTGGTTTGGCCATCACCACCTGCATTAAAGCTTGCTGCTGCAATTTTAGCTGGCTGAGTTGAAGAAACCCATCCAGGTCGTAAGTGAAAAATAAGGTGATTACCACCGTCACAACTACTGCAACGAACCATCTGGCTAATGTCATTGATATTCCTTTACTAGTCCTATTTCGCCTGACTGCATTGTTTATTTTGTTATCAATTCAGCTATTAATTTAGTTAATAATTTAGCTATAAAGTTAATTATTGATATCCAAAACTGTTAATATAGCCCCGTATTTCAGTNACTTATGCTTTTCTTAACCCATCTGAGAGTGAGCGTTCACAAAAAATGAAACGTTATTAATGAACGGTTAGCTTCAATTGATAAGCCTATCCACCATCACGCCAGTCAATTCACAGGTCCAGGCACCATGACTAATTCTGCTTTTAATCCCTCTCTTACTGAAAGTTGGACCAGACTCAAAGCTCGGGCAGGAAATGCCCCTCGAATTGAAGATGTTATTAAGGAAGGCACGCAGTTTAACCAGCATCCCATCAAAGTAGAAGGCCTTAGCCTCGATTTGTCGAGACACGGCATCGATAACGACATACTCGACTCGCTACTGGAATTAGCAGAACAATCCCCGCTTTACTCGCTGCGCGAGGGGCTATTCAGTGGTGCTTTAATCAATACCACGGAAAATCGCGCGGTAGGCCATACTAAATTACGCAGTAACCTGATGATCAGTGAGCCTGAAGTGAGCGCCTTAAAAACCCTTTCAGAGGACATCCGTAATGGTTCATTTAGAGGGCATACCAATCAGGTTTTTACCGACATTGTTAATATTGGGATTGGTGGCTCCGACCTGGGTCCTAAGATGGTTTGCAGTGCGCTGCGCGAGTACTGTATCGACACCATCAGGGTTCACTTTATAGCCAATGTTGATGGCGCCGAAATACGTCTACTGCTGAACAACCTGAATAGTGAAACCACGCTGTTTATTATCGCCAGCAAAACCTTTACAACCCAGGAAACCATGCTCAACGCAAATACAGCTGCGACCTGGTTAAGTAAAACACTTAAGCTCAGTAAACCCTGGGCAAGCAACCATATGATTGGCGTGACATCGGATCGAGAGCGGGCTCGGGCTCAGGGTATAAATGATGCCAATATTATAACTTTCAGCCCAGATATCGGCGGTCGTTACTCGCTATGGTCTGGTATCGGGCTGAGCATCGCCATCTCTATTGGCTTTGAACGGTTTTCTGAGTTAATTGAAGGCGGGGCCGTGATGGACCACCATTTTCGGACCGCGCCGTTATCCGCGAATATGCCCGTGATTATGGCGCTGCTGGGCATATGGTACGGTAATTTTCTGGATGTCCAGAGCCAGGCTATCGTACCTTATTGCGAGCGCCTGAACCTGCTACCGTCTTNNCTGCAGCAACTGGATATGGAAAGCAATGGCAAAACAACCAACAGAGCCGGACAACCTATAGATTATCGCACCGGACCCATTATATGGGGACAGACAGGTACCAACGGCCAACATGCTTTTTTTCAGCTACTTCATCAGGGACAACATCTAATCCCAGTTGACTTCNTTGCAATCCGCNAGGACCGCACATCAAGTCCAGAAGCACACAACTTGCTACTGTTAAACATGATTGCGCAGGCCGCCGCTCTGGCCCTTGGTGAACAATCAGNGGATGCCCACAAGAATTATCCCGGCAATCGGCCCAGTTCAATTCTCCTGCTTGAAGAATTGAACCCGCGTAACCTCGGCATGCTTATCGCGCTGTATGAACACAAAGTATTTGCATCCGGGGCCATCTGGAACATCAATTCCTTTGATCAATGGGGTGTTGAACTCGGCAAGAAACTCACCCAGCAACTCCTNAGCCCAGACCGAAGCTTGCTGGATAAGGCAACATTGCGATTACTTGATATTGTGCAGGGTAACGGTTAGCAGTCATTATCCAGTNGATGCTACNANGTGGAATCTCCCCNCAATTTTAGCANACGCGACAGCNGGCTGTTAGAACCACTGGAACGGNAGGCAGGTCTGCTGTATTTCTGTGCAAGCAAGCAGGGCCGTTGACANGCGCATTTTCAATCTANCNTCGAACAAACACAGACAAAAGCTTGCACCCGTCGTTATTCACTTATGGCATACTTAGCGCNGCTATCAGGGATAAAAGCCATGAAAAATCTCCTNTTCATCACAGCAGATCAATGGCGAGGCGAATGTCTNTCTGCACTGGACCATCTGGTCCAGACTCCCCACCTGGATGCACTGGCCGAACAGGGTAGATTATTTAAATGTCATTATGCCAACGCAGTTCCTTGCGGGCCATCCCGGGCGTCGCTCCACACTGGCATGTACCTGCAGAATCACAGATCGGGCACCAACGGTACGCCACTGGACGCACGGCACACCAACTGGGCCATTGAGAGCCGTCAAGCCGGTTATGATCCAGTTCTNTTCGGGTACACGGATACGGCAAACGATCCTCGGTTTTTTGACCCAGATGACGCCATCCTAAAATCTTATGAAGGCCCTCTACCAGGTATTAACCCCGTGGTCCAGATGGGCACCTATCCCGATGCCTGGGCTGACTGGCTGGAAGCAAAAGGNCAAACCATTCCNGACCCAAATTTTCGACTCTATACAGACAAAACCAGTGCCAGNGAATATGAAGACGGCGGCAACTACCCGGCTCCCATGAAAGTTACAGCAGAGCACCATGATACCTATTTCATGGTAGACCAGGTCATCGACTACCTAAAACAGCAGGATAAGCCCTGGNGTGNCCATTTGTCACTACTCAGGCCTCACCCCCCCTGGATCGCTCCTGAACCGTTCAACCAACTCTACGACCCTGACCAACTCAAGGGATTTGTGCGTCAGGCTAATCCACAAAAAGAGGCGCAGCAACATCCGTTTCTAGATTATTTCCTGAACAGGAAACATTCGGCAGCTCCGAGCAATACCAACAAACTAGCCAGGCTTAAGAGCAGTTACTACGGTTTAATGTCGGAGGTTGACAGTAATCTTGGCAGACTCTTCACAGAGCTGAAATCATCTGGTGACTGGGATAATACCTTGATCGTATTTACCTCAGATCATGGTGAGCAATTGGGTGATCATTGGCTTTTAGGAAAAATGGGTTATTTTGATCAGTCCTATTACATACCGCTCATTATCCGTGATCCGGATAGCCGGGCAGATATTACCCGCAACAGCCATTGCGAAGAATTTACTGAAAACATCGACATTATGCCGACAATGCTGGAGTGGCTCGGCCTGGAAATTCCCAGCCAGTGCGACGGCCGGTCTCTACTGCCGCTGCTACATCACAAAGAAAAGCAACCCGACTGGCGCAAGCAAGCCCACTGGGAATTTGATTTTCGAGACGTCAGCGGTGGCGAAGCCCTGGAACAGCATCTGGGATTAAACCTGCATCAATGCTCCCTCAACGTCATTCGTGACAAGTACTACAAATATGTTCACTTTACCAACCTACCACCTCTGTTCTTTGATCTGCAGCAGGATCCTGAAGAATTCACTAATTTAGCGCAGGACCCGGATTATGCACATCTTGTTCTCGAATACAGCCAAAAAATGTTATCTTGGCGCATGCTCCATGATGAACAGACCTTAACGCATATGAAACTGACCGAACACGGCGTAATCAGCAGGCCGGCAATGCGTTANCCCACTAAGTAAAACCCTGAAATAGAATAAAATATGACAAACAAACACCGCAATGACATCTATGGCGATCTTGATAAAAACCAANCCAGTGAACAGCCGCCCATTCCNGCAGCTACCGTGGTGCTTCTTCGCGACCGACCTGATGGGGTTGAAACGCTCATGCTGCAGCGAACATCGAAAGTTCATTTTGGCGGTATGTGGGTTTTTCCAGGAGGCCGGCTTGATGCNGATGATTATCNTGCGGATGGTAATGNCGATAATGCAGCCCGGGTTGCGGCCGCACGTGAGACCAAAGAAGANGCCGGCCTAAGCGTTCTGCCAGAAAATTTCGCCTGGTTTGCGCACTGGACACCGCCTCCGGGNAGAACCATNCGATATGCGACCTGGTTTTTTGCCTCACCNATAGAAACCGACTCACCGATTGAGGTAGACGGCTATGAAATACAGGATCATGAATGGATAACCCCGACGAANGCACTGGCCAGACATGCCCGCGGGGAAATTGACCTTGCGCCACCCACCTGGATTACTCTACACCAGTTATCACTGCATTCGCCCACCAGCGCCATCATGTCGCACCTGCACCAGCAGACCGTTAGAACCTACCAGACCCGGGTTTCACAACGGGCAGATGGTGTGCGAGTGGCTCTCTGGGCAGGGGACGCAGGCTATGAAAACAGCGATGCTGATCTACCCGGACCACGCCACCGCCTGGTCATGTCGACCTCAGGATTTATCTTTGAAAATGACNTTTTCCAGTACTGATCAGAGCTACAACCTGCNTGTNTAAACCCTGCGTGCTGGGTCCATCAGTTGGAATTCTTCATCATCCATTGCAGCGCGATTTCGTTAAACAGCGCAGCCNGCTCATACTGCAGCCAGTGGCCCGCGTCTGGCACAATTTCAAACTCCACATCCGCTCTGACCGATTCAAGCAGCTTCTGTTTGGCTGCAATGTTAGGAAGTCCCGGCGCATCGAACTGNCCATAAACAACCTTCAGGGGCACCCGGATTTGACTGACGCCGTCGAGCACAAGTTTTGAACGTGCAAACTGGGGNCTGTTAAATCTGGCTTTCTGAGTATTGAGTGTCTGGATATAAACCGCCAGGTCATCAACNCGATTCCGATCATAAATCATCAGTCTNGCGAGGTTTTCCCGGTTGGCGTCATGTANCTCCTGTTCCGACATGCTCCGCGTCCGCCTGATCAGGGGTTTCATAGTCCCGCGCCGCGGAATATCTCCGAGCGAAGCCGGACCGGTCAGTAACANAGAGCTCAGCTGTTTTCCCAACTGGGGCGCAGCCTGAGCGGANACCGCACAGCCCCATGAGAAAGCAGCAATGTGAAAATTCTGCCCCTGCATCACCTGCAAAGTGCCCTTTACAAAAAGGTCCACAGCATCNGCTGCCGTGTATCCGCCTGGCAATTCAGCCGAGTCCCCCAGGCCGGGCAAATCCACTGTAACCACATGATACTGCCGCTGCAGGAAGGCAATGTTACGGACCCAATGCAGCCATGAACCCGAGCCGCCGTGAACCAGTAAAACCGTTTCGGCATGAAACGGCCCCTGCCAGATGCGATAGGCCATGGTCCCTTCATGNCAAGGTACCNNNATTTTCTCAGCAGGGTTTTCCAGCGCCTNCAANTCACGCCTTAAATCAGCTATTTCCATCTACTTTGAGGTCATCTCCATCTTGTTTANAGCGACNACCCTGTGAATAAGGGNCACCCCNGCCGATATAATGCCANCTGTCTCTAAAGCCAGCTCACCTTTAACTAAATTGAGGTCGCTNTTAATGATGTTAAGGGTCCTCTCCGGAAAATAATTCGGCCAGTTNACCCATGCGAGATTCTCCCTCTCGGGTCTGCAAACCCACTTGCAGGGCACGTCGCATGTTCTCCTGGGCGCCTCGGCTACGTAGGGTCTGCTGAAACAGATGCGCTTCCTCTAATAATCCTTCCATAATAGGTAATTCGGCATTATTGATGGATTGCTTACACAGGCCGATGGCCTNTGNCGGCCATTTAGCAATGCGATAGGCCAACTGATCCACAAAGTCACTCATTTCACCAGAAGAATCAAATATCCGATTAAGGTAACCCCAGTTCGCGCAGGTCTCCGCGTCAATATCATCGCCTCCCAGGCAAATCTCCAAGGCTCGTCCTGTACCCACCAAACGCGGTAACCGTTGCGTTCCAGAGCCACCTGGTAGAATTCCTAATGGCACCTCCATTTGATTGATCACCGTCTTATGCCTTACGCCAAAACGCATATCACAGGAGGCAGCAAATTCATTACCACCCCCACCCGCTCTACCTGCCATCTTCACCAGCGTAGCTTTGGGCATGGTGCGCACCCGTTCACACATCAGGTGAAAAGCACTCAGGCTCTCACTCTTGACCGCCTCGCCTTCANCAGGAAATGTCAGAATCATCTCAACATCAAAATGGGCNATAAAAAAATCCGGATCCGCACTCTGAAATACAACAGCCTTAATGCTNTCGTCATTCTCCACCGCCTCGGTCACCTGCACCAGATCNTGATACAGNGGCAGGGTCATTACGTTAACCGGTGGATTACTAATNGTAATAAAGCAGACACCCTGATCATGCTGGATTTGTAATGTCTCATAGGATGTTTTCATGCAGCCTCCTTTTAATTCCATAATGGCACAATTTAACCGGCAATTTGATTTTATGCGACGGGGCCTCTATTCCTGTATCCCTTGAAACGCGTCGAAGCCCCCTAGCCACCCTGCCAATACCTTAATCGGCTATTTCTCGATGCATTCGGGAATAACCTGATCACGCCATTCGGATTGATATCGGTTAGCGTATTCCACGATGCTGCGATAACCTGTACATCAGTAAAGCCGCTCGTTCGATCAACAATGGCAGGGTTGCCAGGTCAATACTCTCGTTTAAGGTATGTGCGCCATTTCCTTCGGCNCCGATACCGTCTATGGCATCAACATAATCTGCCACGAAGGAAACATCCGCTGCCCCTCGTTGACCAGGGTCTCCAGGTATCATTGCACCATATCCCAGATCCAGGCTGACNGCATCAAGTACATTGAATAACGCCATATTTCCCTGGCTGGGNGACATGGCAGGATAACCATCAGAAAAACGGATCACAGCCGAGGTTCCGGGTAATGAGCCATTTTCAACAATCGTTTTCATGGCTTTTCTGGCACGNCGTTCCTGCTTTCTTGAAATGGTTCTCAAGCCGCCCTGGATAACAACGGTCTGCGCTATCACGTTACTTTTTCCAAATGCCTGTGCACTATTCAGGACCGCCTTATGATCTACCTTTGTTCCACCAGCAATCATCCCTGGATTAAAACTCAGATACTGCTCGCCTCTCACTTGCTCATGGAAACCNGTTAGTATCCTGGCAGCTTCAAAGATAGCACCGCTACCNANACCATCGCGAAAAATAAGGGACGAATGGGCTCGTTTCCCCGATACCTCAACTGACCAACCACTGGAACCCCTGCGCGCGACTGCGGCGCTATCGAGTCCCTTAGCGTATTCAAATCCCAGCGCGAGATCACATTGCTCGGCCGCCTCCAGCAGATGCCCCCGGCTCACTGATTTAGGACTGCCTGATTTTTCTTCATCTCCGGTAAACGCTACAATGTAGCGGCTATAGTCAAGCACACCAGCNTCTGCCAGGGTTTCCAGCGCCTTGATAATAACCACGTCACCACCTTTCATATCGTTCACNCCCGGTCCTGTTGCTTTATCTGCCAACCGGGTGAACTGTTGAAAAGCACTGTTCTGCTCGAACACCGTATCCAAATGACCAATCAATAGCTGGCACACGCCACTGCCTTGATTNTCTGCGAACAGATGACCGCTACGATTAACCGTACTCATATCGTGCCAGTGGGTNGTAAAGCCAAGCCGATCCAACTCTCTACGGAACACGTCTCCTACTGCCTTAACCCCTGCATGATTCATGGTGCCACTATTGATATTGACGACTTCTTCCAGCAGAGCAATGGCACTGTCTTTTTTCTGCCTGGCGATCTCGGAGATTCGGGACTCCAGTTCNGTCAGCTCCGCGAAAGTTACCGACGATGTCAGCAGTACCCATAAACAAAAAAACCTGAACATCTTNTACTCCTACCGCTATTTAATTCTAACAAGTGCGTCAATCGNCGAACTGACCATCAAACGCNTGCACNTATTAATAAGTGANNACTTCAACCACTAGATATTTNTATCAGGNCCAGGCTTGATAATGGTGCCTGCGCCCTCCGNAACGAATGAGACAACTACTTTTCAATGCGATGCTTTTTCACTATAACAGACAACTATCCTGGATCCTGGGCCNCTTGTTAACCGTTAGCCAGANCAGTTATCAAATGGGATGAACCTTAACAGCCAGATTACTGAAACCCTTCACAAACGTTGAGTAAGTGCGCNTTGGCTCAGCCACTACTTCAACAAACCTGAAGCGTTTATGGATTTCCTGCCAGAGGATCCTTAATTGCATTTCAGCNAGCCGGTTTCCCATACACCGATGAATNCCAAAACCGAAAGACAGGTGCTGGCGTGCTTTTCGCCGGTCTATCAGAAATTCATTAGCCNGGGGAATAGCGGTATCATCACGGTTCCCTGAAACATACCACATCACCACCTTATCACCGGATTTGATGGTCTTTCCATGCAATGTAACGTCTTCTGTNGCAGTTCTGCGCATATGCGCCAANGGNGTCTGCCAGCGAATTATCTCTGACACCATGTTCGGGATCACNGTTGGATCTGCGCGNAGCTTTTCATATTCGAGGGGATTCTCGTTCAGGGCCAGCACACCACCTGAAATAGAGTTTCGAGTNGTATCGTTACCACCAACAATCAACAGCAGCAAATTGCCAAGAAACTCAAAGGGAGACATATTCTTAGTTGCNTCACCGTGTGCAAGCATGCTGATAAGGTCATTTTTTGGGGGTGCCGAAACTCGTTCGTTCCACAGATGAGTAAAATACTCAAGGCATTCAATTAATTCTGCACGGCGTTGTTCAGGGCTTTCCACAACACCCTGACCCGGCTGGGTCGTGGCCAGGTCTGACCAGCGAGTCAATTTCCATCGGTCTTCAAAAGGAAAATCAAAAAGCATGGCCAGCATCTGGGTGGTTAATTCTATAGACACCCGATCAACCCAGTTAAACTCTTCACCCACTGGCAGGTTATCCAGAATCTCAGCCGCACGACTTCTTATGGTGTCTTCCATCAGTGCCAGATTAGGNGGCGCNACCACTNCCGTTACAGTNGCTCGCTGNAGATCATGTTTCGGNGGGTCCATGGCAATAAACATGGAAAACCCCTTCCACTGCGGTTTCGCTTTTCCCTGATCAGAATCTGATTCTGTAGATTGTTGCTGTGNTTTTGTTCCTGCNGCTCCCCCGACTGTAATTCCCGAAGCNGAAGAAAATCGCTGATGNTCCGTATCAATTGCAAAGATGTCCTGATAGCGGCTAACCGACCAGTAAGGCCCATAATCGCTNTCCCGGCAGTAATGAATCGGCGCTTCTTTTCTAAGCCGGTCAAAATAACGCCAGTGCGCATCCGCCTGAAAAAGCCTGGGCTGCGCCACGTTTAGATCATCAAGGTGTAATTCATAAGGATCTAGAATAAGCCTCTGTGCNGACATTANNCCCTCCACATTCTGTTACCACGGACAACCAACCATATATCTCAGCGACGCCCTTAGGCAAGCGTAAAAATAAACAAGGCTAACACCAGATCTNGTCGAGACCCTANTGGATGCGATTGATCCCTACTAGACGGTCTTTTTGGTCCCTACTAGGNTGCCTTTAATNTACCGTATCTGAATTCAAATAAACCAGCGATGAATAACTAGGTGAGTCTAACCCNTTAATGTTGTCATCGATTNAGGTCAGCCGAATCAAAACCAGGCCCAAACTAAAACATAATCCCAGAACTGTTTGCAGACCACGATAGGTTATTTCCTGCAATACCAGCACAGTTTCTAATACTGATAGATTCCAACCACCCAGCGGGTCGGTTAGGATTAAGGAAACCCAGCATAGACTGTCATGTTACGCCTNATAAGCTCAAATGATCTCAGTGAACTGACCCGTATTTTCTGTAGCGAGGCGATCAACACAGACNGTGACCCTTTCGCTCCGGCAACCATCCTGGTTCAAAGCTATGGCACTGGACAGTGGCTGAAATTACAGGTAGCCAAACAACTGGGAATTGCTGCAAATCTCGAATGTCTGCTACCTGCTCATTTTATCTGGCGGCTCTACCAGAAGCTACTGGATCAACCTAATCTGGCACCGCTCCAGGACGACTTACTTGCTTTTCGTCTGATGGCCATACTCGGTAAATCCACCGAACCGGCCATCGCTGGCTACCTTTCGCAGCCTGGAGATCAGGACCTTCGCTATTATCAACTGGCTAAACAGCTTGCCCAGGTTTTCGAGCAATACCTCATGTACCGGCCTGACTGGATACTCGCGTGGCAGCAGGGCAATGATCCCGTTCCTAGTAATCCTCAGTCCTGGCAGGCCAGGCTNTGGCAATCTCTGATCAAGCGTGAACCAGGCCTGGCAGAAGTACACAGAGCGGCTTTACACCAGCGTTTAATGGAGACCCTCGAATTTTCGGAAAAATCCAAGCATTTACCGCAACGTTTGAGTATATTCGGTCTGGCCAGTCTGGCACCGCTGCAGCTTGAAACCTTCCGAAGGCTGGCTGAACTAACCCCGGTCGATATCTATTTCATGAATCCCTGCCAGCATTACTGGGGTGACATCGTGTCCACTAAGATAAAAAGTCATCGATCCATTCAGCAGTTGCTCAGTCAGTCGCCTGCCGAACATCATAACGATTACAGCCATGTCGGTAACCCATTGCTGGCTTCTATGGGACAGCAGGGAAGGGAGTTCCTGGAATTACTACTCGAGCAGGACGAGACCCAAACCGTTGAGAGCTTCCTTGAACACCATCCGGATACCGCTCTAGGTCAGTTACAGGCAGATATCCTGGAGCTCACCTTCGGCGGCGAATTTGACATCGATCCGAAACCAGAAACCAGAACACTAAATAGTGATGACCATAGCATTCAATTCCACAGCAGCCACTCAAAATCAAGAGAAGTTGAAATATTGCTTGATCAAATACTGGAGATCGTAAGCACAAGTGACACCAAACCATCAGAAATCATCGTCATGGCCCCTGATATTGACGAATACGTTCCTCTAATCAGAGCCAGCTTCACGGGTAAAATACCATTTGGAATTGCTGATCAGAGCGCAAAGAACCAATCAACTGTACTGTCCAGTATTGTCACCCTACTGGCACTGGGCCATAGCCGTCTTACCAGCATAGAAATCATGGGCCTGTTAGAGGTGCCGGCCATCGCCAGGAAATTCGGCATAAAACCAACCGACATTGACCAATTAGAGGCCTGGATCAGCGAAACGGGTATTAGATGGGAGTGGGATGGCGATACCAAGGCGGCCAACTGGAACGTCCCCGGAACAGATCAAAACACGTGGTTATTTGGTATTCAGCGCATGTTGATGGGTTTGATGATAGGCCAGGAACAAGGGCTTTATGAACAGCACATGCCTTATGATATGACCTCAGGCGATATCCCTTTACTGGAGAAATTGCTGGCTTTGTTAAATCAGCTCACGCAGCTGAGAAAACGCTTAAAGCAAGCCAAGACAGCCCGACAATGGCAACAACTACTGAACCAGATGCTGCGCGACTTTTATCTTTGCCGGGATGCTGAAGGACTGGATCTGGACCATATCAAAAGCAGTCTCACCAAACTCGTCGACGATATGGATACCTGCCAATTCAACCAGCCGGTTTCTCTCAAACTCATGTCCTACTGGATTCAGAAGAAGATCGAAGAATCGGCTTCAAGCATGCGTTTTATTGCCGGTGGCATCACCTTCGCCACCCTGGTACCCATGCGCAGCATTCCTTTCAGGATGGTCTGCCTCATCGGCATGAATGACGGCGAATATCCCAGAAAAAAAGCGATCAGCCCATTCGACCTGATCGCCCGGACCCCCTATAGAAAAGGCGATCAATCGCGGCGGCAGGATGACCGGTATCTTTTTCTGGAAGCCCTGTTATCAGCGCGGCAACAACTCTATATAAGTTACCAGGGAAGAAATATTCGTGACAACAAGTTATGCCCTGCCAGTGTTCTGGTCGGTGAACTCAGGGATTATTGCAGTAGTGTATTTTCTCCCATTCCGGTAATTGATCACCCCCTACAACCTTTTTCGACGCGCTATTACCAGGATGAGAACCTGCCGACTTTCGCTCAGGAATGGTATGCGGGGCTAACCTCTGTAAAGGGCACCCGCGCCTTTATTGATAGCAAACCCCTAACCTTACCGGAGAATGATCTGGCCAGCCTTCAGGAACTGGTACAGTTCTATCGACACCCTGGCCGTTACTTCATGAAACAACGCCTCAATGTCAGCCTGGACCCATACACCACGGCATTAAGTGAAAGTGAATCATTCAGCCAGGATCCCCTAGACAAATACCTGTTAACCCAGTCAGCGCTGACCGCGCTTTTAAAGGGCGTTAGTGAAAACACCTGGGCGGCGGAACAAATAGCCTCTGGAACTATCATGGACAACGCGGCAGGCTATAGCCTGGCCCGTTCTAACCTGTCCCAGGCGAAAATGCTCCTGGAAGAAATTAACCCTTATCTGGATGAAGACTTGAAACCTTACCAGGCGATCATAGAGCTTGACGAGGTTTCCCTGAGTGGCGAAGTCAGTCTTGTAGGAGATCGGCATCGTCTCTACTTCCGAGCCGGATTATTAGCAAAGCGCCATCTGTTAGGCCCTTGGATAGAGCACGTCTTTCTACACGCCAGCGGTTATCAGCAGCAATCAATTATCATTGGCCGGGAAAGATCAGATGTTCAGCAGGGTCGATTCACAGCAATAAAGCAAACCCACGCCAGGACCATTCTGCAGAGACTCACTAAACGCTATAGGCAAGGCAACCGCTCGCCATTACTCCTGCCCGCTGACACTCTTTACTCACTGTATGCAAACTACCAGAGTTCGGGTGATCTTGATCAGGCAGTGGAAAAGGCGATGGCAAAGTGGTCGCATGAAATGGGCGGCGACGGTACTGACCCGTACTGGCAACGACTGATGCGAGTGCCAGAGGACCTGAATCAACAGGCCCTGACCCTGGCCCAGGAAATATTTCAACCGCTGGATACACACTGGGTAGATTCTGATGTCGACCAATAGCATCTCTCTTACCGGCCAGCAGTTGCTCGAGTCCAGTGCTGGCACGGGTAAGACCTATACAATTACCCACCTCTATCTGCGCCTTCTGCTGGGCCGGGGGAGGCCTGAAGCGAAACCGCTCAAGGTTCAGGAAATTCTAGTACTCACCTTTACCATTGCAGCGACCCAGGAACTGAAAGATCGAATCAGGACATTGATTGCCACTGCCAGAAACGCTTTTCAGGCGGGCCAATCAGAGGACCCTGACCTGCAGAACCTGATGCAGGAAAGCGATGATCTGCGGCGAGATCAACTGCTCCTGACCGATGCCATCCAGTGGCTAGATGATGCGGCGATTCACACCATTCACGGTTTCTGCGCTCGGATGCTGGCCGAAAATTCATTCCAGGCCGGGATTTTATTTGATCAGGATCTCGATGCTGATAAAGCCGCGCTGCTGAACCTGGCTGTTGAGGATATTTTTCGCCGGGATATCCTAACACTACCCACGCTGGAACGGGCGATAGCTTTGCGGGTCTGGCCTGACCCAAAGCGTCTGCGCAAATCACTGGAACCGCTGTTATATCGTCATAATCTGCTATTGCTACCAGAAGCAAAGCCGGCTGCCACTCTGCCAGTCTCCCTTACCGAGAAAATGCTGTCCGCGAAACGCCTCTGGCTGAAAGAAGACTTATCCACTCTGGTCAGATCCAGCGGTGTAAAGAAAAACTTATCAGCCTACCGATCGCTGGATAAGATGGACTATTTCTGTGGAGACCATGAGGACCTGGACCCAGAGAGTAAACTCTGGACCTATTGGGCACAGCAAAACCTGGCCGCGGCCATGAAAAAAGGCCTGCCTGTTCCCGTTCACCCCTGCCTTGATCTGCTCACTGACATCCAAGCTGAGCTGAGTAACCTGGACGTTATAAAAGTCCGGCTCTGGCATCAGATCCTGCAGGCAGTCCGAGACCATCTGGAGCATCACAAAACAAGCAGTGCGCAACTGACTGTTGACGATCTGCTCATTCAGATGCAAACGGCAACCCGACTAAACCCGCGTTGGTGCGAACAGCTAAGCAGAGACTTCCCGGCCATTTTAGTGGATGAATTTCAAGATACCAACCAAGCACAATGGAATATCGTTCGGCATCTGACAAATTTAGCAGATGATGTTGCTTTGTTTTTAGTCGGTGACCCCAA
>NZUN01000042.1 GCA_002697205.1 Gammaproteobacteria bacterium
GGTTCTGCGGTGCCCCTTGATTTCTGCTTCATCACGCATACCACCGAGGCTGAAGCGGTAGAAACTGCGACCAAGCGCATTGGCGATGCTCTTACCGATGCTGGTCTTGCCCACCCCTGGGGGACCGACCAGTAACAGAATTGACCCGGCTACTTCGCCTCGATACGCGCCGATAGCAAGAAATTCGATGATGCGCTCCTTAACATCATCGAGGCCATCGTGATCACGATTAAGAATCTTTCGAGCCGCGGTCAGGTCCAACTGGTCATCAGAATAAATACCCCAGGGCACCGAGCTCAGCCAATCCAGGTAATTACGGGTCACCCCATATTCAGCTGCGCTGGGATCAAGCACCTGCAGTTTCTTCAATTCTGCATCGGCTGCTTTTTTAGCCTTCTCTGGCAGTCGCAGTTTTTCAAACCTTTCTGTAAAGACCTCGACATCAGATTCTTTATCATCTTTGGCAATGCCGAGTTCCTGCTGAATCGCCTTTAATTGCTGTTTCAGGAAAAACTCGCGCTGCTGATCGTCCACCTGATCTTGTACTTGTTGGGTAATCTTGTCCTGTAATCTGGCCAGCTCGAGTTCCTTACCGACCAGCAGCAGCACTTTCTCCATTCGGTCCAGGAGCGGCACCGTTTCCAGGACATCCTGCAGGTCTTCTGCCTGTGCCGAGGTAATGGCCGCAGCAAAGTCGGTTAAGGCTGAGGGTTCATTTGGGGTGAAATAGTTAAGGTAATGCTTGAGCTCTTCAGTATAAAGCGGATTCAGCGTTGCCAGTTCCTTGATACTGCTGATCAAAGACATGGCATAAGCGCGCAGCTGATCAGCATCTTCGTTAATAACAGGCTCAAGATATTCAACTCGCACCAGGAATGGGGGTACTCGATCAATCCACTCAATGATCTTAAACCGGCGTATACCCTGTGCTATGAACTGGATTTTACCGTCCGACTCATGGGTTCGGTGTATTCTGGCGACACAACCAATCTGCCGCACCTCTTCTGGCGTGGCAGTCTTTCCCGATTGAACCGGGGTGTAACTCAGGCCCACCAGTTTATGCGGACTGTCGACAGCCTTCTTGACCGCAGCACCCCAGGGCAGATTATCGACCACCACCGGCTGTACCAGTACCGGGAAATAGGGCCCGGATCCCAGCGGAATCAGATGTATAATATCAGGTAGTACTTCGTCCGGTCTGGCCAGCACCTTGTCCAGTTCACGGGGAATAAATTCACTTTGCTCACTCATCTTTTTCGCTCTCCGGCAACGTCTACTAGATAGTGCTGATCATTTATTTTTCAAGTCCTAAAGCCGATTTTAACCAGATGTTTTATCTATTTGTATTGTACTAACTGTTCACTAGGCCTGCAGGTTAACCCATCGTTTCCATAGTTATATGAGTTATACAAGTTATACGGGCTTTCTCGGTCGATGTAAGGATTAACCGGGTTCTCTGCCTATAGCTAAGGCATGACCAGGTCGTTATAAACAGGTCTACCAGGAACTAACATCAATTGATGCCGGAAAACAGGCTTGTAGATGTTGATTTGGTCCTGGCAACCTGTCATTCAGCGCAGCCTGCTTTTAGTGACGATGCCCTGACCAGGCCTCCTATGAATTGGCAAGCGGCTGTATCAATCATGGCACCTGCCTGGTCTGCAATCCAGCAGCCGTCCGCTGCTGGTAAACCAGGCCAGCAACGATGACAATCAGGCCACCATAGGTTGTCCATACTATCGTCTCACCCAATACCAGTTGAATCAGCTGGAGAGATAAAAAGGGGGCNAGGAACACCANATTCGTGACCGTGGNGGCGTTGTCCGTTGATTTCAAGGCAATTGACCAGCACAGAAAAGCCAGGGACATCTCGAAGATGCCAATGTAGATCCCACCGAGTANACCAGGTAGTGGTACAGGGCCAACTGATATAAATGCCCATAGAGCCAGAACCANAGGGGTAGCGATGAGGAAGTTNAGGAACATGCCAATGACCGGATCTCGCTCATCTCTGATGTTTAATACCCAGTAACCAGCCCAGATTAGGGTCGACAGTAAAGCCAGACCNATACCGATCCANTCAACGTGGGAAAATCCTTGCCGTCCGCCCTGGCTGATAATCAGCAGCACACCCAGGTAGCAGATGCCGGCAGCCAGGTAATCATGGCGCCTTATCCGTTGTTTTAACACNACNGCAGCCATCACAGCTAAAACGATAGCCCAGGTCATATTGATGGGTTGGGCTAGTTGCGCGGGCAGGCGATCGTAGGCCTCAAACAGNACNAGGTAATAAAAGCAGGGNTTCATCAGACCGGCTATCAGCGAGAGTTTCCAGTGTTGCTGCAGGGATGGTAAGACTAAGGTAATTNTGCCCGACACCACCACCACCAGCAGGAGCATTAACGACGCGCTACAGCAGGCNATGGTTAACATTTGCAGCACGCTGGNATAAGCCAGCGTGTATTTGAAGGCGGTGGCAACNGTGGACCACATCAGGACCGTTAACACGGCAAACAGGTAAGCTCTNTGCTGGTNTGACAGGGTCATCGGTGCAAGGCCNATCAAGNGTCAGTACAGCGGCTAAGCAGATTTCATGCTTAGCCTTGCCATACAGTCAATCAGGCTCCACTTTCCGGTTTCTTGGAGATTTGGTCCATGGCTTTGGTTACGGTGCCCACGAAACNGGCTATATTACCGACATCTGATGGCAGGATAAGCGTGTTAGTGGTCTTCGCCAGATGACCGAATTGATCGATGTACTGCTCGGCAACGCGCAGGTTTACCGCATCTGATCCACCGGGTGCATTAATCGCNTCTGCAATAGTGCGGATACCGGCTGCTGTGGCTTTAGCAAGCAATTCAATTTCCGTTGCCTTGCCCTCAGCTTCGTTAACCTGTTTNAGNTTNTCNGCTTCAGACAGGTTTATCATTTCCTGTCTCTGGCCTTCCGAGACGTTGATAGTNGCTGTACGATGNCCCTCGGACTCNGCAACAACCGCCCGGCGCTCACGTTCAGCGCGCATTTGCTTNTCCAGNGCATCGCGTACGGTTGAAGGCGGATTAATATCNTTAATCTCGTAACGCANNACTTTCACGCCCCAGGCATTTGATGCCATATCTACGGCCTGCACGACCGAGGAATTAATCATGTCTCTTTCCTCGAAGGTTTTATCCAGTTCTATCTTGCCGATCTCCGAACGCAGTGTCGTCTGNGCCAGTTGCGAGGTCGCATAACGGTAATCGTCAATACCATAGCTTGCCAATTCAGCGTTCTGGCACTGNAGGTACAGGATACCGTCGATATCCACNGCAATATTGTCTTTAGTGATGCAGCTTTGTGANGGCACGTCGATGGTTTCTTCTTTCAANGATTGNANGTAAGCGACTCGTTGCACGAATGGAATCAATATATGTAACCCCGCCTGCAGTGTTTTCTGGTACTTACCAAGAAATTCCACCACGTAATTTGATCTCTGCGGTACGANCCTGACAGCCTGATAGAGAATCCAGAACACCAGAAGTGATAACACCCCCCACATGATTAATTCACCCATAATTATTCCGCCTTTATCCATAATGTGTTTGATTGAACGTCTGATATGACCAGCACCTGACCCGGNTCGATCAGNCTTGTATNTGACCTGGCNTGCCAGTTTGAACCCCGATACATCACCANACCGGTTCCGGGAGANCNTTNTTCAAACCCNGAAACCANNNTCACCCTGGCACCAATCATNCCGCTGTTAAGTTCAGAATCGCCATGTACGACAGAGCTGCCTACAAAANGATGCCGGAACCTCGCTCGAATGGCAAACAACAGNACCAGCGAGGTNAGNGTAAACACNATCAATGGCANGCCGTTAGTCGTCGGCAAACCGGCCCAGACAGCAATGCCAGTGATAAAAGCACCGCCAGCGAAGAAAATGGCTATAAATTTGGTCACCATCAGCTCCATAATGACCAGCGCCACCCCCAGCANNGTCCATAACATCAGCGGCGATACGTTTTCAAAGGGTTTNGACTGGTAGGTCTGTATGGCCTGGGTATCGAGCACCACTACCCTNCCCTGNACTTCAACTTCCCNGCCATGCAGGGCTTGCAGGAGTTCATCAGTATTAACGGAAACCAGNTCAATCACATTCAGNTGCAGGGCTTCACTGGCAGTGATGTTNTNAGCCGAGGTNACTGACTGCTCCAGCCATTCAGCNTTTCTTCCNCTGAGCTGAGCCAGACTNCGNAATTGTGCNGCCGCATCATTGACCAGTTTACTGCGNCTATCCTCGTCAATATCACCATACAGCATGACCGGGGTAGCTGAACCGACATTGGTNGCAGGCGCCATGGCCGCNATATGGCAGGCGCTGAGCACATAGGTNCCNGCGCTGCTTGCTCTNGCGCCTGCGGGCGCAACAAATCCTGCGACCGGCACAGGAGAATCGAGAATGGCCTGGATCAGCGCACGCGTTGGTTCAAGNAATCCACCNGGNGTATTGATTTTCAAGAGGAATAGNGAGGCNCCTGTATTTTCTGCCTTCTGCANATCNTNTTTGATNTTGTTGACCTGGCTNTGGGTCACTTCNTGNGAAAGCNNGCTGATAAANATACCNCCNCGAGTNGGGNNNTNTTCTGCNANCGCGACNCNGCACCAGGNCANNAGCAGTANNAACTGCAGCATTCCCGCTAGNAANNAACGGCANTCNNNGTTCACTTTGGCCATGGNATCANNCNTTTTCTNTTNCATANNTANTTGTGCACCAGCTTAACATCGGGCTTTTCCAATAAACAGGTTCTTTGGGCCCTGCTTTAACACAGTCATTGCGCAATTAGCTTCTCGGTTGGATGGGTACTTGAATCGATCAGGCAAAGGCACTGGGTTTAGGCGATACATCGGTATTCGCCATCTGTGCATAGCTGAGTCTTTCCATCATCCGTGAACGTAACAAGGTATCTCCTACACGATTATTCATTTCATCCGGATCACTATCAAGGTCGAACAGTTCGACTCCCGGGTAACCCTGATACACCGTTAANCNGTTATCGGCCGTAATCAGCGTCCGCATCCGTAATGGTTGTCCTACGCCCAACAGGTCATTGAGCTGNTCNTCCTCNATCAGAANCTCNNTNCTGACTNTNCNCNCAGGCTTNTCNAANAAAACGCTGGCATCGACCCCCTGCATNCCGTAAAAACCGGGCACATTGACCTGGGCTAGCAAGGTGGGGCCAATATCCAGAGAAGAGACGAGACTGTCACAGACCCCCGCAGCGTGATTTGGCACNNGAATCAGCAAAGGCACNTTGGTACAGCCCCGGTAATGCATGGCGCCTTTGAGCATGACACCGTGATCACCAAACATATCNCCATGATCNCTGGTAAAGACAATGATGGTGTTTTCATCAAGACCGAGCGTCTGCAACTGCCTGAGAATAGCGCCGATACCATCGTCAATCATCGAGATCATGCCGTATTCCTTNGCTGCCATTTCCCTGAGTTCAGTCTCCGTTGGCGCAAACATATTAACGCCCCGGCGAAGTCCACTGGCACCCTCTCTGATCGCTCTCTGGTAATGCGGNGCNGCGTGCTCGTGTTTGTCNGAAAACGATCGNGGCAGGATATANTCNGCAGGNGNATACATATCAAAGTACTTGCCTGGCGGTGTAAACGGATGGTGCGGGTCCGGAAAGGAAACCACCCCAAAGAAAGGGGTTTGCGGTTGCCGGGACCTTTCAGTCAGGAATTGTGTGGCGATGTCCGTTATATAACGGGTCGGGTACAATTCCTCAGGTACGGCCGTCTTTCTAGTCATGTGCGAGGGTGACTCATAGGCAAGAGCCGCACTGCTGCCCTGGATCAATTTTGGATCAACGCCTTTGGCTAACAACCACTGATAATAATGGCCACCGCATTCATCTGNATGAGCCACCACCAGATCTACTTCTGAGAACCCATAGTAGTCTTCCGGCATGGCTACCTGCTCTCTAGCATGGCGGAATAGATCCTCGTACTGATCCCAGCCTTCGGGGAAGTGCCTGAAATCAANCGCATCCCCCGGATTCATCTCGCTGACCCTGCGCCTGGCAGCGGACTTCATGATGTTCATATTCTGCAGGTGGCACTTGCCCAGGTGCGCTGTATGGTAGCCCGCGTCCTTGAGCAGCCTGGGGAAGGTCTGTACCCGCCAGTCAAGAGNAATNCCATTGTAACGGGTGCCATGCAGGGAAGGCATCCTGCTGGTGAAGATGGATGCGCGATTGGGCATGCAGATCGGGTTCGCAACAAAGGCCTGGTTAAATTGCATGGAATTGCTTGCAAGCNGGTCGAGATGGGGCGTCTGGACCACATTATTACCGCCGAAACCGGTGTGATCCGGGCGATGCTGATCGGTCATAAAGATCAGGATATTGGGGCTNTGNGNCATTGACCTTGTCACATTCGACTCCTGTACGGCGTTTACTTGTCCCGCTTTAACGTTAACGCGTTAATGTTAAATAGTACCTGTAACCTGCAGGCTAGGACAGTGATCCCCCTGNAAAAATTGATGTCCCGTCACCGACCAACCGCGTTCTGGAAAGTGCTCAGCCCCGTATTNTTGCTAAATACTCAATTGTTCACAGCGGGTGCAGTGTATATGATCCTACTTAACACTGGGTTCTACAGTCAGGTCGATTCATATATGAAGACGTTTATCTACGGATTTGCCTATTTTCTGATTTACACTACGCCCATTCAGGNGCTTTTTCTTCTCTGGATTGGTGGGCTGATCGCAACAAGCGACCACACCTGGTTTTCCNTTTCTACCGGTATTTTCCTAAGGGAAAACATCCCGTTTTTATACCATTGGGTGTATTCCTGGTTCTGGAATGCCTGGCTGGATTTCTGGTGGGGTTTCCCGGCNTGTATCCTGGGGACCCTNAAACTGATTGCCAATACCCTTATTGGCATCTGGTTACTGCGGTTAGCCAGGGCCATGGATTGACACGGTGACAACTTCATCGATGAATTAAGTCGGCGCAGGTACAATCTATTCCGGATCAGGCACGCAAGCCTCAGGCTAGTGTAGGATTAACGTCTTCTCTGATAAAAACAGATGCTCGAAAGAATAACGCAGCGGCCCCCANACTGAAGACAACGGAGCCGAAAATCAGGGCTATACGCAGCGCATCCTGCCCATAGACTGGCGCCANCAGATCACTGGCCATGCCNAGNGATACCGGGCCCAGCCCCAGGCCAATGAAATTCAGCACAAAAAATAGCACGGCAGANGCCAGCGCCCTCATCCTCAGGGTGACCATGGAATGTGACATGGCAATGCACGGCGCCAGATAAATCGCCATCAGGAAGGTAGGTAAGCCGTACAGGCAGAGCGCTAGGTAAACATCTGTGACCAGAAACGTGGCCACCAGAAACGGCAGCGNCAACAGGATGGACAGGGCTGGCAACCACATGTACCAGCGAAGGTCGCGTCTGCCCAGCTTATCGCATAACCAACCGCCCAGTAATGTGCCCGCCCCGCCTANGAACCCTGCCATAAGCCCCATCCAGGTCCCCAGTTCAGCGGTGCCCATGTCAAATGTTCTCATGATATAGGGCGGAACCCAGGCATCAATACCGTAGCCAGCGAGGTTTTGAACGCCCGTTGCCAGGGCCAGCAGTCGAAACGAGCGTTTTGACCAGAGAAACCTGAAAGTCTCCTTCAGGCCTGGCGCATCATCCACCTGCTGTACACCCTCTGACAGACCCCTGACGGGTTCAGCGATCGTCATCCTGACCAGNAGCCCAACCAGGATTCCTGGAATGCCGATAACAATGAAGGCCATACGCCAGCCCAGGTACTCATTGATCCAGCCGCCGAGAAGATAGCCGAACAATATGCCTAGGTTAATGCCNATGGAATAGATGCCCAGGGCCGTGGCCCTGCTNCCTTTAGGAAATATATCGGAGATTATCGAATGTGCCGGAGGGCTGCCACCGGCTTCACCTACCGCGACGCCAATTCTCGCTGCCAGCAGCTGAGAATAGCTGGTGACTATGCCGCTGATGGCTGTCATGAAACTCCAGGTAACCACGGCAATACTGACGATAGACCGCCTATTGCCCTTGTCTGCCAGGCGGGCAAGGGGAATACCACAGACCACATAAAACATGGCGAAGGCAAAACCNGTGAGCAGTCCCAGTTGGGTGTCCGACAACGAGAATTCGGCTTTGATCGGTTCCTGCAGGATGATCATGATATACCGGTCTATGAAGTTNAATGAATAGGCGAGTACAAATACCGCCAGTACGTAACCTCTATAAATCGGGTTTGAGTAGTCCTTTTGCAATCTNATCAACGTTTCTCTGGTGGTATGGCATGAAAGTGGTTGCTTTAAGACACTATTGGCAATGAGCACGCAATTCAAGCCTTTCCCGTGGCNCCNATAAGCTGAGAAAACTACTGCTTTGGTAAACGAAAATCGAGCCTNGCTGCCNTCTNCTNAGGNTAGATTCGAGCCAGCTGACCTAATCATNGCAAGCCAATCCTTTGTATTATCCAGCCTGATTACTTCTCCTCACCCAAACGAGATGACTTTTGCTTCCCCTGCCTGCCAATTATCTATAATCTGAATGCGCCACTAGCGAATGCCCTGATTGATATGAATAACTGCACNACATCAGCCCTCACTTNTTTTTTNTTGATCATTGTCATGGGCTGTAGTGATGCAAGCAGGGAGGTAGAAGNGCAGGTCATCTCGGGCAGTCAGCCACCAACTGACTTAGCATTAACGGCGCCAGTTGGGGCCGATTATGGGGGCGATACTGAGAGGATATCAATTGCTGTTGTTACCAATNATGAATTANTCGGCAATCCGGGTTTTGAAAATCGAGCTCACGCCTTAGGCAGGCAAGTGGCCGTACCGGAAATCAGGGGCGGCTTGGTTCAGCGGCCTGATAACATCCTACAGGCCCGAAAACGGGCCAGCCTGGCAGGTAAANCTGCCCTGCCCGCAGTTTCAGNGAAAACAGCAAATCAGCTGGTCTGCGCTGACTGCCTGTTCTGGGACATTGATCACGATGGCCTTACAGGCCCCCTGTCTGATGGGCTTCTGGTCATGCGCTACCTGTTTGGCTTTAGTGGCGATGCGCTTGTTCTGGATGCGGTGACTCAAGACGCACAAAGAACCAGCGCAACCGACATCGGTATTTTTCTCGNCAATGCCGAATTNAAACTGGATATTGATGGCGATGGTGAATTGACGGCCCTTGGCGATGGCTTATTGTTTATCCGCTACCAGTTTGGCTTTAGTGGCAGTGCCTTGACCGATAATGCGATTTCAGCCACTGCCACCCGCCGCTCCTCAACTTCAGTTGAAGCCTATATCCAGGCCCGTTCAGANCAGGCCAGCAGNCCGCCAGCGGGGTCGCCGANTAATCTGGCGCCGCAAACGACAGCTGATACGGCGGTTACCGACGAAGACAATACGGTCAGCATCGATGTGCTGGAAAATGATACGGACAGCGACAGCCTTATTGATGTTAGGACCCTGACCATTCAGAACAGACCGCAGCACGGCATGATAGAGATTACCGCCGATGCTGGCACCCTGACCTACAGCCCGACGGATAATTTCTATGGCACGGATAACTTTTCCTATACCGTTGNGGACGCCGAAGGNGCTGAATCAAATNCAGCCCNGGTCACTATCACGGTTAATTCCGTNAATGATGCGCCACAGGCAAGTGCCGACACGGCAACGACGGATGAAGGCGTTGCTGTTGTCATTGCAGTCCTCGACAACGACAGCGACGTTGATGGCAGTCTCGACCCCGCCTCTATTCAGGTGGTCAACCAGCCCAGCGGTGGCAGTCTAAGCCTCAACACCANTACNGGAAGCATCACCTATTCGCCGGCGGCGGGCACCACGGGCACGGACACTTTTACCTATACCGTCAACGACGACGAAGGCGCACAGAGTAGTCCAGTACAGGTCAATGTTACGGTCAACTCAGTTGCGTNAGACCAGGTTTCAGTCTCCGGCATCATTACCTTTGACCTGGTACCCGAGAATCCGCCCAGTAAGGGCTGGGGCCTTGACTACGATGAGATTACCGAAACCCCGGTTAGGGCAGCAACCATTCAGATTATTGATGTGGGGGACCCGGAACAACCGATTGTCAGCGAAGGCATTACNGATGAGGCTGGCAGCTACAGTCTGCTTGCGCCAATGGACTCAACCATTCGGGTGCGAGTCCTCGCCGAAAGCAAGAACTCTGATGGTGCCGGTGCCTGGAATGTGACCGTGGTGGACAACAGTGTTGAAGGCAAGCCAACCTTTGCGCTTGACAGTGATGATGTGAGTACCCAGAGCAGCGACCTCGTNGTCGACCTGTACGCCGTGACACCCTGGAATGGCACAACTTATGATGGACCACGGGCGGCAGCGCCGTTTGCNATTCTCGATACGGTTACAACAGCCAGACAATATGTCATGTCCGGAAAACCAGATCTGGTACTGCCGCCACTGCGTATGAACTGGAGCGTCGGAAGTACCGATGGTACCTATTTTTCTGGAGGGGTGTCAGGAGGCGATATTTACCTNACTGGCGATGCCGATAATGATACAGACGAATATGATCGGCATGTGNTCGCCCATGAATGGGCACATTATTTCAGCTCAGCCATATCCATGGATGATTCCATGGGCGGCTCTCACGGTGCTGGNGATCTNCTTGACATNCGTATAGCGTTTTCTGAAGGCTGGGCTAATGCCTTTTCTGCTCTGGCTCTGGATGATCAGATTTACCAGGATACCAGNGGTGAACAGCAGGCGGGTGGGTTTGGTTTTGATNTCGAGTACGGGACCCGCTTTGGTTATGAAGAAGGCAAAGGCTGGTATTCAGAAAGTGCCGTCTACCTGCTCGCCAATGACTTGTCCGATAGCAATAATGATAGTGGGGATGCCGATAGCAACACCATCAGCGTGTCTGATCTGATGCAGGTTGTAACTGAGCATATGGCTTCAGATTCTGCNCCTGGAACTATTTTCAGTTATGTCAANGCCATGATAAAGCACGTTCCAGACCAGACAGAGACCATTCGATCACTGACCGACCATTTTCAAATAGGCGTNGATACCACCACCTTCAGTAGTTTTGGTGAGGGTGAGCTCAGTGACGCCAGCGAATTCAGAGANGCTGCTAACGTGCTACCCGTNTTTTATCATATTGTCGTCGACGACACACCGCAGTTGATGTGTCAGGACGCCATATCCGGGACCTATAACAAGCTAGCTAACCGGCGCTATTTCAGCTTTGAGATTACCGACCCTGGAAGTTACCGGTTCCTGGCNACACCTGATCTGGATCGGTCNGCCAATTCAGAACCCGATCCGGATTTCTGTTTCCAGGACCGTCTCGCCAGTTGGAACCCGCGAGGGTCCTATTGCTATGCCCAGTATGTCAGTGAGGATCCTCCGAATTCAGGAAANGGCTTTATAGAAACAACCACTGTCACTCTGGAAGCCGGATCCTACTGGGGTGAACTGTATGACTGGAATAACATAGCTGTGGAAGACGATGCAGAAAACGTCATTACCGGTGAATTCTGCCAGACATTCGGTATTGAGAGTCAATAGGTGCTACAGGAGAAATCAAGTGTCTAACCAAAAGATGTTATATTTCGCTATCTCTATAGTCTTGTTCGGCATAAATCTGTGTGCACTTGGGTCTGATCNCGATGCCAGNAGGCCCATGCCAGCCGGTAATGATTCAGATAATATGGTGCAGTTCAAGCCAGGAGGGCCTATTGACCTGCGTTACACGCTGCAAGCCCTGTCTGACGGCACCATGGAAGTGATTATCACAGCCAGTTCGCCGCGNAATTTCAGCCTGCCCGAGTTGCTTTTAAAAGGGGTCGATGTAATATCAAAGGCCAATGTTGAACTCAATGTAAAAACTAGATCTGCCGATCGTCGAGTTGTTCGCAATCGGTATCAGATTAACCCCGGCGGAAGGCCACAACTAGTGGTGAAAGCCCGTGTTACGGCGCAGGGAGTCAACCAGAGTCGAACTTTTTACATTCCGCTACAGGGCCATTCCCAGGCTGATCATCCTANCAAGAATGGCAATCAATTAGATCAACTGGCACCAGCAGCATCNGCGCANCCGGCTGTAAGGGCTGTCTCGATCCTGCCAGCTAAGACCACAATCAGCAGGNCAAAGCATTAACTGTCTAANGCCTGTTCTAAAGTAAGACCAAGCTCGTNGCGAGATATTCAGATCAGGNGAGATCAGCATTTTAGAAAGCACATTGCAAAACAGCTGATAATCCTGACTTCCTGAATCGCCTATGACACCCTGGCACTTTTGCCTATCATAACGATGCGCCTCCTCAACTCGCCGTAGCCTGCGATCACGGGTTCAAACGCACATCAAAGGCAACAATGCTCCGCTGCTGATCACTGCTGACAGGGTGCACAAAATGCATATAGTAGGGAGGAAACAGCAGCAACTGCCCGGGTTCTGGGCGATGCAATCGAGTGGCCGTCTGCCCGCCAATTGCCACTGAGACCATGACCGGGTTAATAAACTCCAGGTGCCCTGATGGTGCTGTAGTTGCTGGTACCTGTGCATAGTAAACACCCGAGATTAATGTGTACTCCTTGGGATGGATATGCGGGCTCTGCCAGTTACCCTGGCCCAGAATATTTGCCCAGCTCTTGATCTTGAAATCGGTGTATAGCGGATCTGCATGGAACACCTGGGACAGATATTCCTCTATCCCCGGCAATATGATTTGCGCTTTCAGCACTTTAACTGCCGCGTCGTCCAAATCGAGGAATGCCATGTCAGCTGGCGTCTGGAATCCACCTCTGGTTGTGCTATCACCGTTGGTAGCTGCATTTCTGCTGGTTTTGCCCAGCTCGATATCTAACCCGGCAATGACCTGGGTCAAATCTGAGTTCAGCTGTTCCATGCCGCCGTGTTCCCGCACCATAACCATGGTAGGAAAGTGCTGCTCCAGGCGATGGTTGAGTAATCGAATCATACTGATGCCACTCCTGTTCTTAAAAACAACGCTAGTTTGCTTCACCATCGGTAACAGCGAAAATATCAGCGGCTAATCTAGGCCAATCTTTACTGAGTTACCACCTGTGCTGCAACGAGACGACGCACTGCCGACAGTATATCGCAGCACTGGTTGGTCGCCTATTATGACGAGTAGATTCTGGTTTGGCCCGCCTGTCCGGAGGTTGCCTGTACTTCAGTTCAGCGTGGCGCAGAACGGTATCTGGCTGCAGCGCACTTGTAGGACAGATCAGAGAGAATGCCTGGAGCTGTCAGAAACCGGGTGATTGCAGCAAAGTTTTTTAAGTTAGCTGAAGGTTTAGTCTAATTTGTACGGTTATACCCTTCTCAGTTTTACTTCAATTCTGGCAACCAGAACTGCACCGGAAAACAGTTTAGTGATGCAATCAACTGCCCCACGATCAAATGTCTCCAGTTTGCGGGAAAATTCCTTTCGTCGCTCATTACAATAATGGGTGGTTCCGAATCCGTTGGTAAACGATCAAGAAAATGCATACCACCCATTCCTGGCATTACAAGGTCCAGAATAATCAGATCAAAGGTATTCTGCTCGAGCAACTCCAGGCCGATCTCGGCTGTGGTCGCTGTGCTGACCTGATAATCCAGCCCACCAAGCACCCGGACCGCTAAATTCAAGATGAGTTGATCATCGTCANTGACCAATATATGNGATGAACTAGNCACCTGANTTCCGTGGTTACATTGTTTGCATTGGACTCATTATGAGAATATAACGATGACACAATGAAGCTAGCATTAACCACTACCCTATGTGCTTAGCTTATGCCTGGCGATAGCCTGATTTCAACTGCAGTCTGATCCAACATTGTTTCGGTCTGGGCTATCGATATATTATTGAAGAAATACGGGCCCGGCGTTCGCTAACCNAACTGCGAANCANGGGAATCAANACGGGAGCCTGCTCATGCNACACTCNGTTGTTATCGTCGGCGCTGGCCCGGCTGGCGCGGTGCTGGCCTATTTGCTGGCAAAATCCGGGATCTGCGTGACTCTGTTAGAACGACATGTGGATTTCCAGCGAGAATTTCGAGGCGAAATACTCATGCCAAGTGGTCTTGAGCCCCTCTCTCAGATAGGACTTTGGNACCAGATGAACCAGGTTCCTCATGTATCTCTTGAAGGTATNAAGGTCTTCATTAATGGACGACAAGGCATTAGCTTGGACTTTCATGAACAACTGTTCGGGGAATTTAATCCACGCTGGGTCTCGCAGCCCCATCTGCTGGAGATGATAGTCGGCGAATGTGCTAGGTTCGATAACTTCAAACTGCTTCGGGGTACCCGGGTCAGAGACCTCATCAAAGAAAACAACCGTATCGTTGGTGTTATTGCTGAACAAAACCAGGCAAGACNCGAGCTTCGAGCNGATCTGGTNATAGGCGCTGATGGCCGTACATCGCGCGTCCGTCATGCCTTAAACCTNCCACAGAGATCCGATGCCATGCCNATGGATATTGTCTGGCTGAAAGTACCCGGGCCACCCTTTCTAGAGCCAAAAATTAGGGCCTACGCAGGGAAGGGTCGCCTGTTGTTTGCTGCTCCGACTTATGATAACCATCTGCAACTTGGGTTTATTATCAGGAAAGGCAGTTTCAGAGAGATCAGGGAACGGGGATATCCCGAGTTGNTGGACGAGATGGCTAGGTTCGTTGATCCAGTACTNGGGGCTCATCTTGCTCAGTTTCGCGACAGCATTTCAAACCCCTTCCTGTTAAGCACCGTATCGGATTGTCTTGTCGACTGGACTTACCCCGGCAGTTTTTTAATCGGTGATGCCGCCCACACCATGTCACCGGTGGGCGGCCAGGGTCTGAATATTGCCATCCGAGATGCTATCNTCAGCGCCAACCACCTGATCCCTGTACTTTCCTCTGACGGGCCGCTGCCCCTGCTGGAACAAACCACCAGNCTGATCCAGGCACAGAGAAATGAGGAAGTTAATACAATCCAGAAAATTCAGGCCCTGCCNCCGAAAGTGTTGCTTAGAGATACCTGGTGGAGCCGGTTATTGTTTTANATTCTGCTCAAGGTGACCCANGGCCGCAGCAAAACCGTTAAAACGATAGACAAGCAGGGTATGTTTGGTAAGTTCACGTCCGGTGTCACGGAAGTCGTATGGTTAGACCCTTAAGATATCCGTTCGAAGACGGCTGTGATGCGTTGTTGACAAGCCATAACACGCACGGGCGCGTTAACCCTTCAACATCAAGCGACCGACAAACAAATTGGCACCCGCGTCCTGGGCTACTACAGCCTACCCGGAACGTGAACCGGTCTTGATTCGATCATATCCGGTCACAGTTAGAACTGAACATGACAGGAAAACCTATGCAAATCACACTACTGGATCTTGACAACACAGTCATGGTCGAACAATGCGCCAGGATTCTAGTGCAGGCTTTTAAGGTTCACCATCCTCTGGCTTGGCCNACCCTCGCCTTAGCCAGAGAAGAACTGGCGGTATTTNCCAGCGAAGACCGAATCGGTCTGACTGCAGTGAATGAGGGTTCACAAGTGCTTGGCTGGATCGGTGCCATTCGTCAGTATCATGGCCATTCGTGGGAGCTGCATCCTCTGGCTGTGGATCCAGTAAAACAGCGCCAGGGCGTGGGCCACCTATTGGTAAGCACTCTCGAACAACGCTTGTATGCAAGCAAAGCTTCAACGCTGTACGTAATGACTGATGATGAAAATAACCAGACTAGCCTTGCAGATCTGACGCTTTATCCCGAGCCTCTGAAANACCTNAAGCAAATTGTTAATATTAANCAGCATCCCTTTGAATTCTATATGAAACAGGGNTTTTTCNTGAGCGGCGTTATTCCAGATGCCAATGGCCCGGGTAAACCGGATATCCTTATGAGCAAATCAATAGCAAAACCGCCCTCGCCCGAGATTGTCGGCCTGCAAGCGCATTAAGCCNAGGTTTTACTGNTAGATCGNNTTAATNAGATTTCACNNNNTTTTGGTTCAAGATCCATNACNGCCAGAAGNCGGCCCACGCCGATAAACTGACCTATCATCATGCCGAGTTCTAGAATCTGTTGGTCTGAAAACGCCTTATGCAAACGATCGAACAGCTCATCATCGATATTTTGATGATCCAGGGCCATTCGCTCGGCATACTCGATGGCTAGATTTTCCCTTGGGCTAAAATGGTTAGTGAGCGCATCGAGTTCGCTGATTTTAGCCTCTGTTAATTTGTCTGCTTTTTCTGTTCCCGACAGAAATCTTATATTCAGTCAGGTATAGCAATCATTAAGTCGTGCGATTTTTAAACGCACCAGTTCAATCAATTCTTCTTCTACGGAGTCACCTTTCCGGGCAGGAACGTACCATTGATTGAACCCTGCGAAAAGCTTTTCAATATGAGCTAGACCGCGCAGGCTGGATGTGTCTCCTCCGGCGGCTTCCACCGACTGTACCCGGGATAGCGTCAGCGCTGACAGTTCATGATCTTCTTTCAAACGTATTCTTGGCATCTACCGGCACCCCCTTTATCAATTAATCGCAGTATTACTGAAGTTTAAGTTAAACTGACTGCTCGCTGTTAGCAATAAAAAGCTGTTGGCAATACACAAAATACAGTCTTAAAATAACAACTATTGTAATGAAAGTTCTTGTACAGAAACAGCTTGGCAAGGGCACAATGCTGAGCCGGCCAGCCAGAGCGAGTCGCTGCCTGGCAGATGCACAAACAGGGTTTTGTTAGTACCCTGTTTGCGCCAGGCGGTTTCAGGCCTATAGGGTACTTTTTACTTATTTTTTTTACCCATTCTTTTTTACCTAGTCTTTTTTTATTCTTTTTTTGGAGAACCTTATGAGTATTCAGGTGATTGGCGCGGGCTT
>NZUN01000043.1 GCA_002697205.1 Gammaproteobacteria bacterium
CCAGCTTCACGGGTAAAATACCATTTGGAATTGCTGATCAGAGCAGAAAGAACCAATCAACTGTACTGTCCAGTATTGTCACCCTACTGGCACTGGGCCATAGCCGTCTTACCAGCATAGAAATCATGGGCCTGTTAGAGGTGCCGGCCATCGCCAGGAAATTCGGCATAAAACCAACCGACATTGACCAATTAGAGGCCTGGATCAGCGAAACGGGTATTAGATGGGAGTGGGATGGCGATACCAAGGCGGCCAACTGGAACGTCCCCGGAACAGATCAAAACACGTGGTTATTTGGTATTCAGCGCATGTTGATGGGTTTGATGATAGGCCAGGAACAAGGGCTTTATGAACAGCACATGCCTTATGATATGACCTCAGGCGATATCCCTTTACTGGAGAAATTGCTGGCTTTGTTAAATCAGCTCACGCAGCTGAGAAAACGCTTAAAGCAAGCCAAGACCGCCCGACAATGGCAACAACTACTGAACCAGATGCTGCGCGACTTTTATCTTTGCCGGGATGCTGAAGGACTGGATCTGGACCATATCAAAAGCAGTCTCACCAAACTCGTCGACGATATGGATACCTGCCAATTCAACCAGCCGGTTTCTCTCAAACTCATGTCCTACTGGATTCAGAAGAAGATCGAAGAATCGGCTTCAAGCATGCGTTTTATTGCCGGTGGCATCACCTTCGCCACCCTGGTACCCATGCGCAGCATTCCTTTCAGGATGGTCTGCCTCATCGGCATGAATGACGGCGAATATCCCAGAAAAAAAGCGATCAGCCCATTCGACCTGATGACCCGGACCCCCTATAGAAAAGGCGATCAATCGCGGCGGCAGGATGACCGGTATCTTTTTCTGGAAGCCCTGTTATCAGCGCGGCAACAACTCTATATAAGTTACCAGGGAAGGAATATTCGTGACAACAAGTTATGCCCTGCCAGTGTTCTGGTCGGTGAACTCAAGGATTATTGCAGTAGCGTATTTTCTCCCATTCCGGTAATTGATCACCCCCTACAACCTTTTTCGACGCGCTATTACCAGGATGAGAACCTGCCGACTTTCGCTCAGGAATGGTATGCGGGGCTAACCTCTGTAAAGGGCACCCGCGCCTTTATTGATAGCAAACCCCTAACCCTACCGGAGAATGATCTGGCCAGCCTTCAGGAACTGGTACAGTTCTATCGACACCCTGGCCGTTACTTCATGAAACAACGCCTCAATGTCAGCCTGGACCCTTACACCACGGCGTTAAGTGAAAGTGAATCATTCAGCCAGGATCCCCTAGACAAATACCTGTTAACCCAGTCAGCACTGACCGCGCTTTTAAAGGGCGTTAGTGAAAACACCTGGGCGGCTGAACAAATAGCCTCTGGAACTATCATGGACAACGCGGCAGGCCATAGCCTGGCCCGTTCTAACCTGTCCCAGGCGAAAATGCTCCTGGAAGAAATTAACCCTTATCTGGATGAAGACTTGAAACCTTACCAGGCGACCCTAGAGCTTGACGACGTTTCCCTGAGTGGCGAAGTCAGTCTAGTGGGAGATCGGCATCGTCTCTACTTCCGAGCCGGATTATTAGCAAAGCGCCATCTGTTAGGCCCTTGGATAGAGCACGTCTTTCTACACGCCAGCGGTTATCAGCAGCAATCAATTATCATTGGCCGGGAAAGATCAGATGTTCAGCAGGGTCGATTCACAGCAATAAAGCAAACCCACGCCAGGACCATTCTGCAGAGACTCACTAAACGCTATAGGCAAGGCAACCGCTCGCCATTACTCCTGCCCGCTGACACTCTTTACTCACTGTATGCAAACTACCAGAGTTCGGGTGATCTTGATCAGGCAGTGGAAAAGGCGATGGCAAAGTGGTCGCATGAAATGGGCGGCGACGGTACTGACCCGTACTGGCAACGACTGATGCGAGTGCCAGAGGACCTGAATCAACAGGCCCTGACCCTGGCCCAGGAAATATTTCAACCGCTGGATACACACTGGGTAGATTCTGATGTCGACCAATAGCATCTCTCTTACCGGCCAGCAGTTGCTCGAGTCCAGTGCTGGCACGGGTAAGACCTATACAATTACCCACCTCTATCTGCGCCTTCTGCTGGGCCGGGGGAGGCCTGAAGCGAAACCGCTCAAGGTTCAGGAAATTCTAGTACTCACCTTTACCATTGCAGCGACCCAGGAACTGAAAGATCGAATCAGGACATTGATTGCCACTGCCAGAAACGCTTTTCAGGCGGGCCAATCAGAGGACCCTGACCTGCAGAACCTGATGCAGGAAAGCGATGATCTGCGGCGAGATCAACTGCTCCTGACCGATGCCATCCAGTGGCTAGATGATGCGGCGATTCACACCATTCACGGTTTCTGCGCTCGGATGCTGGCCGAAAATTCATTCCAAGCCGGGATTTTATTTGATCAGGATCTCGATGCTGATAAAGCCGCGCTGCTGAACCTGGCTGTTGAGGATATTTTTCGCCGGGATATCCTAACACTACCCACGCTGGAACGGGCGATAGCTTTGCGGCTCTGGCCTGACCCAAAGCGTCTGCGCAAATCACTGGAACCGCTGTTATATCGTCATAATCTGCTATTGCTACCAGAAGCAAAGCCGGCTGCCACTCTCCCAGTCTCCCTTACCGAGAAAATGCTGTCCGCGAAACGCCTCTGGCTGAAAGAAGACTTGTCCACTCTGGTCAGATCCAGCGGTGTAAAGAAAAACTTATCAGCCTACCGATCGCTGGATAAGATGGACTATTTCTCTGGAGACCATGAGGACCTGGACCCAGAGAGTAAACTCTGGACCTATTGGGCACAGCAAAACCTGGCCGCGGCCATGAAAAAAGGCCTGCCTGTTCCCGTTCACCCCTGCCTTGATCTGCTCACTGACATCCAAGCTGAGCTGAGTAACCTGGACGTTATAAAAGTCCGGCTCTGGCATCAGATCCTGCAGGCAGTCCGAGACCATCTGGAGCATCACAAAACAAGCAGTGCGCAACTGACTGTTGACGATCTACTCATTCAGATGCAAACGGCAACCCGACTAAACCCGCGTTGGTGCGAACAGCTAAGCAGAGACTTCCCGGCCATTTTAGTGGATGAATTTCAAGACACTGATGACATCCAGTACGAAGTCTTCAGGAACATCCATCGTAGCCGTGAAGATCACCTATTATTACTGATCGGTGACCCCAAACAGGCCATCTACCAGTTCAGGGGAGCTGACGTTTATACCTATATCCTGGCAAAACGAGAAAGCGATGACCAATACAACCTGAATACCAATTATCGATCCAGTAGTCTGCTGGTGGAAACTATAAACCATTTATTTGANCAGCCAGACATATTTGGCAATCNGCACGATATTGCCTTTTCCCGCTCCATTGCCTCCGACACAGCCCAACAAAAAAATCTGACTATAAACGATCAAACCNTACTTCCCCTGGAGATTTACATTCCCCATGACCCTGATCGTCCCCTGTTACAGGCGCAAGGGCTGGACCTAAGCATGGCTTACGCAGCTGAAAAAATATGCCATATCCTGAACTTTGAAGAAAACCATCAGATGTTAATCGACGGTAAATCGATTCAGGCCGGACAGATTGCCCTGCTCACCCGGAGTCGCCGGGAAGCCAGGGCCGCGCGGCAGGCGCTAGCCGAACGACGAATTGCCAGCGTCTTTCTGACCCAGGACAGTGTCCTCCTAGAACAGACGGCAGCCGATTTGATATTGCTTCTACANGGGATTATTACTCCCTTGCAGGAAAGACACCTCCTATCTGCCATGAGCTGTCAACTGATCCAATCCAGCATGCTGCAAATACAGGGTTATCGAGAAGACCAGCACCAGCAAACCAGTATCATGCTCGAATTTCAGCAGTATCAGGCTATATGGAAACAACAGGGCATAGCAGCGATGATCCACGAACTAATCCGTCAACGGCAACTGGCGGAGATCTGGCTGGGAGAACCTGAGGGTGAACGCCAGTTAACCAACCTGCGACACCTAGCCGAGATCCTGCAGCTCCAGGCACTCGAATCAGACGGTATGCAGCCGTTGCTGAATTGGTTTATAAAGGCACGCCATGCCGAGCTTGACCGCCCTGCCGACAATCGCCAATTGAGACTCGAAAGCGATGAAAATCTGGTAAAGATCGTTACCATGCACGGCGCAAANGGCCTTGAATACGATATTGTGGTGGTGCCCATCGGCAGTTTCAGTAGCCAGACAAGACAGAACTCCAATTATCCAGCTTTGTTCCACCAGGAAGATGAACAGGGGCGAATCCAGGTCTGCGCTGAACTCGGACAAAATGATNCCCATCGAAAGGCAGCGATACAGGAATCTCGCGAGGAAGATATGCGACTGCTGTANGTTGCCCTGACCCGCGCTAAATCTCGATGCCTGATCGGCCTGCCCATAGTGCGAGGTTTCCAGAATACAGCGATGGNCAGGCTATTAGGCTTGTCCCAGGCCAAACTGGATGCCGAACAGGTGCAACANCACCTAGAGAACTCACTCGAGGGAATGGCCACAGTGAAAAAGGTCCAGTCAGTGGCCAGAAGTCAATTAATACAGAGCCAGCNGCGATCAGCGGTTATACCACCCAAGCCAATGCCTTTAATTCAGGATCAATGGCAGATTCACAGTTATACGGGAATTACCCGAACTCTGGAGCACCGCCAGGGCAATAGAGAACTTCCCCAGGGATTTAACGACGATGACNCGCCGACAGCGGCCCCCCTTTATCAATCGCAATCTGACCTATCCAGACAAAACGGCGAGGTATTCACTTCCCAGGGCCCAGACAATGACGGCTATAACCGTTTTAATTTTGATCGGGGTCCGCGCATTGGCGTGGCCCTGCACAGTTTGCTGGAAAAAATTAACTTTCAAGCTTCACCTGAAGCACTGAACCGGGCCTGTCAGCAATTACTACAGCAGCTTGACCTAAAGCCCGATCAATGGCTTAAACCCACNCTGGTATGGCTACAGGATATGCTCNNCACGCCGCTTTCCAACAGCGCATTTTCTCTGCAGGATATTGCCNNTTTCGACCGGCTTGATGAACTTGAATTTCACTTCCCGGTAAGTAGTGGCCAGGCTCTGATCAGTGTCTGCCAGCATCATGGCTACCTGCAAGGCTATCATGCTGAAACCCTAGCGCTGGAAGGTATGATGACAGGAAAAATAGACCTNATCTGTCGNTATAAAGGTCAATATTACATNATTGATTATAAGTCGAACTTCCTGGGTTACAGGCAAACCGATTATGCAGAAANTGCCTTGAGCAACAGCATCCTCCAGCACCAGTATGATCTACAATATCTGATTTACAGCGTCGCCTTGAAAAAATTCCTGAGCAGCCGGTTGCCTGGCAAGGATTTCGAGACTTTATATGGCGGCATCTATTACTTGTTTTTAAGAGGTATGAANGGTAAGNCAGGCTCAGGCGTGTTTACAGATCGCCCTTCTATGGCCTTACTCAGGGCATTGGAATTAGTCCTGGAGCCGGAAGCTTGCTGAAAAGCATGTTATCCGCCTGCTGGCAACANCCAAACTTAAATACCATACTNCACAGTCACAGCTCAGGCATTGTCAGCTAGANGCTTATAGATCAGCAAACAAATGTCAGTCAGCATGAAGCAGGGAAAGGACTGCCCGCAATCAGCAAAGGCCAGCAATAGTCACGCCGTGGCAGTGAAACATCAACCCTTCCTGTGGACTGCACAGGCGATACCAGCACCAAACCAAAGATTNCGGCTGCCTGATCAAATGATGCCGAAAGCATCTACTGGGCTATTGTGAATGTAGGAATCCAGGACCATTGCTTGCGGCGGGGCAGAAGAGCCAACCAGGTCACTATGAACGTACACAGACAACCCAGCATCCTCATATAGGTAATAGAGTTCACCGTCACCAAACAANTCAACATCNGTAGCATCTGGCGAGATAAGATCAAGAGCGAGTCCANCAATTAAAACCTCATCTTCTGCATCACCCTTAATTACCAGCACNTTGTTGTCGCTCTCNACTTCATAACCACTGAGGCTGTTATCACCGACGATATCGAGCACATCAGACAGATTCAGCTCAATAGTATCTGCTGTGCCATTGTCGCTCATATCCAGGATTTCAATATTTTCCAGGTTATCAACGCTACTNAGATCCACGTTGCCGGTTATAATTGCCGTATCAACTCCTCTGCCACCATCAATCAAGCTATCCAGTCCATCATATTTGATAAGATCGTTGCCATCACCACCGAGTTGCACGTCCATGCCCAGACCAGCATCAAGATCATCATCACCCTGACGCCCTGACAGGGTCTCGTCAAATGGGCTACCAGTGAGCACTTCACCTTCTGCGTTCCCATAGATACTGGTGCCTTCATCCGTTTCATACACCGTTACGATGGTATTCTGGTCAAAATACAAGGAGACATTATCTTCACTGACTNCAGAAAAAAGTATCGGTGTACCATCAATCTCCGCATAGCGATCCTCGCCGGCTTCAAAATTGCCATACAGGTTGACCCTGTCACCGATATTTCCCACCACAACCAGCGCCGCGGCATCGCCAACCAGTTCATTATCGCCATCGACGATACGACCTATATCAGCCCCATCCATGTGCAACGTCTGGTCGCTGNTATCAGCCATGCGCAGCAATTCGATATTGTCAAAGGTGGTNCCGAGCCAACCGGCACTGGCACGGAAATCAAAAGCCGAGGACACGTCAGGCAGAGCGACCGAGTCGATTCCTGCACCGCCATCAATCCGCCTGACATCAANGGCTGAGAGCTCGAAGGTGTCAGCACCTTCTTCCCCGTACACCGTATCTCCCGAGCCGATNTGGCTGATGACATCATCGCCNCCAGCGGCAATAACATAGGCCTGGGTTGTGGCGCTCATATCAATGCTATCAGCAGACTCGCTACCTTCCAGAACCTCAGTCGCTGCCACTGGCTCGAGCGTGATGCTGGTGCCCGTCTGCACCATATCAAGCAACGGGCTACCACCTTGGCCGTCACCCATGCTGACCAGTCCATCAACTTCATCNAAAGAGCCAAGAATACTCACCGCCGTAATAATCACGGCACTGGTGNTCGCGCTGGCCTGGATCTGGTTAATATTCAGGAAGCCCCCATTGATGCGCAGTACCCCACCGGCACTGCCTGTAGAGGTAATCATCAACTGATTATAGAGAGGCGCAGCACTATTTAAATCGGCATCTATGTTTAGCTGACTGCCAGTCTCAAAACTGACGTCGCCAGAGACATCTGAAGTTCTGAATTCGTGGTTACCATCCCCATCTTCAAAATCGCCAAGATGNATCAGACCATAATTAACGAACGAGGCATTCTCGGCCGTTAAATCAAGCAGGGANCCGGTGTNGCGTGAGTCAGCAGCACCGTGAAAAGTGCCTAACTGGTTGTTAACGAGGCTGTTATTCGCACCCAAAGTCAGTACCGAATTATCGAGGAGATCTATGTGCCCATTATTTTCATGGGTCACTGCCACACTGGTTTCATTCAGGGTCAGCGAATTGCCAAGCTCGANTTCTAAATAGCCCTCATTAATCAGAATTCCTTTCAGCACCATCACCTGGTCCATGTCATTTTCACCGGCGTAAAATTGACCTTCATTGGTGAAAGTTCTTATTTCCGTACCTTCACCCATTTCGATGCTATTAATATTGTAATTACNAGGCTCAAAATAAAACTTACCCTCATTAACGAAATCGTTGCCGAAAACCAGTGAAACCTGATCGCTGGTGTAATGTCCCACGTAGATGATGCTATCTTCAACTGTATAAAGATTACCCAAAATGATAGTATCGTGGTCGAAACCCAGCTTGGCATAGGCGTCGAAATCCAAGTCGGCATAGTCGTCACTCTCTGAGTTCAAAATATTATAGATATCACCTTCAATCCTGGTCACACCCGAAAAATTAATCTCATTAAAATTGACGATAGTGACATCACTGGCCAATGTCAGGTTATTAAAATCCATATAACTCAAATTAACAAACGCTGCTGCTTCCACTCCGNCGTTGATCAGATTCAGGCTGTTGGCAGTTGATCCATCCAGAGTGAGGTCTCTGCCATCATCGGTATCAAAAACAACAACGCCCTGGAGCGACAGGGTCAGATCACCTTCTAACACGAGAGTAGGGTAATCAGTGGCGTTGTCGACATAANCACTACTTGCAAACCTGGTCCCAGAATCCATCATGATGATACCATCGCTACCCGCAGCGCCGCCTGTGAGGGTGGCATGGAAACCTGCAGAATCATTGATAAACAGTGCCAGTTCACCACCGCGGGTATCCAGTACATTGTCGTTCAAATGCAGACTGACAGAATCATAACCATCCGTGGCTAATAACCCACCGTCATTGGAAAATACCATCTCTGAACCTGCCATGAGGGTGATGGAGGCACCACCATTGATTCCGACAAAACCCTGGTTATCCATATCAACGCCCAACCCTAACAAGCCATCCAGCACTATAGTGCTAAGGTTGGTAATACTACCAAGACCGCCTAGCTCTGATTCTTGGCTTCCATCATAAGGGCCAACGAATGCATATGACCCATCTAATAGGGTTAGGTCCACATCCAGCGTTCCACCATGGATATAAACATCACCTTCATCAGCAATGACAATACTGCCAGAACCACTCGTCCTAATCTGTCCGCCTGCTGCCAGGTTTAGGTATCCATTGACGGTAAGCAGACCATCGAGTATTAATACCGAGGTATCAACACCACCATAATTACCCACG
>NZUN01000044.1 GCA_002697205.1 Gammaproteobacteria bacterium
AAAATACATGGAGATAAATCATAAAATTAACTTATAACTCAATATATTAATATATATCCCTATTTATAATTATTAATTGAATAATAAGTCCATAATATCCCATTATTGATACTTAATTATGGCTTAAATAATAATAAATTCCCATTATTAAACATTTTAACTGGCATCTTCTGTTTCAGGGCCTGCATGGATTGGGTCAACCCAATACTGCCCTTTCGGGTCTTCACTAACCGGTATATCCAGATTAACCACTACAGGTTCCTGATCACTGCGTACAAGCACACAGAGCAGCGGTTCATCGCAGTTGGCATTTATTTCCTGATGAGGCACGAACGGCGGGACATAGATAAAATCACCGGGGCCCGCTTCTGATACGAACTGTAGTTGCGCGCCCCAGCGCATTCGCGCCCGACCGCTGATAATATAAATAATACTCTCAAGTTCGCCATGATGATGCACGCCGGTTTTCGCATCCGCGTTAATNNCCACCGTGCCTGCCCACAACTTCTGGGCACCCGCTGTAGCATGGTTTATCGCTGCNGCCCTATGCATACCGGGNGTCTGNGGCGTATTAATATCCAGNTGGTCGCCGCTNACGACTTTNATACCATGTTCGCGCCAATGATCTTCCTNNGTCATTGATTACTTCTCCTTCTCCTTTACGCTTTACNAACNGNGTATCGCAACTTTGATACAGATCGTCGTATTCCAGTACANTTANCTGTGACTTACNTGATATTCTCAGTTTATCGTTGCAGGCATAAAAATTCTTCGACGGCTCATTTAAAAACTAATTCTTGTTGAGAGTAAGACTATTATGTCCCATATAAAACGGTTTTTTAAGTTCCTCTGGCAAGCCNTGCAGGCAGCCCAGACGGTTCTGTTCGGTGGTCTGGCACTGGGCCTGNCCATAGCACTCATTATCGGNTTATTGACCTCTGACAAACCCAACATCCCTGATGGCGGTGCGTTGGTGATGAACCCATCTGGATTTCTNGTAGAACAGAAATCTNCCATTGACCCACAACAATTCTTACAAANCGGCGAAGGACCCGATGAAACTCTGGTCCAGGACCTGGTCGATGCACTCAGTATTGCCAAAACCGACCAACGCATCAAACTCGTTATCCTTAATCTNGAAGATTTTAGCGGCGGATTAATGCCCCACCTGGAACTGGTAGCCGATGCNATTAGCGATTTCAGAGAGAGCGGTAAGAAGGTTATTGCAGCAAGTTTCGGTTATCAACAAAGCGATCTGTTCCTGGCAGCACACGCCGATGAGATTCTCATGAATCCCGAATTTGANGCTCTGCCGGAAGGTTTCGGNNCCTATCGAACCTATTACAAAACCCTGCTGGATAACTTCGATGTAACCGTGAACCTGTTCAAAGTAGGCAAATACAAATCCGCCGCAGAACCGTACTTCCGAGATAGCATGTCAGCCGAAGATAAGGAAGCCAGACTCGAATATCTCAACAGCTGGTGGACAAGTTACACTAACGCTATCGAGCAAGCTCGAGACNTGGAGGCCGGCGCAATTAATCAGGTTATTGATAATCTGCCCGCACAACTGGCCTCAACACAGGGTAATCTGGCCCAGNTGGCGCTGGACANGGGNTTAGTAGATAAACTCCTCAGTGCCAGGNAAACCCGAGAATACCTGGTCTCTCTGACCGGGGAAGATGAAGAGNCACCTGGAGATTATCGAGGCATAGAATTCAGCCAGTACCTNCAATCTGAAAGGACACCCAAACCGCAGAAAGAAAACAAAATAGCGATCATTACTGTAGCGGGCNCCATTATAGACGGCTTCGCTGATGCGGGGACCATCGGTAGTCGCTCAGTTTCGGCACTCATCGACAAAGCGCGCCAGGATGACGGAGTGAANGCCATCGTTCTNAGGGTGGATTCTGGTGGTGGCAGCAAAAGCGCGTCTGAGGTCATTCGCAGGGAACTTCAACATGCTCAGGAAGCGGGGATTCCGGTGGTCGCCAGCATGGGNTCAGTGGCTGCCTCAGGNGGTTACTGGATATCTGCCACAGCCGATCGAATTTTTGCNCACCCNAATACCATCACTGGCTCTATCGGTATATTTGGTCTCATCCCTACTTTCGAGAAGACCTTAAACCGTTATGGTATTTTCGGTGATGGCGTGGGCACCACCCATATCGCAGGCGCTATCAGTCTCGATAGAGGAATTGATCCGGTCTATGCCGAACTCATCCAGATCAATATAGAAGGCGGTTACCAGCAATTCATTGAAACGGTGGCAAGTGGTCGCGACCTGTCAGTTGAACAGGTAGATGCAATAGCTCAGGGTCGTGTCTGGACGGGCAGCAAGGCACTTGAAATCGGTCTGATAGATGAGATCGGCGGACTCCAGGATGCCGTTTCCAGCGCAGCCGAATTAGCAGAACTAGAAACCTACTCGGTCTGGCATATTCAGCCAGACGTTTCAAACAGAGAGAAGATTTTACGAGAGCTGACATCAGAAATANNCNCANCCCTGCCAGCCAGAGAAGTCGATCTTGTTGATCAATTGCTCATCAGCATTCGNAAAGACTTAGACTTTTATGGGGCTTTNAANGACCCCATGCATAGTTACGTCATCTGCGAGAGCTGCCCTAACCCAGCACTGCAATAACCCAGAACGCTAACGAACCCGGGTCAGGGCGGGCGATGCGTTAGGACAGGCATGGTTGCTCCTATGGACCTACAGGAAGGGAGACCTCTTGCGTACCCGGTTAGGGNCCCCTGCTCAGGGGCAGACGATGCCTGCCGCACAGACGTTTNTAAAACCAGCAAGATTTCAGGTATGGAGTAAATTCAGCTGTATATAACTGTCACCGGTTGCCCGCAGNGTATCCTCAATGGCGTAGCCGTCCAAACCGAGTTCCTGTTTGGCGAGTAACGCATAAGCTCTCGGTCCGTCATGAGTNAGCTGAACAGGCNGGNCTCCTGACATCGCTTCGCCGCCGACGGTTGCTATACCGGGAAACAATTCCGTTAAAACCGCTTGAAGCTGGTGAGTGAACATTTCACCGGAACGATCCATAGCCGAGAGGATGTAGCGAGAGCCATTGCCTGCCAGGGTACTTTCTGCACACAGCCGATGAGCTCTAGCCGTATCTCGCACATCAACCATATTCCAGAGCATACGCCCGCCTTTGGATTTAACGTAAGACTTTCCGCGTAACATGAACTTGATACAGTTCTGCCAACTCCAGCTCTGATCATGATTCGCACACATAAGCGGTCCTACCACGTGCAGCGGCAGAATGGCCATAGCCTCAAATGTACCTGCTTTCGCAGCAGCATAGATCATTTTTTCTGTCCGCGCCTTGGCCTTNGCATAGGCAATATCCCGGTTCACGGCAATGTTATCCTCCGACCAGGCACCCCGGTAGGCTTCTTCGTTATCGCCGCACCAGTCTTTTTCGGTGAATACATAACCCTTTGGACGCGGATGCCCTACCGCTGCAAAAGAGCTCGTAAATATAAATCGTTTTAANGCACCCGATTTCACCGCCGAATCCAGCACATGGCCTACTTCGGTGAAACAGCCATCATAGACTTCCTGGGGTGATTCTTTGTTATAGCCGACCGCCGCACCGGTATGAATAACGGCACTACAATCTTTGAAAGCATTATCATAGCTGCCCACGACCTGCAGGTCTGCTTCATGTAACTCCAGTACGCCTCGATAACCAGCCTCCTTCATGGCTAACAAGTGGTCAACCTTTTCCGGTTTAACCGCATTGCGCACACAGGCTCTGACCTGATAGCCCTGTTCAAGCATGTCCTGCACGATCCAGGAACCGATGTAACCGCTGGCTCCGGTTACNGCAACCGGGCCATCGGCAGGAGAAATTGCCTTGGTTGTTTTATCACTGCTNCTGCTCATAAAGATCTCCCTATATTGTTAACTTGTCGTAACACAACCAGCTTGTGGTTATATCGCTTGCATCGCTCAAAACTCACTGAGGCGGGCCATTGCGCTTTCATGCTCCTTCAATCGTCTGCCTGGATAACATCTGCNGCTGGCAATGCAAATCCATCCAGCAGGCTGGTATTAAGTTGCATAAGCAGCCCCACCATCGCAGGCTATCACCTCGCCAACGGTGTATGCCCCTGCCCTGGAGCAAAGAAATATGGCCAAGCCAGCAATATCCTCGGCGGTGCCCACCCGACCTCTTGGATTATTCTTGCCCACTAAACTCCAGTCTATATCCGTATCACCGCCACCGCCCACCCCTGTGCTCAACATCCAGGTTGGGAAAGGCCCAGGTGCTATGGCATTAACAATGATCTGTTGACCTGTCAGGTGAAGCGCCAGACCCCGGGTAAGATGGTGTAAAGCCGCCTTGGAGGGCCCGTAGGAAAAAGTTTCGAACACAGGGTTTTTTATGCCATCGATGGAACCCACATTAACGACCCGTGCCGGGTCCTCAGCGGTGCCTGACTGTCGCAGCAAAGGCAGTAATTTCTGGGTCAGGAAAAACACGCCCTTGACATTAGTATCCATTACCTTGTCCCAGCCAGACTCAGGAAATTCGTCAATCGGCGCACCCCAGGACACCCCTGCATTGTTAATCAATATATCCAGCTGCGGCTCTCTTGCAGCAATCTCATCAGCCAGCTTCTGACAGCCCGCCACGTCTGCCAGATTAGCCGGCAGGGAAACACACTCTCCACCAAAATCTTCTGACAATCGTGCCGCTGTTGCATCGCAGACCTCAGCTTTTCTCGAGCTGATGTAGACTTTTACACCATTGGCCAGAAATCCAGCTGCAATCATCTCGCCAATGCCTCTGGAACCACCGGTAACCAGTGCAACTTTACCGCTTATATCAAATAAATTATTCATCCTCTTGCTCACCTTGTATTAACCCTATTGGTTTAACAGAGCCAGAGGCCGGTTGTCCAGATGCATCGATATTTTCAGCAGATAAACCAGACCTGTCCTGCTTTTACGAGGTTATATTCACTATTATGACCGGATCACTTGCCAGTCCAGCAATTTTCGTGTTTTGATCGCGCTATAGTTAAAGGAGCTACCGATGCCAGACTTAAACAACGATCTTTTCACCCTTGCCATGTCAGAAAAGGCTCAGCCGCTGATGGATGCAGTATCCCTGCATATCAGGGACAACGTCGTGCCCATTATCGACGAGTTTCAATCCCTGGAAAAAGACAAAGCAGATCGCTGGTCATGGCATCCCCGCCAGCTCGAACTGCTCGATGGTGCTAAACAAAAGGCGAAGGAATCCGGGTTATGGAACTTTTTCCTACCCGACTCTGAAATGGGCGAAGGGTTAACCAATCTGGATTATGCCTATATCGCTGCTGAACTGGGGAAATATGCCCTGGCATCAGAAACCCTTAATTGCAGTGCACCCGATACAGGCAATATGGAAGTACTCGAAAGGGTCGGCACAGAGGCACAGAAAGAGCAATGGCTGAAACCGCTGCTCAATGGAGAAATACGTTCGGCCTATGCCATGACAGAACCTGCGCTACCCTCTTCTGATGCCAAGAACATCAGTACCAGCGCCGTTCTCGACGGAGATGAGTGGCTCATTAATGGTGAAAAATTTTACATCTCCGGTGCGGGTGATCCTCGCTGCAAGATAATGATTGTCATGGTCAAGACAGACCCGGATGCTGCCCCCAGTCGGCAGCAATCTCAAATTCTAGTCCCTAAAGATACGCCCGGCGTTGAAATCCTCGAAGGCATGCACGTTTTTGGCGCGGATCATGCCCCACGTGGACATATGCACATTCGTTTCAATAATGTGCGGGTCCCGAAAGATAACGTCTTACTGGGTGTCGGACGGGGCTTTGAAATCTCCCAGGTGCGCCTAGGTCCGGGCCGAATTCATCACTGCATGCGATCCATCGGTAAAGCAGAGAAAGCCCTTGAACTCATGGTGAAACGCTCAGCAACTCGAGTCGCATTTGGCAAACCCATCGCCAAACTCGGTAAAAATCTGGAAGTCATCTCTAGGGCTCGAATTGAAATCGATGGCATGAAGCTGATGGTTCTGCAGGCAGCCAAAGCCATGGATGTTCTGGGTAACAAAGAAGCTCGTGTCTATGTCAGCGCAGTTAAAGCGATAGTGCCGGAAAAAGTCTGCCTGATCATAGACCAGGCCATCCAGATGCATGGCGCAACCGGTATATCCCAATGGTCGCCGCTGGCAGGCATGTATACTGACATGCGGCATCTGCGCTTTGCCGATGGCCCTGATGAGGTTCACCACATGGTGGTTGGCCGCGCCGAACTGCAGAAATACGACCTCTGGTAAGAGTGCTCCTATTTCCGGCTGGGAAACTGCATTGTCAATGGCAGGTGTTTACTAACCAATGGAGCTGCGCAAGTACTATAGATGCTAGCGCGGCCCAGCTTGAGGCCGCTCAAATTCGCCCTCGCCTTTAAGCAGTACGGGACGAACTGCATCACGCCATAACTGATAGCCAAGATGATTCATGTGGAGCCCATCTGGACTATAAATCTCAGCTAGAGGCTTGCCGTTGGTTGCCAGCATCGGCGACGCCACATCAATATAAACTAACCGCTTATCTGTATCGCACAACGCCTGCAGTTCTACATTTAACGCTCGCATGGCCGGCCAGTGAGACCACCGGCTGATACTCGGTTTTACCGACAATATATAGAAGCGTACACGCGGGTCCTGATCATGAACTCTTTGAATTACCCGGACCATTGATTTCAAAACGGCTGCCGCGGCAATACCAAAAGCAATATCATTATCACCTTCATAAATCATCACCGCCCTGGGCCGATACTTTATGACCAGGCTATCCAGATAGAAATCCAGGTCGTTTAGAACACTGCCGCCAAATCCGCGATTAATCAGAGTCAACGGGGCCAGGTGACCTTCCATCAACTGATTGACACTCCACAAACGCATACTGGAGCTCCCTGTAGCCAAGATCGCGCCCTCTGGCCAATGATTCTGCGCATCACCCTGGGCAAATTTCTCGATTTCAGTCGTTAATCGCTCTGGTTCGGGCATTGCAGCAAACAATGTTATGCTAATGCTGAGAAGCACAGCGGCTGACTGCAATGTAACCCAGTTGCCCATAAACCGTTTCTCCATATTCATCTCACCACTACCAATGCGGACGCGATCTACCCAATTGAGGAAATAATCCAGCGCGATATTGCACCAAACCGACTATAAAGTAGGACCAATACTGGTGGAAGCCTTCGCTTTTTCGAATTTTCCAAGGTCGAATTGGTCGTTTTATTAAGCTGAGCAAGAACCACCACGACAACGCGACGATTCATTGCTCGACCTTCGACTGTATCATTATCACCAATGGGGTGATTCTCCTAACCAACTCCGCCGCAGGTATGCTCGAAATGGAGGTAACCCTTTATAATCTAACAACTACTGACGATAGAAGGATCGTCCCAACAAAGCAGCTAATATACGAAGGTCAATTCCGTATCTATGCAGGTTAATCTATCACAGACTGATTAAGCAGGAATTAGACCTCCTCTAACTCAATGTTATCGCCTCTCTTAATCTAGGAGAGCGGCATGAGCAGCAATAATCCAGATCAGTTCAAACTCGCCTTTGAAAACATTTTTCGAAGTAAAATTGAACATCTGGAAGAGCTGCTGACGACCATCATAACCGAGCGAACCGCTCTGAGTAGCACCCTTATCGATGAAGTACAAAAAACCGAAGAGCGCAAGCAGGCCTTGATGAACGCGGTTGAGCAGACCGTCCGCCAAAGCAAGACATTACTGGAACATCTAGAGCAAACCATGCCGGGACACGATGCAAGAAGTCTGGGAAAAGCCTGAGACTAACGGTTATTGTTTGGCTCTGCTGAAGGTATAGGTTAACCCAGAGGTATATCTGAAATTCTCCGAATTTACCCCAAAGGTGGGTTTATTGTCATGGTCATAAGCCACACTAAGTTCCAATGACAGTTTATCCGTCAACTTTGTGGCAACCTTAGTAACCGCGATACTGCGCATTCCGCCTCCGGATAACCCCGACTGGGCATACGCCGACAAGCTCCACCGCGTTTTCCCAGCAAGACCTAAGGGCAGAGACAGCGTTAGATAAAGGTTAGCACGAACCTGCTCTGCCCTGTCCGTCGACTCTACAAACCGTTCCTGTTCCTGCATCAATCCAATACCAACAAGTGCATCTAAATCACGTTGTTCGCTGTGCCAGTCGACTCGATAACCCAGGCCAAACAGTCGCCTTGAATCCAACTTCTGGAAACGATCCCGCTGGCCCTGGGCATAAAATTCAAGACCGCCAGAGGCTAGCTTACGAACGTACCTGACATGAACAAACGCATTATCTGCGGTATCGCGCCCTTCTGACTCGGCCGCCTGATAACTTCCGATCAGCAACCAGGTAGAACGATCCCCACGCCAGATGGAATGACTATCGATACTGACCTGGCTGCGCTGGTCATTGCCACTGGCTCCACTGAAATCCAGTGAAATCGAGGAAAACAGGGCNGCNTCGGGTTCTGCGAAATACTGACCATTTACATCCACAATCGCAACGGCGGAGCTCGATAGCAGCGAGCCTAAAAGCAAAANAAGCCCAGATCNNAAGACACCCCCATCCGATCTTAAATAATCCAGCAGTCTTTTACNTAACATATATTTCTGGCATCTGAAAATGCTAATGATGAAGAAGCTGGCAGGGATTAGCAAACCATTCATAGGAACCGCACGGTCTTTTTCTCGCTGGCAATTTTCAATTCTACTTTATTAGCACGACCCGGAACTAGTACTGCGATAACCGTTAACAATGCATCGCCTGGCTTACCCCCGACCAGCGCACAGTGTCTTGCAGACAAGGGCATCAATCAAAAACCAATTAAAGCTGGCTCTCAGGGTAACGCGGATTTCTCCAACCCATTATCGCGCCNGCAGATTTAAACCNTGCNACCCATAAACAACTTTTAATCGAAGGTTCACTTCAGGATAATGTAGATTCACAGGAGCCCTGCTTATGATCAGTTGGTTCACAACGAAGTAGCATCGCTGCAANTGAGATCANGGTTTCAATAANGCCAGCATNACTCGTTCACACGTNAGGGATTATCATTGANCCAGGATTATTCAAAACGATTCCTATTTCAGGAAGCAGACATCAGAGGCTGTATTGTCAGACTCAGCAATAGCTTCACTGACTGCTATAGCCATCAGGAATACCNTGAACCNATACTACATCTGCTGGGAGAATTCCTGNCTGCTGCTNCGCTGCTCGGCAACAGCCTAAAATTCACGGGTCGTCTGGTACTTCAGGCTAAAGCAGCTGAACCAGTTTCTTTAGTTATGAGCGAATTTGCCAGCGACAGCAAAATTCGCGGCATTGTACGCGGGTCATACCCAGAACTGGACAGCCTGGATATGAGCAGCTTATTCAAAGACGGTACACTGGCAATTACCATCGAANCNANCCAGGGTGAACGATACCAGAGCCTGGTGCCTNTATCAGCTTCCACCCTATCCGAATGCCTGTCNTACTACTTCCAGCAATCAGAACAACTGGCAACGCAGATCATCCTACATTGCGATGGCAGGACNGCNACTGGGTTTATGCTTCAGCAATTNCCCACACANCAGCTTCATAGCGAGGAAAGCCGCGATCAGCAATGGCAACATTGTTGTTTAATGGCATCAACTATCNGTTCGCGAGAGCTCCTTGATTTACCAGACGAATTGCTGATCAGCAAGCTTTACGGCGACTGGGACGTTAGCCTCTACAAGCCAGTGCCGATCAACTTTCATTGCGACTGCAGCCAGCAGAGAATGGCCAATGCGTTANTAGCCCTTGGCGAGCAGGANCTCAAAGACTTACTCGAGCAACAGCAGACCTTATCAATTCANTGCGAATTCTGTGGTGAGTCCTACCAGATGGGCAGNGATACCATCATTCGCGCTGCACAGGGCAGAAACAAACCTCACTAAGATCTGCTAACACGCCCATCCGGACCNATACAATCGTGACTGAACCCGCTATTACATTACATGACCAGTTTAAGAGCACCCCCGCCTCCCCTGTATAGGTCGTTGCCATGGATTCATCCCGGCATAGGACGCTTAACACAATGNNGGCNCTCAGGGCTTTCAATTTCAGCGCTAGTAGCCNCGTTAGNGTANACCTTATCGGATCTCCCTGTCGTTATAGGNAGCACACCTATTACAAANNATAGCGGTGTCATCAATTTAACTCTACTCTTGANCAAACCCTGTCGTCGCGGCTAATGGCCAACCTCGGCAGGCGAGCTGCTATAGTATTTTTTTGCGGTTGAGCAACAGATCTATTCCGAATCCCCGTACAAACATTAATCTTTACTCTATCCTCNGCACAGGTAAGATCAAACGTGGGGAATCAGCAACCAACCTTTAAAACAACGGCGCTAGCTGCTCTCAATTCGATTAAGTCACTGTTAATACGGGAGAGGGAGGGGGGGGAAATTGCATTTTAGTCNAACGACGATAGTAACCATCAGCCTGCTACTGCTCAGCAGTTGCGGTGGCGGCGGCGGTTCCTCNGGATCAACCACCCCGGCACCGTCAGGGGAGACGCCAACAGCGCCTGTTATCTCCNTTGCCGAAGCGCACCGGTTCTTAAGGCAGGCCAGCTTTGGTCCTACTCCTGCTGAAGTTGACAACGTTAGAAACATCGGCTTTGAGGCCTGGATTGATCAACAGCTGCTGGAAACCCCATCCCTGCAGCTTCCCTATATGGATGACCTGGAAGAACCAGAAAATAACCGTGAGGGTCAAACGAACCGCCTTGATGCCTGGTTCAGAAACGTCTTGAATGGTGAAGATCAACTTCGGCAGCGAGTCGCCTTTGCCCTGTCCGAGATTATGGTGGTCTCCGACCAGGGTAATCTATTCAACTTCCCGAACGGTCTGGCCAACTACTATGATGAACTGACATTGCACGCTTTCGGAAACTACCAGGAACTNCTTAAGGCTGTCACCCTGACGCCTGCCATGGGTCTTTATCTTTCCATGCTGGGTAATCAAAAACCCGACAAAGCAATGAATATCAGGCCCGATGAGAACTATGCCAGAGAAGTGATGCAATTGTTCAGCATTGGCCTGGTCATGCTCAATGAAAATGGATCAACCATCCTAGATCAGAACAACCAGCCCATACCCACCTACGATCAAAGCATTATTGAAGGGTTTGCCCACGTTTTCACGGGCTGGACCTTTTATGGCTCAGAAAGTTTCAACCAACCTTCCTACATCTTCAGGTTGCCCATGNCGGCATTCCAGGATTTTCATGATGAAGGNGAAAAACGCTTGTTAAACGAGGTCGTTTTACCGGCAGGACAAACNGCGGAGGATGACNTGGATGCAGCACTTGAAAACATCGCCAGCCATGCCAACGTCCCGGCATTTATCNGCAGACAACTCATTCAGCGCCTGGTTTCCGCCAATCCTTCAGCAGCTTATATCGGGCGAGTTGCTGCGGTTTTCATCGATGACGGCTATGGCACCAGAGGCAACCTGAGTGCGGTAGTAAAAGCCATCTTGCTGGATCCTGAAGCTCGGGCTGAACCCGCGGATGCCAACAGCGGTAAGTTGACCGAACCGCTGCTNNGGCTAACCGCAGTCTGGCGAGCCTTCGACGCGTCTGCCGCGAATAATCGGTATCTTTTTGCCTACCCCGAATTTTCTTTTTCCCAGGCNCCGCTCCGCGCTGACTCGGTTTTCAATTTCTTTCGGCCGGACTTCGCCCCGCCTGGAGAGATCAGTAAACTTGGCCTGGTATCACCGGAGATGCAGATCACCAATGAAACAACCTCCGTTACNGTAAATAACTACCTGGCCCTGGCCATTTTCCTGCAGCATTCTGCAGTGGCAGAAAAAGACGAAGCAACCATTTATATCGATATCGAATCTGAACTGGCCCTNGTCGACCAACCCCAGACCCTGATTAACCAGGTGGCCGATAAGCTCCTGGGAGGAAACATCTCAGAGCAGCTTCGCAGCGAAACCGCCTCCATGATGGAGCACTGGGATACCCAGGCCGGAAAAGTAGTAGAGGCCATTCACATGATAGCCACTTCACCTGAATTTGCGGTATTAAGATGAACAACACCCTGCAGCGAAGAAAATTTCTCAAGCTCAGCGCAGCACTTTCTGCCCTTGGTCTGATCGGTGGTCCGGGTCTGATCCCTCAGGCCAGAAGCGCTGAATTTACGGATTACAAATGCCTGGTCAATGTGTTTCTGCTGGGCGGTAATGACTCTTTTAATATGNTGGTGCCGCGCAGCGATGCCGAATACAACATTTATGCGGCNTCGCGCCAGAACCTGGCCATTGCTCAGGAAGCCCTGTTACCCATCTCACCCCTGGACTCGGACGGCATTCTTTACGGCTTTCACCCCATGGCCACAGGTTTGCAGGGCTTATTCGAAAGCGGGGACCTGGCTGTGGTGAGCAATGTCGGCCCACTGCTCGAACCTGTCAGCAAAGATGACTACCTCAATGGCAATACCCTCCTGCCACCGCAGCTTTTCTCNCATAACGATCAACGCAATCAATGGCAGAGTTTAAGAGGCACTACTACTTTGTCCACGGGCTGGGCGGGCCGAATCGCCGACTCTTTAGCCGATGATTTGTCAGGCCAAATGCTGCCCACCAACATCTCCACATCGGGTAATTCACGATTTCAATCAGGTGAAAGCACCAGTCCTTATACTGTGAACAATTCCGGCGCCAGCAGCTATGNNGCATTTCGGCGTAATGCCGAATACGGNNCGGAACGGCAGGCCTCGTTTGAACGACAGTTANCCAACGGCTTTGACAACATCCACAGCAGGGCGCTGGCGGACATACATTCGCGGTCATTGCTTTATGCTGACCTGATTAACGATGCCTTACGGCTGGTGCCAGANCTGGATACGCCGTTTCCAGACAGCAGGCTGGGCAGAAGGCTCAGAATCGTCGCCAGANTGCTTGCTGTNAAAGATGAATTCGAGGTCAACCGNCAGATTTTTTATATCACCACGGGAGGTTTTGATACCCATAACGACCANAATCAAGACCAGCCTGACCTNCTGATGGACCTGGGTGACTGCCTGCTGGCATTCCAGACNGCCATGACTGAAATTGGCCTGAGCGACCAGATAACCACGTTTACCCAATCGGACTTCGGCCGAACCCTGACCAGTAACGGTGANGGCACCGACCACGGCTGGGGTGGACATCAATTGGTCTCCGGCGGCGCCGTTCTCGGACAACGGATTTTCGGCACCATGCCCTCCCTGGAAATCGATGGACCCGATGATGTCGCCGGCGGCAGAATCATNCCCACNCNGTCNGCAGANCANTATGCNGCNACCCTNGCAAACTGGTTNGGCGTTGATGATTCANCCCTGGATCAGATAGCNCCCAACCTGCCCGCNTTCAATCTTCGCAATCTCGGCTTCATGGCCTAACAAACAACAGTATCCAACGCTACAACTTTACGATACAGTGCCAGCCGCGTCTTATTAAACCACAGGCCAGATCCATCTCCGCATTTCACCCTATTTCTTTAGACTCTTGCAACCAGCAAGCTTGTTCAGGATGGGTATTATTCCAACGGTTGCGGCGCAGAATCGCCGATTGCGGCGCTACGACTGATCAACTCGAGATAAAGGGCTGCACAAATGCCTGATGCAGCAAACAGCATGCACATCACAACGATCTGATAACGAACGGCTATCAGCGGTGAAACACCGGATAAAATCTGCCCCGTCATCATGCCCGGCAGCGCTACCAGGCCCACTGCAAACATCGAGTTCACCACGGGAATCATACCTGTCTGGAACGCGACCTTCTTCGCCGCTTCGCAGCTGAGGCCGTTGATAATCTCTGACTCATATCGTTCTGCTGCCAGGCTGACTGTATTCATAGAATTGGCAAATATCATCCCTGCCAGAGGAACCGTATACTGTGGCGTGTACCAGGGCTCGATATGAAGAACACCCCATACCACCAGAAACAACACCAGCCCGCCACCAGAAGCCAGCGAAATCAACACATATGGATATAAGTAACGCCGTTTTCCCTGAACGGGATTGAGTGAAATCCAACTGGCAACAGTCAACATCACAGCCAGTACCAGGCAGATTACCCAGGCCTCACCTGCGCCAAATATATAAACCAGGAAATAACCGATGAGAATCAGTTGAATCAGCATACGCGCCGTTGAATAAACTGCTGTCCAAGCCTGCAGCGACCAGCTGAACATCACGGCAAACACGATGACCATCGGAAGAAAGACAATACCAATATCCAACCACGAGATCACCGGCAGAGAATAGTCCACAAGGTACTCCTTAACTTACATATAGTTGTACTCAACTCTAGCAGTGCTCAACGATCGATTTCCTTATAAATCACTCATCTACAGGAGGGTCACTGCGTCCCAGTGATGCTTGTATCTGCCATGTTATACATCCTTTAGACGCACATCTGACATTACCTCGAGCAATGACGAGCGAGGCGTAGCTTAAGCATCAACGCATTGTCACCTTCTCGTCTAAACCCAGAGCGCAACACTGGCAGAGCTCAAGCATAGTAACCCTTCTTATACCCGCCAGCGAAACAAGCTACTGCCAGCACCTGAAAAACCTGATCACCAGAGCAACAGACAATACCGAAGTCCAGATAACTTCACTTTGCCTTTTCGGTTCTCAGAAATATGAAAAAACACCCGGTTGCCAGGGCTGACAGCAGATGCCAGACCGCATGGGCCTGCAACCAGGAATCGGGGCGGCACCACTCATGTCCGGGCCGACCCGTCAGCCATATGGAAAAAGCGATCAGATAACAGGCAACCCCGGCAAAATACCAGGGTGAATAGGATCTTCGACCACGAGGCGGGTGGGTTGCCAGTAAACCCGGTAGCCAGAACAGCAGAACCCACCAGAATTCATTAGGTTTTTCCAGCATCTCCCACGGCGTAATACCAAACAAGGCGGCGATGGCAAAGCCAGCGAAACCGGATAACCAGCGAAACCGCGGTGACCAGAAGCGATAGAGCAGCTCGGATATACCCCACAGGCCAATTGATATGCTGAATAGATCCAGATGTATTCCTAAATCCGCTCCCAGAAGCGGGCGGCCCAGGCCGTAGCTCAGCACCAGGGCTGCATAAACAGTGAAAAACAACCGCAACCGCCATCGACCCATTTCAGAGATATTCACTAGCCAGGGGATCAGGATATACATCACCATACTGAGGTTGTCAGCCCAGGCACCCCAGGCGGTATGGGTACCATGCATGAGCATGGAACCAGGCCCTAACCAAATGGTTGCAGCGGCATACAATAGCGCCACCGGGCTTGCTCCATGGAATTGTGTAGCACTGTCAGCGATACTGACATCCCTGCTAAGCCTGGCCAGCATGAGTATTCCAGCAACCATGAAGCCGATGTTACTCAGGGCATTGGCAGGTTCCCTTAGCAATCCTGCAGTAACCCTTTCGCACCAGCGAGAAGCTTCACCAATGGCCTGCTCTGAACTGGCCGCTTCACCCCAACCCTGCTGCCCAAAGAAGAGGTAACCCGCAAAATAAACCAGACATGCTGTCAGCGCCCAGGCTAACCATTGTCTGCTGGCAGCGTCTGGCAAGCGCCAGTTCAGTTTATATTCCTGTCTATCCATAACAGTCCACCGTTGACCCACAACTACGCTCTTAAAACATTGTTTCAGGTCCGGATACTGGCTGCAACCCATAGTCTGGAAAGATCTCAGCCAGCAAAATAGGTCACGTCTCCATTAAGTCAATACAAGGCTGCGACCCCCGAGTCTCGTAACGAATGTACAAGCAGGCAAGCCTTCATCACTTCAGCCGATGACCGTTCCCAGCGCAAACGACAATTCTGATCCTCTCCAACTTTGTTGCACGGCCCAGCCTCAGATTTGCATAGACCAAGCGAAGTTAGGATTAATCGAAGCACCTGGCTGGCTATCGATTTCTTACCTGGTACAGCCAGGCATTACCACTGGCAACGACGGCCGCCCCGTCAGGGCTCGGCCCCGGACCCGACAAATTATATTTTTCCGAAAATTTATTCATCACTGATGCTATGACCTTCTCTGTCATCAAGCGTTGTAACCTCTGCTCATATAATTTCCCATCAATTCGAAGAATAATACGATCATCATTTTCAATATAGTGAGGCCATTGCTTCCAAACCTTTCCAAAACCGGTTTTCATATAACCGCTCACCAGATACAACTGACCGTTTAAGACTACCAACCATACGGTTCTCGAAGTCTTCGGGGCGAGTGTTTGGAATTCAATTACTTCCCGGCCTTCCAGGAATGACCAATCGGAAGGTGCTGGACGAGTAATGCCTGTACTGAAAGCACCACCGGATACTATTCCCATGGGTCCA
>NZUN01000045.1 GCA_002697205.1 Gammaproteobacteria bacterium
CGATAGGCAAATACGGCTTCGGCCTGTGATGCAGTCAGTCGCATGGCGGCCTCGTCAACGCCCCGCGCTTTCCAAGAATCGTTAAAGTAACCTGTGACGGCGTGGAAGTGTGCATCATCAATGATTCTTGGCACAAAGCCCATATCTAAAGCGACCAGGCTCCTGTCGCCAATGAAAAATGGTTTGAATTCATCTCGATTGGTGCCGATCATGATAGGGACGGCATTGTAGTTATCGGCATCCTTGAACACTTCCATCAAATCCTCAGCAGGTACGACCGTACCATCACGAAATATCATGGGAAGTTCAGGCATACCTTCAGTACCCAGAAGCATTAAAACTTGGTTCGCTGTTTTTCCTCTCAGGTAGACGCTTATCTCTGAATCAGCCATCTGGTTTTGATGTGATAATGCTTCCTGTCTTGATGAGGCGACGCCATCGGCGATGAGTAGTTGATTGGTGATCTCTCGGCCACTGTTCACGTGCCCAGAATCTTCGATATAGTCTTGTGCCAGCTCCATGGGTATTGAAATGGGCAGGCCGCTTTGGATGATGGCTTTGTGAAACAGTCCCTGACCTTGCTCTGAAGCGAGAATGGCAAAGATATTCATGCCGCCAGCAGACTCACCAAATAAAGTCACGTTAGTCGGGTCACCGCCAAATGTTTCTATGTTGTCCTGCACCCATTGTAATGCGGCCAGGCTATCGAGGATGCCATAGTTACCAGATTGGTCTTCAGGTGAACCGTCGCTGTTGAGGGATGGATGTGCGAACCAGCCAAAGAGGCCCAGCCGATAGTTGAAGTTGATAACAATCACGTTGTGATTTCTGGCCAGGTTTCGACCGGAGTATTTAAATTGATTGGCATATCCAGCAACGTTGCCGCCACCGTGAACGTACACCATGACCGGTAATCTCGCCTTGTTGGTCGGCACATCATCCTTGGGAAATTTCGGTGCAAAGATATTCAGATAGAGACAGTCCTCTGAGCCAATTGGCTTACCTAGTTCTTCCGGTGGTCTGCTCTCGCCGGGTGAGCCGACCTGTTTACAGCGATCAGAAGCCTGCAATGCCTCTCGTGTGCCTTGCCATGCTTTCGGTCTCGTTGGTGCTTTCCAGCGTAAATCGCCGACTGGCGGTGTTGCGAAGGGAATGCCCATCCAGGTATGCGAGCCTAAGATATCGACAAAACCAACAACATCCCCATAGGTGGTGCTACGCACACTTTGTGAGTTCTCCAGCTGTCTTTCTTCACCGTAGTCATCTCCGGATTGAGAAAATTTGTAGCCGAAGAACAAGACAGGCACTGCAACAATTAAAATGAGGGTGGCTATTCCAATCAGTGTTTTCTTTAGCATAGCAGCGAATCCGAGTTGAAGTTAATCGGTTGGATAGCTCAACCTGTTACCCAATGGGCAGAAAGTAAGCGCTTACAATGGGCTTCAGTTACTTAAACTGTCCAGCAATGCTGCGCTGGTCAGCATGATTTAAGCGGCAGGATTCCTGCCAAGTTCCGCTTGCTCTCTGTCGTTACCAAAATCGAACTAATCTCGACTTGCTCGATTGCTATAGCTAAGCTAGATTTTTTGTTCCGACTAATTACAAACAACAAGGTAAGAATACATGAAATTACTCGTCTCTTTTCTAGTTTTGGTTGCTTCCTGCTCATTATACGCTGATCATCATGAACCCGTGCCCGTCGGTAGCGGTGCTTTTACCACGCTCATGGTTCAGGCAACCAACGTTGACACCTACATTGCTGCTTTGAAAGCCAATGATGCGCCGTTCAAGACTATTGGCTCCTCAGTGGCGGGCGTGTGTGTGACCAAGACCGGTAATGACTATCCTGGGCAGATGTTTGTTTGGAACGGCTATGACTCAATGGTCGATGCCATAGCAGCCACCGACAAGTATGACCCTTTCCAGGCCACCGCTGAACTAATGGCCTTAAGGCAAGTAAAGTACTCCGCGATCTTTAAGCCTTTAAAGGAATATATCCTCGAGCCTGGGTTTGAACGTTTATGGAGACTGAAGATTTCTAATAACAATATTCAGTCATTTGTTACGCAGATTGCAAAGCTTGAAAAGGCACTTAGATCTGAAGGTCATACAATCAATCTAGGTGTTTTTCAACCCATTGGTGGAGGAACACACGAAGCCTACCACCTCAGAGCAGCAAGTCCATCCAGCGCTGATGCAGGCAAGATTCTAGATGAAGCATACGCCGATGCAGCCTGGATGAGCATTTGGGCATCAGCGTCAGCCCTGGTTGAGGAAGTGATCTCTGATAATTTTGAAATGTGTGAAATTATTTATACTGCTGAATGAGCGCTTGTCTGTATTTTCATTAGCAATGAGTAAGCTATTTGCCTGCGGCGTACCTTTTTTAGCAAGCCTACACCGCCGAATGATCATCCACATGGCTTGAATTTACTCGAATTCTGTTACCACCGGGTTCCTTCAAAGAAAAGGTGTCATGTATCTGACCCCTTTCGATATCTGTGACAGAGTAGCCCATTTTATCCAATCTGGAATGCAAAACATCGATATCTTCCACCATGAAATCAAAGTAGCTTTCAGGATTTTCAAGTTCATCTCGCTCAAACATGATGAGATGTGTCCCGCCCCTTAGTTCTACTATCACCATTTCTTCATTGGCAAATACATGTCTTAACCCGGCATCCGCAAGAAACCTCGTGGAGCCCTTAAGATTGGTTGTCTGCAAATTTACATGGCCGATCCAGATTTCAGGTCGCCTAGCCATAACCTTTCCCCTAGTTTTATCTATGGGTCGCTCGATCTGTGACGGTATTCTTATCGTTTAGCGGCCCCAATGGTAATAAGTAGATGTCAGGACAAGAGTTTAACCCCCTTTTCTTAGCGACTGCAAAGTATCTTGGATAGATAAAAAGGGGGATGGTCGAGCAATACTCACACGGCCAGGTTTCTTGAGCTCGAGCTACTGGCCAGATCCCCGGCGGGTTTGCCTAATCACAGCTTTGAGATCGCGGCCTGCCGAAAAGCATCAGCACTTNGTNCNCTACATTNTCGGGTGTCATGAAAACGNCCTCGTCAGTTCGTTGATCATGCGGGATGATGCCTGTATCAATGCCNCCGGGACAGAGCGCATTAATGCGAAGTTGCNTTTTACCGAGTTCNGCCTTCAGGCTTGGGNCCAGACNGGTAACCAAAGTGATGGGNTNAGAGTAGGGAGCCNGGGTAAATATTGGATTTGAGGCNTTGCGCGGATAAGCCTGGCAGGCGGAGCGGGATCTGTCTTAATCTAGTGACACGAAATTGGCGCGAAAGCGGGGTTCTCAGNAAAACTCATTGGTCAGATTCGCTNNTTTAAANTTCNATATTCATCCGATTCTGAGAAAACCTGTGGAAGTAAGGCAGAGAAATATTTGGTAACCGATGCCGAAACGTGGTTAGTTCTTCCTACCCCCCNTTNATAAGTTGTGCTAACAAATGGAAGAAGCGNGAGTGATGGCTGGGAGTAGCCCGTTATCTGAACGTTGNGGTACGACTGGGGTTGAAAGNATGACTACCACTGCAAACNCGAGGCANAGGGGGACACCGTGATAGAACAGGGTAACGCGAAAAAANCTGCTGGTGGGGTTGAGTACCNNGTGGCNGATGAGTCGTACTTTGAGAAGCGAACCCTGAAAAAATATGCTGGAGCCTGGTCCCTTTGGGCCCTNGGTGTTGGTGCCGTTATCTCCGGNGACTTTTCCGGTTGGAATCTNGGTGTNGGTCAGGCTGGNTTNGGTGGGTTTTTNGTTGCNTTGNTGATTGTTACGGTTATGTATATTGGCTTGTGTTTTTCCATTGCAGAGATGTCCACNGCCTTGCCTCACACNGGCGGAGCCTANTCATTTGGGCGAACAGCGATGGGNCCATGGGGTGGCTATATCACGGGCCTGGCTGAAAACNTGGAGTATNTANTCACCACGGCCGTGGTGTGTTATTTNGCNGCTGCCTACCTGCAGAATATTTTTTCTACTGCCGATTCNGTGCAGCCGCTGTGGTGGCTGGGCCTGTACGTTGTTTTTGTGGGCCTGAATATATTTGGGGTGGAGGAGTCATTTAAATTCATTGTCTTCATAACAGTTTTAGCNCTGCTTATTTTACTCACGTTTTATCTCAGCGCAGTGACNCACTTCAGNTGGGGAGCATTGTGGAATATTGAACCTGACCCCGGNCACAGTGTTTGGTTGCCACGAGGTTNGATGGGNGTAGGGGCAGCTTTGCCNTTTGCNATTTGGTTATACCTGGCCATCGAGCANTTACCCCTGGCGGCAGANGAAGCCACTGATATATCCCGTGACATGCCACGTGGACTGTTGTGGGGTCTGGGAACCTTAATGGNCACAGGTATNTTGATAACAGTGCTTAATATAGGCATCGGTGGTGGCGCAGCATTTTTTGGATCGCAGACTGAGGAACCCTTACTGGATGGCCTGAAACTGACTGTGGGTTTGTCCAGTGCCAAGGTACTGGGCTTACTGGCGGTGGCCGGGTTAATTGCCAGTTTCCATGCGATCATCTACGCNTTCGGCCGCAATATATATTCCCTGGGGCGGGCNGGTTATTTCCCCCATTGGCTGTCGGTAACGCACGGTGAACGCCAGACGCCGTATGCTGCATTGATCGCTGGAGCNGTGGTTGGTTATCTGGTTTTGTTATTGCTGNATTTTGTCGATCCCAATGGCAGCGGCGCCTTCGGCGGGGTTATTCTTAACATGGCAGTTTTCGGTGCAGTGATCGCCTATNTAATGCAGATGGCCTCTTATATTGTCCTNAGGAACAAGTACCCAGACATTGCACGACCCTTTGTAAGCCCGCTGGGTAANACCGGNGCCGTGGTTGCTCTGGTCATTTCCNTGGTTACGCTGCTGCTGTTATTCCAGAATCCTNACTTTCGCCCTGGGGTCACNGGNGTGGCCATATGGTTTATCTGTGGCNTGTTGTACTTTGGGTTATACGGTCGTAAAACNCTGGTGTATTCNCCTGAAGAAGAATTTGCCATTCGAGTTAGTANCGGCANATCGGCTGANGCTGAATAGTATGCCGGGGGGNAGTTCAGGANGCCTNGNCAGCCANCCTGGCCGNNAGGGNCTGCACCATTCNGGTAGAGAACTATAGGCTTGGTTTTAAAGATTCNTATTGTTTGAGGTGAAAGGGNGTTTCATCAACAAATCTTTGAATGACGTTGCCAGTNATACGAGCAATATCGTTATCATAGCCATTGACCGCTAGTGCNCCGAACCAGGAAATCGAGCCAACCGAAAANACGGCGCCGCCACCTGGGGTTTCGTAGAATANNATATCAGCACGNACCAGAGGATCGGGNCAAGGNGCATTTACGGCTGCTTCGAATTCNTCTTTNGTTCGGATCATGTCGGGGCCAAATTCCGTTGCTGAAGCTAACACCACTGCATGTTGCGGAGATCCCAGGGNTGTGTCGTAGCGATCAATTTCCTGTCCAGCNGCNCCTCCGCCCAAGCCNGACGTGCCGATCAAATCTTCTTGCACACCTTCGAAAATCCATGCCGCCCGTGAGTNCCAGCTGGCCTCACTTCTTTGATAGTGGGTTGCTTTCTTAAATCCCTGGGCNGCAAANCCNATACCTACTNNTTCATTNGGTGCGCGTCCAAGACGCCGCCACAGCCCCCCATATTCACCATTAAATGAGTGATAGGATTCNCCTGGTNCCGTCTGCCAGTTTCGCACGCCGTCTTCTGCTCTGCGTAGTTCAATCGCGCCAGGCCAGGNTTTATTGAAGGCAACTCGCCAGTAAAAGCCGTTGCCACCCAGGTAGATCAATCGTCCTCCCTGGCGTTGCCAATCCTTCAATGCGTTGAGCATCGAGGTGGACCAATATTCAGGATGAGTGCCTGTGACGATGACGCGATAAGGCGCCAGAGCATCCAGNCCTTCAAAATGAACATCTTCGTCAGCAACGATATCATGACCGATATGAAGGTGATCCAGGTACGCGTTGATGTCAGTATCCGGCGTGAAATTCCANCNGTCAGCCCCGGGTCGCAACTGCAGTATGGGTCGATTTCGAGAACTGTACATCACGCCACTGCCATCGGCATGTTTTTCATAAAGAGAAGCACCNAATTCNGGATGCTGGCGAATATATTCGTGTTCNGGGCTTAATCGAGNGCGTGCACCAACAAAATCTGCCCCCTCAAAAAGCATCCGATGATTGGCATATGCNATGTATGTGCAAGACGACATGAGCAGCGCTATTTTAGCCGTGCCAAAACCCTNAGCAGGCCGAACAAAAAATGGCACGCGATCNTCGCCCTGTTCAGAGCGCAACCGAAAAGCATAGATCCCACTTGGAAGNTCTTTGGGTAGATCCAGGACCGCTGTTGTNTGCCANGNTACGTCATAGAGATCGTCCGTGTGAAAATGAACGGCGTCGTAATGGCTTGGATTTACNGTCCACGACTCACAGGTGCCGTCCCAACCTGGACCGGTAACCCCTCGAGCAGGGAGTTGATGTAGGAGGCCATGACGANTATTGCCGCTCACATCGACTATCCCACGACCATCGATTTCTCGGCCGAGATCCCAGACAATCTCAGTATCATCTATTGTAAGGTGAGGACGAGCGATGCGCCCATCGAAGTGTTCACCATTGGCAGATGCGGCAAAAAGGCATGAATCAAGTGANCCAAGGTNATTCAACATGCCTGCGTGAGAGAAGGTACTCCCATCTACGGGTTCTAGAAGGTCACGAGCAGGAGAATGGCTTTCCTGGGANGTGATGGCACCTTGGATTTGNCCGGCAGTTAGATCCATCNCCATGTCAACACGGTACCAGCGCCGGGTTGTCAGGGGCTGGAGGTAGGTATNCAGTTCCGCGTTTCCNAACCGGATTTTCAATAGACCGTCCACTAAGACAATGGCCAATTGATCATTATTNCCTTTTACAGAGAGGATAGTCTGAGTGCCAATGGGTCGAGTGGGAAGCATATCGAAGCCGATGTTCAGTTTTCGATTTGCGGNCAGCCCGGACAAGTCAACTTTNCCGAACGAGCCAGGTTGTAGTAGTTGCTTGGAAAGCTNTACGTGTTGGGANAGATCACTNCTTACTTCTTGTTCGTTGNAACCCGAGCCGCTNCTGGTGGGATCGCCGCAGATNATACGAACCAGATCCAGTTGAGCCTGGCCGGGTTTTTCACTGGAGGCCATGAAACGGATTTGTTCGCCAGCACGAAGTGATAAAGGCTGACAATAGCCTGTAATTGTTTTGCCTGGTTCGGNTTGATTCACAATCTTCCTTAAACAAACTGAGTTGATCTATATCCCAAATATAGCCTTGTGGAATTATTATTCAACAACCCCNAATGTTTTATAAGNCAGCACNGAAAGAAAAANCATCTTGGNTGAAACGTTATTCTGTTTTCCTTTTTCGGAAGGGATTTTAATTATNACAGAAGANNTGGATNNAGAAATCAGAGNTGAAANGCCACTGTGTTTTATGATTNTGTACTTATCAAGCACGATCGAACCTTTNATTAAGACNAACCTTTCANTAAGGCGAACATTTCAATANATCGAATTTTTCAGTNNATCATATCTGNTNATAAAAACACNGATANTGACTACNGAAATTGTTTGCGGTAGATGTCGCTGNNGCCCGGTTCGTAATAGTANNGTCGGTATTNGTANGGGACCGCTTAGANCTCAGCAAGGATCTTGTCAACCAACTCGTCTATAACCGGGTCTGGCTTNTAGCCTGATGAGAGGCGCTTGCTNACGTGCANACTTGCTAGCCGTAGACCTTCTNTGAGTGGAATCTCACACTGCCAACCACCCACTGTTNCATCGATATGGGNATTGTCGAAGACAACAGAATTTGACTTGTCGCCNCGGAGAGGCCCGGACCAGTCAGCGTTGTATCTAACCAGGTTGTCCGTGGGCACATGCAGGATCTTGGCTTNCCGCCCTAGGATATCGGCCGTTAGCTGCAGGATAAGGTCCCATGTATGCGCGCGACNATCCGTGATGTGGAAGGTCTCACCCAGTGCTTTAGGGTTNCCGCACAGTNGTACGAAAGCCCTGGCAAAATCAGNTGAATGGGTAAGTGTCCAGAGTGATTGCCCGTCNCCATGAACGATGACTGGTTTTCCCTGGAGAATTCGCCANGNCTGGTGGTCACCATCAATGACAGTACCTGGAAGGCGTGTACGGTAGGTGTGGCTGGGTCGAACGATTGTTGNNGCAAGCCTGCCAGACGCGTTTGCATTTGCCAGCAAGGCTTCACATGCCGCCTTTTTTCTGGCGTATGCCCAGTAGGGGTTAGCCAGTGGTGTTGCTTCAGTAATAATTGGGTCCCGGCAGGGCTTCTCATACGCAGAAGCCGATGAAATAAAAATATACTGCTCACATTGATTCGCAAAAATCTCGATATCACGCTGCATGGCATCAGGGTTGAACATCAGGAACTGGCAGACTACATCAAATTTGCGTTTTGCCAGTTTGAGGTAGGACGATTCATCACCCAGGTCACCGTTAATAACCTCTACCGCCTCTGGCAGCAGAGCCGTGTGGTTGCCGCGATTGAATACACTGACACGGTGGCCAGCAGCGACCGCCTGTTCAACGCATGCCAGCGAAATTTCTCCGGTGCCACCAATATACAGCACCCTTGTCACTAGGTTTCACCAGGCAGATATGGGGTGATGTGGTCGCTTGTGACAACTCGGGCGCCACCCAATGCATGGGCATCCAGGAAATGGTTGACACGATACGGATCTGTGACGAATCTCACATTACGGTCTACGCCATGGCGGTTAACGGATTCAAAGGCGCTTCTGCCGCTATCATCGAATATCAACCGGCCGTCTCCAAGCTCACCATTGTCTAGAACACGCAATGAAGGATCTTCCTCGCAGCGACGTAAATCGTGGTCAGTCATATTTGCAACAACCAGGCCCCGCCAGTGTTTGGCTAAGCCTGAGTGGTATGTCAGCGCTATCATAGGGCGGGCCAGTTCTGACAGGTTTGGAACACCACGGTGCCACATCCTTGGATCCCGAAAGCAGATGCCACCGGCCGGAATGGTCATTCTACGCGCTGGCCCCCACTGCTCGATCAGATCTGGGTGATTCTCGGGTCGTTCGCCAGTTTTCCAGCTGGCCACCACCGTCTCAAGTTGGCTACCCGGATAAATTTCTGTTGCCCCTGTCGCTTCGGTAATATCAGATAAAGCCAGTGAACATGAAAGCGTGGTGGTGGGAGGCGGCCAGGACTTTCCTGCCGCAATTGCCTGTTGCTGAGTTTTCCAGGAGTAGGGTCGGTCAAAATGCAGGGGTTGATAACCGCTACCGGGGCAGTTCACATTGCCATTATAGAAACCTAGCCATGCAGCCGCGCCCAATAAGCTGCTGACGATGTTTTCGATCAACGCATTTGCAACCAGGTCGGGTTTCACATAGGGCGCGTAGCGACGCAGACCTAATTGCAGGTGGCCTATGCCGGTGTGTTTTTCATGGCGGGTTGGCTGGTCTCGAGCGCGTATCAATGCGACGTCCTCNNCTATAGCCTGCGACAGATGCTCACATGACTGCAGCGAGACGAGTCCACCGACTACAGCGAAACCTTTTGTTTCAAAGCTGTCTCGAATATTTCCCAGGCTTTGGTTTGTCAGCGCACCTGAAGCCNGCTCTTGCTCTGTNATTTCGAAGTACGATGCAGCCAATCGAGTTCCTCTTCTGTTTCANCNAGTCCTGTCTACAGACCTTCCCGTCAATCAAGCCAGCTTACTGGCAAACCAGAACGCAGATAACGACATCGCCAAAGCAGACTNGTGNTCTACAACAGGCTCTAAAGGTTGCTTAACGCGGCNTTAAGGGTTTGGCCAGACTGTTAAGGCGNTCTTACGCTTGACTCATATCCACGCCATAAGAAGTGNAGGAAAGCNGCCCAGATCAAAACATAGGCTAACGCAAAGCCCCANTCATAACCGCTGTAACCTAATGCAATGCCAACCACGGGTAACATTGCCAGAAAATGGCCCTGCACCCAACTGNTCGTTAGNAAACTGATAATAAGAGCGCTAANAAACGACANCAGCATCATTGCNGAGAATGCATGTACTGACCAGGAAAACCCGTCAAAAAACATCAGTGCACCGAATATCAGGCTAAGAACGCCCGCACTAGAGTGAATAATTGCATCCCAAGCGATNGTGTTTTCTCTGNTCTGTGATTTCGTCAAACCGTTGCCTTTAATTATNGCGCNTATGAGAAAGAAAAGTAACACGGTTGAGGNAATGAGNCACAGATATCCTTGGGGTCGAGCCATAGCGTTACTATGCTGTACNCANATGAGTGTTGTCTGCTAGTTNGTCTGGNCGCAGCGGCATAGACCTGGCCTNAANGTAGCGNCATTTGACTTTTGTTATCTTACATGGATGCTTTGTGNGCAGTATTGAACGGGCTATGTGACGTGAAAGTATTATCAGCTCCTTTTCCATCACTTGACGATTCCAAGTGGGTAAGACTCATTGCCNTNGCACTACTTTATGCGGGGCAAGGGCTTCCTATCGGTATTTTTCAGGTTGCGCTGCCAGCCTACATGGCTTCACTGGGNATGTCGCCTGCGGAAGTTGGCGGATTTATTGCTTTTGTCTTCATTCCCTGGAGCTTTAAATTAATTGCTGGCCCTGTTATGGACAAGTTCGTGTTCCCGCCAATGGGTAGGCGACGACCCTGGATCCTGCTGGCGCAATCGGGTTTGCTGTTGAGCTTTATTGTCCTTTGCCTGCTGGNACCAGACCCCGCNTCGCAGTACTGGCTNCTCGCTGCGCTGGGCTTTATGAGTAATGTTTTCGGCGCCTTGCAGGATGTTGCGGTTGACGGTATGGCCATCGATCTGCTCAGAGAGGATGAACGCGCCCAGGGTAATGCCTTTATGTATGGCGGACAGATATCCGGCATCAGTGTGGCGGGTTCGATCAGCAGCTGGGCTTTGATGAGTTTTGGGTTGCAGCTGGCGGCCGCATTGATGGCATTGTGTGTGTTCCTTATTCTACTGATTCCGTTGTTACTGCGGGAACGGCCGGGTGAACGAATTCTACCCTGGACCAAAGGGGTTACCGCTACAACCGGCACAGCGCTTTCCAGTGATAGCTGGTTATCAATCCTGTCCAGTGTATTTCAGGCNTTATTACTTCCAATGAGTATTNTATTGATTCTGATTGAGGCACTGAATCGAATGACCTCCGGGCTTCTGGTAGCAGTTAGCCCAGTGCTGACCGTCCAGGAATTAGGGTGGCTGCAGCTCGACTTTTCGAACTGGGTAGCGGTGACTGGTGTGATTGCGGCGATCNCGGGGGTTGTATTAGGTCCTATTATTGATCGCCTGGGCTCGCTGCGAATCTTGAAGTGGATTGTGATGTTTCGCNTTGCAATCTTTCTGGCTATGGGGCTGTTCGAANGTATGTGGGGCGTATCCAGCNTATTTAAGTGGTTCATGCTGGTTAACGCGATTGCGACTCAGATTGTGACTATTGCACTGATTGCTCTTTTTATGAGGCTGTGCNTGAATCGCGTGNCTGCCTCACAGTTTGCAGTCTATATGGCGCTGGCTAATCTAACCTATTCCATGGGATCTGGGCTTCTGGTACTGCTGAGTGGTTTCACTGACTACAGGGGTATGATGCTTTTCTCCAGCCTGATGATTGGCGTTATGCTACTGCTATTGCCGTTGGTCGACTTGGATAGGCATGAACAGGATCTTTCGAAACTGCGCTGAGCGNAGNGGTTGTAGGNGATGGTACTTTCATNTCATTGAACAGATGTAGTGTGTTGGTACATGCTCAAGTCANNGGCTGAATAGGGTGCAGGCNGCNCTTTAAGGTAACGCGTACGGATTTTCGCCGTTAATAGGTAGAATAATGTTATTCCTGGTTTTGTAGTCTTGCCAAAGCACCGCNAGTGCAGCGACCNTNNCCGGATTTTCTGCAGCGAGGTCGCTGGTTTCCGCTGGGTCATCATCCAGATTAAAAAGCTGCCANTTGCCATTGCCGAAAGGCGGCGCCTGGGTCACCATTTTCCACGACCCTTGCCGTATTGCCTGACGGCCAAAAAGNTCCCAGCCGTTGATATCATCGGCATCGTANACNGNNAGCTGCTGATTGCGCAAATGAGGCAGCAGTGATTTCCCGCTGATNGGGAACACCTCGCGGCCTTTATAGATGCTCCCAGGGTGTTGAGTATTTGCCAGTTCAAGCAATGTGGGGGCAAGGTCTTTTACGCTCATCATCTCCTCGTCCATGTCGCCGTCGTAGTCAAGATCAGCGTAATGAATGATGGCCGGTACTTTAATACCACCTTCCGATACAAAGCTTTTGTAGTCACGAAAGGGTCCNCCGCTGGCCTGCGCCCATCCGGCGCCATAATGAATATATGAATTCACCTTGCCCATGTTNTCAAGGCTGTTATCAAAGGAGCGGGGAATCCANTCTTCGTTATCNCCTAAAGTGCCTATATCGTTTCCCTCGGCACCATTGTCGGACATAAACATGATGAAGGTATTTTCGTACTCACCTGTTTCTTTAAGATGGTTGATCANCCTGCCAATATTACGATCGAGATTTTCGACCATGGCGGCATAAAGCTCCATTTTACGTGCTTCTACTTTCTGTTCGTCCGCGCTGAGCTCTTGCCACGATGTAATGTAGGGCGGGGCCATTGCTGCNACGGTTGCTTCATCGATAATACCAAGTGCCCGTAACCTTGAAATTCGAATCTCGCGCAGCTTTTCATAACCGCCGTCATAGATNCCCTTATAAAGATCCATATCTTCAGTAGGGACCTGCAATGGCCAATGCGGGGACGTGTAGGCAAGATAGCCAAAAAACGGATTGCCGTCTGCACGGTTCTGATCGATATAGCCAATCATTTTGTCGGTATAATAGNTTGTAGAATAAAAATCTGNGGGAAGNGCTGTAACTTCCCCATTCTCAAGATANTCGACAACCACGGNTTCGGTCAGGCCCNGCCGGTCACTGAAATGACTGGCACCACCCTGAACCAGGTAAAAGGATTGTTCAAATCCGCGGCTGGGTGGTTGAAGTTCTGGTGCGCCGCCCAAATGCCATTTTCCAGCCATATAGGTATGATAGCCACTGTCCCTGAGGATGCTGGATACCGAAACCACGTCCTGATTAAGGTGCGCTTCATAGCCTCGTTGATCCACTTGATTGGTGTCCCACCCTCCGTACATAGTGCCAAGGCCAGCCAAATGATGATCAGTGCCGGAAAGCAGCATTGCCCGGGTTGGGGAACAGGTTGGCGCCGCATAAAAATCAGTCAGCAGCAGGCCTTCAGCAGCAAGATTGTCCAAATTTGGCGTGCGAATTTCACTACCATAGGCGCCCATATCCGTATAGCCNAGGTCATCGGCGACGATCAACAGAATATTGGGGCGAGGGGACGTGACATCANCTTCATTACATCCTGTTAGAAGCAGGGTAGCNAATATATAAGCAACTATNTTTCTCATATTATATGCCTTCTATAGCTCCGTTCTTATGTGCCATAACTCCGGGAAAAACCGGTGATCAACTANCTCTCGCAGCCAGCCAACGCCTGNAGAGCCGCCTGTTCCTGGCTTAAANCCGAGTATCCGNTCNACANTNACAAAATGACGGTGGCGGTACTGGGAGAAAAGATCGGCAATTTCGGTCAGATCCTCGCCCAGCATATAAAGCTGATTTTCGGGTGTTGGGTCCGAGTAGACGTCAAGCCAGGCTTTTTNGATCGATGGNTGTATTTTATANGTTTCTGTCCAGTCNCGTTCNAGGCATTCNGNNGCCACTTGGTAGCCATTTCTATGCAGAAGTTTAATCACATCATCGTAAAGGCTCGGCGACGAAAAATTCTTGAGAAGCGCAGGATAAACATGAGGAACATTANTGTGGGCATCGCACATTTTTTTGTTTTTATTACCCAGAATAAATTCAATATGGCGGTACATGAATGAAAGCTGGCCTGAGGCAGCACCTAAATAATCGCGAAATTTATTAAAACCGTCGGTTTTTATGGTCGACAGCACCTCCCATACATTGATGATCAATTTNATTATTTTCTTCGAGCGGTCCAGAATGACAAACGCGTTGGCAATATCATCGGCGTTAAGGCGAATCTGNAGGTTATAGAGCTCATAATACAACGATTTAAACAGCAGCTCTTTTGCCTGCCCCATGATTATGAAGCACATCTCATCNTATCCTTNCGAACGCGNATGCTGAAGACTGAGCAGCAGGTCNATGCTTTCATAATCAATGTACGGATTGCTGGTGCCGTGAAAATCGGTGATNGGCTCACCTTCATTTTTGACNGCTTGATCCTCCCGGGNTTTTTCGTTAAGAACATCCATTGCGCGCGCATAGGGTGAACTGTCAACNCCGCTCGGATCGACAATATCCGGTATTATAAACTCAAAGCTCATCACTTTTTCCCAATGATTTTCAGGCTATATTAAAAAATTTCGCCGCATTGCCACCTAAAATAGCAGATCTATCTTGTTCACTCAGACCGCTGTGATTTCGCACAAGCGATCCCATGTCAATTTCGCCAAGNGGAAACGGATAGTCCGTGCCGAACATTANCCGCNCAACCCCGCNGCAACTTAGCAGTAGATCAAGTGCGTCTTCACTAAATACNGCGCTGTCTACGCTAAAGCGATCAACGTAGGAGGAGGGCAGATTAGGGCAGTCTTTAGCAACGATATCACGCTCGCGCCAGGCATTGTCAACCCGGCCCATNAGGTAGGCAAAACTACCTCCGCCATGAGCAAAGCAAAGCTTCAGGTTTTTTGGAAGCTGCTCAAACGCCCCTGACAGGATCAGCGATAAAATAGAAAGCTGGGTTTCAGCCGGCATGGCTACCAGCCACTGAAGCATATATTTCGGCATTCTTTCCGGCGCCATCATATCCCATGGGTGGATCAGCACCGGCGCGTCAATGCTGGCACAATGTTGTAAAAANGTAATNATCCCTTCATCGTCCAGATTTTTATCTTTAACATGGTTGCCGATCTGCACTGCNACATGACCGCACGCCATNGCNCGGCTGGCCTCNGCGCANGCTAAATCAATGTCCTGTAGTGGTACCTGACACATGGCTTTAAGTCGTGCAGGCTCATGCGAGCATAACTCAAGTTCNNCATCGTTAATTANCTGCGCACAAGCCANNGCCTGGTCGGCTGGTTTTTCATAGGCAAAGAGTATCGGTGTTGCGCACANGATTTGAATATCAACNGAGTATTTATCCATCTCTTCAATCCGCCGAGGCGCATTCCAGCAGGCGTCATAAATAGGGCGGTAATCTTTCTTGNCTAACGTGATCATGCCTTTTTGTTCAGATACTTTGCGAAAACCGGGCCAGNTGCCGTTGCCGAANCGGCTATCCAGATCATCAATGCCATCAGGATAAAAGTGTGAATGAATATCAATCGTNTTCATGCTTTAAGCTGCACCCAACCTTCCGGCGGTTTGCCTTTGCCGGGATGTATTTCACCGCAATGGGCACATTTGCGTGCTTCNATATCATCGTGGTAATCCTGATAAACTTTTGGCAGGGCTGTGACAATCATACTTGGNTCAGCAAGTGATACCTCNACCCGATGAACTCTTTCACCACACTGAAAGCAGAACCATTCAAACCCTTCCATCATGTCGGGTTGACGAGGCGCTTCGATAACCAGACCGATGGACCCTGCTTGTGGCCTTTGCGGCGCGTGTAAGGCGTGGGGTGGTAGTAAAAATACTTCGCCTTCCCGGATAGGNACATCATAAATTTCACCCTNTTCAGCGATCTTGAGCATCATGTCNCCCTTGATTTGATAAAACCATTCTTGGACCGGATCATCGTGGAAATCGACGCGGGTATTAGGCCCGCCAACCACCATNACAATCATGCCTGTTGTTTCATCATGGAGTATTTTATTACCGACAGGCGGTTTGAGGAGGCCTTTGTGATCCTCCACCCATTTTTCAAAATTAAAGGGTCTGAATCTAGGGTGTACAGGCATGATTACTCCTTTTTGTAGGCAACCGCCTTAATTTCAATAATAATATTCGGATGGGGCAGCTGGGCTATGGCTACAGTGGTTCGTGCCGGGCCTGTATGGTCAAAATATTCGCCATAAACAGTGTTATACCCCTTAAAATGAGCCATATCAGTAAGGAAAGTGCTGACNTCNACCAGATCGTCCAGGCTTGCATCGGCTTCCTTCAATATGGCTTCGATATTTCTTATAACTGCATGGGTTTGCGCTTTGATGTCCAGGNTCACTTTGCCGGTATCATCAGTCTCGGCGCCTTCGTGACTATNATCTTTTCGGCGCGAACTGGTGCCNGAGACAAAAATAAAATCGCCAGCTTTTTTGAAATGCGGGTATTTGCCGAGCGGTCTTGCTTTTCCGTCTATTACTTTGCTCTCAGTGCTCATATTTTATCCTAACGTTTCGCGCAGATAATCGGGTGTTCACTTCAATAATAAAGGCANTGAAATTCGCCCCATCAAGCCGGGTCTAGGATGAACCAACTACCTTGATTTACCNGCATCAGAGTATAACCCTTTANNCTGGAATTACTGGTATTCTTATGGNCGACTGTCTTCTCGCAAAAGCGCTGTTCGGTCATCTGAANGCTATGCGGCAGGGCTGTTGTTAAGCCTNGCTTGTGATGGTGGCTGTAGGCCGCCAGAATNAACTTGCNNAACCAGCGGCTCNTACCCAGGATCTTAGTTCAGTAAAGGGATTGTTTGNCAGCAGTGGAGAAATACCGACAGGGTAGGCTGGCGGAATCTNAACCTTGGTGCNTATAGGCTNAGCTCGGATTTAACCAGGCNTGNTTTTAATCNTAACGGGCCGNTTACTNGGCTNGACGCGCNTCTAGTTGCGCTCGTATGTTATTGGCGCGCTGCTCATCCANGTCATAATTACGCATGACCAGGATAGCAATCAGNGTCCCGATCGNGGGNATGGCAATGTAGCTNAACCGNANAAGCTCAAGGGTGTCNNCAGTTTGTACAGCNACCGTTTGATCAAATCCGATAGTGCTCAAGATAAGCCCGCTTGCGCCTCCGGCAAAAGCNGCCCCTANTTTGACCATCCACCAGTAGATGGCGCCAAAGGTACCCTCCCTGCGTTGTTTGGTTTCCAGCTCATCGAGATCGCAGATATCTGCGGTCATTGACATCATAATGGTAAACAGGCNACCAATACCAAAGGCGAACAGCGGCAGTGGGATCAGCATCAANTANGGNTTTTCCGGTGAGAAGCTCCACCAGAACAAGATATAGCCAANTAGAGAGATTGATTGAGAGTANAAAAAAGTAATTTTTTTGCCGTATTTCTGCGCGGCGTGGTTAATCACAGGAATAACCAGAAAGCAGGTACACAGAGCNCCTACNGAGCCAAACAAGGTCGGCCACATACCAGCTNGCCCAGGGTCTCCATTATTCATGTAGTAAACAATAATAAACCAAGAAAAAGCGGCTACAGTTTGAAAGGCATTAAAAATNAGGAAGGTCGCTATACAGATTNTTTGAAAGGGTTTGTTGCGCAGTGTGATCACNATACCACGGCCAAAATCGTTTAAAGTTTCCTTAAGGTTCCCCTTTNCAGNTACTTGCTGATGGTCATTCCCAGGATTATTGGTAAAGGTACAAAAGATAGCCGGTATTAGCGCCAGGGCCATGCAGACACCNCCNACCCAAAGGGNTAGCNTTCTTGCCCCCTGGGTTGCAGATTCAAACCAACTGGGATCATAGAGAACTATCCAAAACCAGGGTGCAATNACCCAGGCCCACTGACCAATCCACTGAGCCACTGCCATCAANCGGGTTCTTTCATGGAAGTCATTGCTCATTTCATAGCCCATGGCGACGTAGGGCACACTGAATATAGTCATTCCAATCCAGAACACNCAGCACCAGGAAAGGAANTAGTAGAAGTTATACATCTGAGAATTGTCTGCAGACAGTTGCCACATCATCATGAATGACAACCCCGATATAATGGCACCTATAAATACATAGGGTCTGCGTTTGCCCCACGGGGAGANGGTGTGGTCTGAGATATAGCCCATTAGCGGGTCGGTGATNGCGTCAATCAATTTGGGTATAAAGAAAATCAGCGCCCAAAGGATAGGNCTCATGCCTAGAGCCTGCACCAGAATGACCATAAAGATNCCCAGGGCGGCGGGAAACATTTGATTGGCCAGCATGCCAATTCCAAAGGCGATTTTCTGATCAAGGGGTATTTGATTGCGGTTAGTATTTTGAATGCTGGTCTGGCTCATGGGTTTTTGTTTCCGCAGTTANTTTTTTATTAGATANCCAGTTGNAAAGACCTTTGCCTGCGCATACGAATTTGCAGTTAGTTCAGTTCAGCGCTTAGTTCAGTTCAGCCCTCTTTTAATTAAGGGGGAAATACTGACCTGNNTAGATCGGGAAANCGACGGCATCGAGTCTAGGGTTTTAGTATCTNNCAGTCCANGATGATTCGACCAAGGTGGGCAAATTTGCGATAACGGAGCCGCCGTATCTATCCTTGGTTAGATACAAAGTCGAGAACCACCGGTGCTGGTGTGTTNGGTCATGCCCGGNAAAACGACCATTACCANTAGCCNGTAGTAGCNAGTAGTNNCTAGTANAAGGAAGGCCATNGCCACCNTTTTGTCNTTGCCGCGTTCGAANNCGGTTANGACCTTATGATTTCAGGTCGGCGCAGTTGCTGNGAGCTCGTTCGGTCACAGTAGATCCATAACCGCCCGATGAGCCTGGGCTANCGCGCTTTCCGTCATGGCGTTGGCTCCAGCATCTGAGTTGGCAATGGCGATTNGGCCGAACGACGCCCGTCCTGCGATCCACGGCGCGATCTGCGGAGAAACCTCGTCCAGCATATAAGCGATCTCNCCTGTCGAGGGATTCTGGCCGTAGGCATAACCGTGTGGCCAGCGATTGACAGTGATGGCTTCAATGTCCCGGGCAGGATCAAACCCACCGGCTGACAACATTCGGCCCAGCTGATCTCGTACGTTTCGCTCGAAACTTTCGAAGGAGGTGGTTAGCANATCACGACGACCCGCCNGCCATTGCGCCTGGGCNGTCAGCCCCGGGGCCAGTGGAGTCCGGTACAGGTTCACTATAATCGGGTCTTGNGGGGATTGGGCGTGCCGGTAGTCGCCGATATTGATCGGGTCGCTGAGTCTGAAGTCATTGAAATACCCGCCGGGAAAGTGCACACGGTGAATGCCTAANTTGGCGAAGGACGTCCAGTTGCTGATCATCACACTGGTGTAAACCAGGGGCGCNTTCAGGGATTGCGCCAGCGCCCGTTTCTGCTCTGCAGGCAATTCCTCGCACAAGTAAGGGATTACCGAGTTATAACAGGCGAGAATTATTTGTCCTGCGCGTACTCGGCGGGCGCGACCATCCTGGANATAGGTGGTTTCNACTTCNCGCGCTGAGGCTGGGTCGCCCAGGTGATGCACNTCGATGACGGTACTGTTCAGGCGGACGCGAACCGGTGCCTCGGCACGGTCCAGCTGGGCGTAATCAAACCGCGCGGTTATTATGTCCTGCATGGTAGACCCTGGCGCAACCGCCGGAATCATCGCGCGAACTAGGAGTCGCGCAATAGAGGCATTACCGTCCGGGAACCGGAAATACATACGCNNATGTTTGGCTTCATGGTATAACCCCAGGCCAAGAGTNCCGGGCGCACCGTCTCCGGCCGCACTCCAGGCAGATAAAGCATCCATACCGATCGCCCAGTAGCCATCCCGTTGCAGTATNGCCAGTGATTCGCGCTTTATTCCCACCAGGTTTACCAGGTAATCCTGATAGCTCATNCCACGCAGTCGGTCTTGCTTGTCGTGGTCGCTCAGGCCGGCNAGATAATCTATCCGGGTTCTGTGNAAATTGGCAATATCATTGCGCGCCTGTGTCGATAACGGCGTTCTGGCGAGGTACTCCTGCCAGGAGGGCTCACCTTCTCCNGTGACNANGCGCTCGGTGCCGAAGGTTTCCTTGCNGAAGAAAACACCCCTGCTGAGTCCCAGGGAAGTGTATAGATCCTTGTCGGCAAAATCTCCGTAACGCTCCGGGGTAATACCGAGTGNGCGGATCAGGCGCTGTGCGGGAACNCCATATTCATTGAAATCCTGGATGTTGATGGTACCGCCGTGAGNCAGCAACATTCGGTCGCCGTGCCAGAATTCATTGCGCTTGGCATGGCCGCCGAAATCGTCATGGTTATCGAGGATGAGAATCCGTGCGTNGGGTTTCTGCTCCNGGTAGAACCAGGCTGCGGCAAGCCCGCTTAAGCCGCCACCGACGACGACCAGGTCATAACTTTCCCCTGTATCGGTGATTTCTGCGGGTANCCAGCGTTTGCCATTGCTCAGTTGGTGTGCGACTTCAAAAGAACCGACGTGGCTNCCGCGCANACCGGTGCGGGTTGGTGGGTATAGGGCGCTGGTCTGCTGCGGCNCTTCGATCTCGGCCCAGGTACACGAGGCCAGGCTGCCGCTGAGAGCAATGCCGACACCGCTGATGAAATCCCTGCGGGTTATGCAGGATTCCATCCCCAGTTGTTTATCGCGTTTATTCATCGTCTGGCTATGCAGCGCTCTATGAACTTCGAGCTTAGCATGGCAGAAGTTCCAAGATCGAATATGAAGGGCCAATGTATCACGATCCCATTTGCCTCGTTCGCCANGTGGTTNAAGAGCCTAACAGGNCCCTTCNAACGAGCCNGGCGTTCGATGNACCGTTGTTGAGCAATTGGCNACCCACGCTATTTACCGGGTATGTGAGATGTACGCGGCCATCGTCAGTGNCCAANACTATGAATTNAAACAGGCNTGTGCTTCNTTCCATGGTTGCCGGTTNTGCAAAGCAGGAATTGNTGCNTTTGACAACGTGAATTTGCAGCAAAGGCCCTGTAGAATCTTTGTCAACNTTCNCTGGACAAATGGATCGAAACGATGCCGAGATTAATTTTTGCTAAAAAAGCCNCGACCCNGGCCCTGCTGGCGACTGTACTGATCTCCACGACGACTGTCNTGGCAGACGAGGTCACTGTTAACTACGATATCATTCCCAGNCCATTGGCAGACACCGCTGTTTTGTTGCGCGAACGCGCATTGCTGGACAATCTTTCGGTTGATATTGTCGAGTCCTTGACNACCGAGGTCGGTGCGCGTCGGGTCGGCACTGACGGCGATAAACGGGCAATTGCCTGGGCCCAGGCCAAATTCNGGGAGCTTGGCTTCGACCGTGTNTGGACGGAAGATGTTCCCGTTGAATATGGCTGGAAGCGCGGTGATGCGAGCGCGGAAATTGTCTCGCCTTATCCTCACCACATTGTTTTGACCGCGCTGGGTTATAGCGTTGGAACGGGCGGTGATCTTTCTGGCGAGATTGCCGAGTTCGCGGATTTTGAGGCGCTTGAAGCAGTGCCTGAGGGTAACAGTCTGAAGGGAAAAATCGCCTTCGTTTCCTACAGTATGGCCGACTTCGTGCCGCAACCNGGTGATACTCGCATGGCCGGTTACGGTAAGGGCACACGAGCGCGNAGCCAAGGACATGTCGTTGCGGCGAAACGGGGAGCAGCGGCNATTATTATTCGCTCTGTTGGCACNGACAATAATCGTTATGCGCATACCGGCAGTGGCTATGGGTACNAGGATGGCGTCAAAAAGATTCCGGCGGCAGCGATTTCTCCACCAGACGCCATACTCATCCAGAACATGTTACGTCGTGGCAAGCCGGTTATTTTNAAAATGAATATGACATCCCAGATCACANCCGCCATTAAGGGGGCCAATGTGATCGGTGAGATCACGGGTCGTTCTGACCCCGACAACTACGTTGTTCTCGGCGCGCACCTNGATTCGTGGGACGAGGGTACGGGNGCAATTGATGACGGTGCCGGCGTCGGCTCAATGATGGCGGCAGCTGCAATGATAGGGAAGATGGAGCAGCGCCCGAACCGCAGCATTCGCGTCCTTTTGTTTGCCGCGGAGGAAATTGGTCTGATCGGCGTCAGGGAATATTACAAGGCCAACAAAAAAAACCTAGATCGGCATGTTCTCGGAGCGGAAGTCGATGGTGGTGGTGGCCGGCCGCATACCCTTATCTCTGGAGTGGGTGAGGATGCGCTGCCAGTTGTTCGGGAAATGCACAAGTTAATTGAACCGCTGGGAATTGCGTGGAGTGATGCCAATGATGCCACTGGTGCATCGGACATGAGTGTNCTTGGAAGGGCAGGTATGCCGGCTCTGAATTTCATGCAGAATTCGAATGACTATTTTGATTATCACCATACCCCTAACGACACTTTCGACAAAATTATTCCTGCCGACATGCGCCAGCTGACGGCTGCCTATGCCACCATGTTCTACCTGGCATCCGAGATGGAAATCGACTTCCGGAAGTAGGGTGTTGCGAGCAAAGGTTGATCTGCTCGAGCACGGCTTTCGATCTGCTTTGGTTCAGCCCTGATACNCGCTGCTATTTATGCAAGGCATGTAGTTTTGGTTATTTCTATANTGNTGCATAATCGCTATCAGTGCGCTGGATGATAGAAATAGAACGAGCCTGTACAGGGAGATNGCAGCGATGCAGAATTTTGTTAATCATTGATCAGCGAGATTGGGGCTTCCCGCAGTTATGGCGGCAAATGNGGGTTTATTTTTCAGAAAGTTTGGCGTTCTCCGCAGCAATGGAGCCAAACGCCGGTTTATTTTTAAGTCTTGCAACCGGTATCTGAGCTCGAATCAGCTTATGAAAGTTGAAGACACACGATTCCTGTGACGAGAGTGGACCTGGCTGATAGGCATAACTTCGCAATCCCTTTTGTACCCTCAGGCACAGTTTTCGATCCTCTTCGTTGATCGGCTCATTAATCAGGCGGTTNAACCGTCGAAGTTCGACTTCTTCAGNAGTTGGATTCTGATGCCCATACAAGCTTGTACGAACTAGCGTCCTGTTTACTTCCAGGGGCACTATCTGGAATAGATCGAGCATTTCAGGATAAAGATCAATACCAAGGTTTGGTGAAAACCCGAACTGAACCCATCTTCCTTTTAGATCGTCGGGTAATCTAAGGTCTGCATAGTGTAAAGTCTCCTGATATTGTCGCTCTTCAATAACCTTCGAGCGTTTCTCGTTCATTACAAATACACTGTAGCTGACGCCGCTGGTCAGTTCCTCATATTCATCGTTCTCTCGCAGCAGTCGGTTTAGCCCCGGATGACCCAAGGGAATGTGATAATTTTCCAGGTAGTTGTCCCAGATAACCTTCCAGTTAACCTCCCAGACTTCTTCCCTNGGGTTTGCTATNCGTACATAATTGCTGACGTCGTATTTTTCGAAATAGTGTGCCGTATGTGCAAACTGTTGAACGACGCTTTCTCCATTTCCCTTCACTCGGATAAAGAGCANNCCGTGAAAAACCTCCAGTTCCACTTNGTGTAATCCGTANCAGGCACGATCAAATGAAGGGAAATTTTTCTGTTGAGGGACACCTTTTAGCTTTCCATCAAGCCCATAGGTCCAACCATGGTAGGGGCACTGAACATTATTGCCACAGTTCCCCGATCCTTCCAGTAAGCGTGAAGCGCGATGACGGCAGACATTGAGGAATGCCCGCAGTTCATCCNCTTTATCCCGCATGACGATAATATTGTCGCGGCCAATATCCTGCGTAAGGTAATCGCCTGGGTTAGGAATTTCAGTGCAATGCCCAACAAACTGCCATCGACTNAAAAACAGCTTCTCATATTCGAGGTCATGCAGTTCGNTACAGGCGTAGGTCCATGGGGCAAGCGGTTCACCTAAAAGACCGTTCTCAGGTACACTTTTTATACTGGTGGGCGGCATAAATTTTGTTAGATCTGCAGTTTAGAACGAATTATATCGGTTGGAATTTTTAATTCCAAACTGAGATGAGGCGNGCTGTTACCGTTCTTTGAGGTAAGCAGTTTGTCTAAGCCTTTCCGGNATTCACTGAAGGGAGCATTCGGTCAGAATTAAACCTTTCTCTTCCTGCGGGATGGCATTGTGAAGGAATTTGTCTTTAGGTTAGCGGCTGGAGTGGGGCAGCCAGGCATTATCTTACTGGGGCCTCACCTGCCCAGATGTTGATATTGACCCGCCTTTGCCAAAGTTCAATGCAGTAAAGACGGTTAGAGAAACAAAAAGACCCGGCCATAACGGATCAANNGTAAATACCGGTGATAGTGCCAGCCCAGAAGCTGCATACCAGGCTATGACGGTNAGCAACGCCAGTACAATGCTCCAAAATGCCGCGACATTGCTGNTTNCTTTCGATGTCACCATCGCGATGGTGGGTACAAATAACGCNGCTGAATTTATGGTGAAAGCCATTAATAATATATCGATGATATCTTGCATCTGCCAGGCCATAAAAGTCGCTGCAGCACCAAAAATGACGGCCAAGCCGATGCTTAGACGAAAAAGCTGGCGTGCTGTGATTTTCGGATTAATGTAACGCTGATAAATGTCTCGACTTCCGTTAGCAGACGCCGTGAGAATACAAATGTCTGCGGTCGACATCAGTGCAGCTAGAATGCCAACCAGGATTAAACCCTTTAAACCCACCGGGAAGGTGTCCAGCACAAATACTGTCAGAATATCGGCACTGTTTTCGACTTCTGGATACAATAACGCGGCGGTNAAGCCTAACCAAACGGCCCCGGCTGCTAAAGGAAGCAAAAATACGACTGCCCAGAGCGTGCCCCGCTTTGCTGTACTTTCANTTTTTGCTGCATACATTCGGGTGTAACTATCCATTGCAACGAAAAAACTCATTGGGATTGAAACACCGAGCGCTAACATGGTTGGAAGGCCCCAACCTACAGGGTTGAAATGGCTCGACGGTAAATTCGTTGTTAGAGCTTCCCAGGAACCGCCATTNGCAATGGCAACCGGGATACCCACAAGAACAACACCCACGAACAGCAAAGCAAACTGCACCCAGTCGGTATAGGTAATTGCCAGGAAGCCACCGGACGCCGTATAAATAATGATGATCGTGCTGGCCAGTAACAATGCCTCGAAATATTCCCAGCCNAGGAGGGTNCTTAAAACAGCTCCTGCGGCGGCCAGTTGACCGGCGGCAAAGCCGATAAAAGCAAGGGCTGTTGAGACTGTCGCTACAATTTGTGTCCGGCTGTCGTAAGCCGACTCAATCAGGTCCGGATAAGTGAGNAGACTTCTNTGNTGACCCCACCGTTTAACTCTGACTGCGAAGAACAGACCAAAAAGGAGACAGCCAATCGCCATACAGATGATATACCAGCCGCCTGAAATGCCCAGGTCATAAACTTTCGAAGTGCCACCGACAATGGCCGCGCCNCCGACCCATGAAGCCAGCCAGAGACAAGCGATCGAAAAGGTACCAACNTTGCCACCACCGATGAAGAAATCCTCGATGCTGTGTTGTTTGCGGCTCGCATAGAAACCGATCANGATCATNAGNACCATGTATGCAAGGATGATGCTGGAGTCAATTGCGCTAAGCATTGAACTAGTATGCCATCATCGGGNCTGGATCACCTGTTGGGTTCTCGTTTGGCTGACAGCAGACAGACGAGCTGTGAATCATTTGAGCCCTGNCNAAGTGCAGTATTATTGACCTACGCAGGGTAAAAAGGGNCAACATCCCGGTNTTTAAGGCTAAGCCATCAATGCCTTCATGCCGGCGATTGCCCGGTCGATATGTTCTGGNGAGTTATAGATTGTCGGGCAAAGCCGGACACCACCGGTTGCAGCAGCGGCTATGCCGTGCTCAGTGTAGAGCCTGTTTGCAATGCTGCGGCCGTTACCCTCGGGCACTTTGGTAATGCAGACACCAAAGCTGAGCTCGGGGTCCATGGGTGTTACCAGTTCTAGTCCCAATTCGGAGATGCCGGTCTTTAAGCGTTGTGCCAGTTCTACAATCCTATGGTGGGTACGATTGGTGCCGATGTCATTATGCTCCCTGGCGGCAACCCCCACGGCAGCAAGTCCTGCATCGTCGCGTTGGCCNAGGGATTCAAACTTGCGTGCACCTGGCAGGGTTGTTTTGACATCAGAACCCCATCCCGGCGCTATTGTATTGGGCCAGATACGGTCTATATGCNGTTCCTTTACGTACAGCACGCCAGCTTCCTTTGGTCCCATATACCACTTATGTGCACTGGCGGCAAAAGAGTCCACATCCAGGTCCTTTAAGTCCAGNGACATTGCACCCCANACCTGGGCACCATCTACATGGACATAGATTTGTTTGGCNTGGGCNGCCGCTACAATTTCCTTGACAGGNAGTTTGATACCACTGACATTGGAGACGTGGGTAATGGAAAGAACCCGGGTGNNAGGCGTGAATTGGGATGTGAAGGTGTCGATAAGCGCCTGCTTTGTTGCGGGCTTATCAGGAGAGGACACTTTNTTGACNACCAGACCGAATCTAGCGGCACGAACATCCCAGGCGACATTATTTGTAGGATGATTCTGATCCCATATTAAGACTTCATCGCCTTTGTTGAGGTNTAAACCGTTGTTGACAATATTGTTTGCTTCACTGGTATTGCGNACNAGGGCGATTTCAGTAGCACTGACATTNAGCTGTTCTGCAACCAGTTGGCGGGAGTGTTCGAGAAGGTCTNTAAACTTGGCACGGTTGTTAAAGGAGCAATCCCTGTCAATATCATAAGTCAGTGTCCCGACGGTTTCTGCTACCGCGCGAAACGAGGGNCAAAGATTGGCGGCATTCATTGGCACGGTTGCTTCGCTGAAGGCAAACTTTGATCTGACCAATGCCCAGTAATCCTGCCCGATAGGGCNAGAAGCAGNCGANTGCGCTGTGCTGACCCCAGAAGTGCTAGCNGCCGCGCCTAGCAGNAAGGCACCAGAGGATTGTAAGAATTTTCGTCTNGAGGTTGTCATTTCCATGGTNTGGCTCGCCTGAGTGAATTCGTTCACTAAGAGTAACTAAGGNTTTTGAGCATATCTACTGTCCCAGGACCGAGTCTAAAGGTATAGCCCCTAACCGGGGAAGNTCCAGACCTTGTTCAGTTGGTTAAATGTGCGTCGTAGGTATTTGCGCCGGGTTTAAAGCATTCCGGAGAGCNTACGCATAATGTTCTCTGGGTCTTCTGGTTCCTGCTGTCCTCGCCAGGCCACATGCTGATCGGGCCGAGCCAGATAAAGCGCATGGTTGTGAAGATCCGAGGCAGGGATATCGATGATGGCCAGTGGAATAGCCAGCGTCCGCGCTNCCTTAACCAGNCCAGCGGCTTGGTCAGGCCCGGTTCTTATCAGGGTGTAACCAGATCCGAAGTGATCATAGAGGGAGGAGCCATCGGCCATCACAATATGGGCCATACGGCAGCCTGGCACCGTCGAAGGCGTGTATTTGTCCATGGAGTAATCAGGATGGTGCGCATCGTCGTAGTTGATGATGGGTGATGCATCNTAAAAATAGCCGAAATTAAGCCCCGCGCAGCAATACTGGGGNGAGTTGAGGTCCCGGGTATGAGCCCCGAACCAGTNCATTGCAGTTATGCCNGCTGGCGTGTCATCCTCTATTTCCNGTGGTACGGCAGCGCGGTTTTTAATCATGGTCTCTGCTGTTTCCATGGCAAATTGAGAAACTTGACGGGTGATCCTCAGCCGCTCAGCGGAATAGGCCGCCAACATGCCGGTGCCTGCCCAGCCCTTGAGTCTGGCATCCAGNAGCCAGGTAAGNCCTGCGGCATCGGCAATGCCTGCATTCATGCCATAACCGCCCATGGGGACCCAGATATGGGCNGCGTCNCCTGCCAGGAAAACGCGNCCNTCGGCGATCTTGNTGGTGACCAGGCGACGGCCGATCCAGTCTTCGTTGCGAGNGAGCTGATACTGGAAATCGTCTTCGACACCCAGAATCGTTCTCAGGCAGCGGTCTCTATCTACCGTCTCGAATCCCTCGCCCGGGCGCAGNTAGTTGTGGACCAGGAAGCGGTCGTCGTTGTCGATGGTATAAATAGTGCCGGATCGGCGCGGGTTGATGTTCAGGACGCCCCAGCAGGGGTCTGCCTGCATCATGGCGGTAAGGCCNGGGGCNTGAATGAAGGATGACTGGACNCGTTGTACGACNGCATCCCCCTNTAATTCTGCGCCGATTTGCTTGCGGATAAGCGATCCACCACCGTCGCAGCCGATCAGATAGNCACAGCAAATTTCGAGCGCTGAACCGTTACTGGTACGGATACTGGCCAGTACTTGATCACCCNGGTCGGTGATTGAGGTGACCTCNTGGTCGAAGTGCAGNCGGAGGTTNCTNGTGGTCTCTGCTGTTTCCTGCAGGATGGGCTCCAGAAAAATCTGGTTCATGCGATGTGGCGGCTCCAGCGTTGGCCACCCAGCGTCAGCGCCTTGCTCACCGGTTTTACGTCCAGCNCGGCCAGGTATCCTGATTCGGGCCATTTCTTTGCCNATNGCGGTGAGCCTGATGGACACGTCATGCGGGAAGTCATCATGAAAACCACCCGCTCTTACTTTATCGGCGATGCCAAGACGACGAAAAATCTCCATGGAGCGCGAAGATATGTGGTTGCAGCGAACGGTGAGTGGATCAAAATTCCTTCGCTGGTCAAGTACCATTACGTCGATGCCGCGNTGGGCCAGATCGATCCCGGCTACCAGACCCACTGGTCCTGCGCCAACCACAAGCACCTGGCAGGTCTCTTTGAGCATTAACTTGTCCTCTCTGCTAACAAGGTTGATAAGACTTTTTCGATCCTGGTTTGTATACCAAACTGGATAGCCGAATAGCAAGTTCAGGTAGCGTGTGGNCTCGATGGNNTCGAGGCNGTGGTAACAAAAGGTGGTGCTTAATCTGGGTCTTCATTCGCATAGNCAGCAACACTTTTAGCCGGAGNAGATCGATCAGGAGCAGGCAAGGTTAACTTAGTGGCCTGCGTTGGGTCGGTTTTTATCAGGCGTNACAGTAAAAGAACGGAAGTGGATTNGGTCNCCAAAGGGAGAGCCATCATCGTTGGCCCCGGTGACCGCCAGATNGAAGGTNACCTTTTTATCTGCGAGGTCCGGTGCCGTCCATAACATGGCCCAGNCAACGCCATTTTTATTTGCAATGGGTCGGGTAGATCTTATCGAGGANCCAGTCGTNTCGATATGCTTTTGTGAGGTGCTAAATNGTCCCNTAGANNCGANCATCTGAAAACCAGCGATGATTGCAACACTATCNNCGAAGGAAACCATTAATTCNTAAGTGGTGCCGCTGNCCGGCGCGACTGGGAGTCCNCGAATTGTCAGGGATTTCGAATCAGGAATTGCTTGGTAATCAAAGTGACAGGCGGTGCAGTTCTGGCCTGACTGCGGATTGGCTGTGCCCCAAGGCGCCCCNCCTGGGAAAGCACTGGCGCTGCTCATAAAACACGCCGCCAGCAGGACAATCACTGATTTCAACTATTTCCCCGGTTCAACAATCGCTCGGCCTATGTAGTTGCTATCGGTACCGAACCAGACGGTTCCCGATGTTTCCTGGTAGTGCATATGCCGGACCGAGCCGCCACCGGAGTCTATCTTGGTTGCATCTATAAATTGATTGGTGGCCGGGTCGAAGCCAACAAATACATTGGGCTGCACGCCGGATGCCACCATCCANAGTCTGCCACTTGCATCAGATGCCATGCCGTATGGCCTGGCACCTTCACCTTGAGGCATCTGCCATTCNGTAAATTTGGCTGTNCTGGGCTGGTACCTGCCCAGCATCCCTTTGGCGTAGTCGACATACCAGATGTTGCCATCAGCGGTCACTTCGAGTCGGCGCGGCCTGGCCTCTGGGCGAGGCAGCTCGATTTCGTCATGTGCCAGTGTCTCGGGGTCGATATGGGCCAGTTTGTTNGAGCCAAACAGCACCACCCAGATTGAGTTGTCTGGTGCGATTTTGATCCCGTAAGGTCGGGAACGCTGNGTTCGAGATGGGATTAAGTCAACTTGACGCGTTTTGATGTTGAGTCGGCCCATCATGTTACCGCCTTGCACCGTGAACCAGATATTCTCCTCGTTTTTATCGAATATCAGAGTATGTGGATCNCGAGCACGTTTATCGGGCATCATAATTTCNTGGATGTTGTTTGTTTNCGGGTCGTAACGGCCGATCATCTGGTTTAGATTTCCGGCATACCAGACAACTCCGTCTGAACCGACNATGAGGTTGTGTGGCCCAGAGCCTTGTTTTAGATCAATTTTTCTGAATTNCCCGGTTTGTACGTCCAGATGGGCCAGGTAGCCNCCGCGCTGGCCAACAAACCATACTGAGGAGGCACTGTCGGCAAATGGGTCGCGAGGCCGGGATGCATCATAGGGCACCTGCCACTCTTTGATGTCCAGGCTNCTAGCTNGCGTGGAGGTCGCAGACATCAAAACGACTGCNAATACGCAGTACTTGATCGCATTCATANTTTTCTCCGCTGGTTATAGTGGGAAATCTAACACAATCTCAAGTTGAAACTAAGTAACCAAAACTNGCCNGATTTNCATCATAGNTGATGTCATGGCGGTCTGTTGTTCGTACCTGGCTGGCNATACCACAAAAGTTAGTTTAAAGCGAAGCTGTTAAAGAGGGTANNCCAGCTATCTGAATTGGTTTTTGTCGGNGCCGGGTGCTGTTTATGCCGCCAGGTGTTTANAGNGTTATCGGCCTTTCCAATCGGGATCCCGTTTTTCTGCAAAGGCATTGAAGCCCTCCAGCATATCTTCACTGCCATAAAGCGTATCGATGCTTGCCAGTTGCCGACTGGTAATCCGGTTCAGGGAGTCCTGAAATTTGGATGCNTCTGCATCCCGCACGACCTCTTTAATCGCNGCCATGACCAGCGGTGGGCCGGACGCCAGTAGCCGAGCCAGTTCCCAGGCGCGCGTCATGAGNTGATCTGCAGCGAGGATTTCGTTAACGAAGCCCCAGTGATGTGCTTCTTTTACATCTAACCAGCGGCCTGTCAGTAACAGTTCCATGGCAATGTGATACGGAATGCGTTTTGGTAATTTTACCGATGCNGCGTCAGCGATGGTACCCGAGCGGATCTCTGGCAAGGCAAAGGTTGCATGTTCAGCGGCGAGTATAATATCTGAGGACANGGCTATCTCGAGNCCCCCACCGCAACATATACCATTGACCGCGCAGATGATGGGTTTGTTCAATCGAGGTAATTCCTGCAGGCCACCAAAGCCCCCCACNCCGTAATCGCCGTCAACCTCATCGCCATCGGCTGCTGCTTTNAGGTCCCAGCCGGGGCAGAAGAATTTTTCACCTGCTGCGGTCAGGATGGCAACTCGTAAATCCGGGTTATCACGAAAGGATTGAAACACCTCGCCCATTTTTCGACTNGTGANCAAGTCAACGGCNTTGGCTTTGGGCCGGTCCAGTGTGACTTCAAGAATACTGTCTTGCGTGCGGGTTTTTATGGGTTCGTCAGTCATACTTTCCCTCTTGNTTGGTTAGATACAAAAGTTTTAATTTTGTTAAATTTAACTAGGCGCTTGTTCATGGATCTGCCNTCAGCCGTAGCAGGGCATCGGCAGCAACGGCATCTTTCGCTCGAGCGAGCAGGGGGTTGACTTCTAACTCAACCAACCTGNGTGCGTTATCCTGTGCGTAGTGANCGATAGCGACTATNGCATCAACAATAGCCGTCAGGTCTGCTTTGCTGGCTCCCCTGTAACCNGTTAGCAGGGGATATAGTTTCAGCTGGGTTAATGCGTGACCAATATCACTGGCATTGCAGGGTAACAATATTGAAACTGAATCGTCGATCAGTTCAGTGAGTGTGCCACCAAATCCCAGGGTCAGGACCAGCAGNCCAGTGGGGTCGCGGGTAANGCCGATCAAGAGCTCTGCAATGACNTCGGTGACCATGGCTTCTATCAGAAATCCCTGCTGATCGGATGGCAGTCGCTTAAGCATATCGGTAGCAGCANCGAGAAGNGTTTGTTTGTTTTTAATATTTACGATTACCGCGCCGTGATCGCTTTTGTGNGCCAGGCCCTGTGCTTTCAGGACGCAGGGATATTGCACCGTTGAAATTATCTGCTGAAGATGTCCTGAATCTNTGGCGGTAGTCCATTCGGGTATTTTTACGCCATAGGCAGCTAAAGATAACTTAGNNCTGTGTTCGGTGNTGGCCTGAATGTTTGAATGCTCATCGGCCANCCCCTGCNGNGCGATGATCAGCTTTTCCGGCATCGTTCGACGGCGCTGATGCNGGCCTGCTCTTATCGCTGCTTCGACAGCNTTTAGTCCAGTGCGCATGCCAGCCAGAGGCACACATCCTATTTCCACCAGCTCGCTGGCTAACGCNTCGCTCATGTTGTCGGTAATGCTTGACAGGATAGCGATCGGGGCTGATGTTGCCTGCTTTGTCGCACGNAGGCTTGTTAATACGCAGTCCCANGCAGATGNGTCACAGTAATCATCTCGTGGNCGATCGTAGACGAATATGTTGAGCGCCGANGTCCCGGAACAGACAGCGGTAAAACAGCTGGTCATGGCGGCGATATCAGNCCAGATGTAAGTATGATAGTCCAGTGGATTAGCGATGTTCACTTGCGGACCAAGACAGGTTGCCAATGTTTGCTGCTGCTGTTTTGAAAACGNCTGAAAATCCAGGTCGAGATCGGCACTGGCATCTGCCATTAAGCCGGCTTCACCGCCAGAGCAACTGACTGAACTAATATGCTTNGAGGCTAGTGGNCCCNCATANTGCAGAATTTTCAGGNTCTCTATAAAAACGTCCANATTGTCGACTTCGACAATGCCGAGGCGTTCGAGTAAGGATTCACCNGCTCGGCTGCTTCCGGTCAATGAGGCAGTATGACTTAGCGCCGCAGANCGGGAAGCTTCGGTTTTACCGGATTTAAGCGCGAGTAACGGTTTTTTTAGTGTGTGTGCCAGTGCAGCGATTCGTTCCAGTGATCGGATATCACCAAANCCTTCCAGNTAGAATCCGACCACACTTATTCTTGGGTCAGACAGGAGNGTCTCAGCAACGGTGGCCGCATCGGTTTGTGCCTGGTTGCCTACCGTGGCGAGAAAGGCCAGGGGCAGGCCGCNTTGCTGCATGGTGAGACTGATGGCAATGTTTGACGATTGCGCAATGATTGCAACACCCCGCTCTACTTTAAGACCACCGTGTTCATCAGGCCAGATCGGTATGTTATCGAGATAGTTGAGCAGGCCATAGCAGTTCGGGCCAAGGATCGGCATGTCACCGGCCGCCTGTAATAGCTGTTGCTGGAGTTCGGCACCACCAGCGACATCAGCTTCGCTTTCNAGAAATCCTGATGCAAAGCAGACAGCACCNCCGGCGNCTCGCTCGCATAGCTGCTGTACCACTGCAACGGTCAGTTGTTTNTTGACGCCGATGAAACTGGCGTCGGGTGCAGCNGGCAATTCAGCGANGGACNCAAAACAAGGCAGATCCAGGAGTTTNTGCCGGTGTGGATGGACCGGCCATATTTGACCCGTGTAACCNGNTTTTTTTAATTGCTTTACGACGTTTTCAGCCCATGANCCACCGAAAATGGCTATAGTTTTTGGGCTTATNAGGCGAGAAAGGTCCCGGGACATGAGATTCTCAGGCACCTAACGGGCGCAACAGCGCNCGTGANATTATATGNCTTTGTATTTCAGATGTGCCTTCCCAGATGCGCTCAATGCGGGCGTCGCGCCAGATGCGTTCCAGGGGTAGTTCATCCATAACGCCCATACCCCCATGAATCTGAATCGCCTCATCGGCAACAAAGGCCAGCATCTCCGTGGCCTTGAGTTTGGCCATAGCCATNTCCGAATCGGTACAATTGTCCTGGTCAAATTTCCAGCCGGCTTCCAGGGTCAGCAGTTCCGCAGCCTTGAGTTCGGTGGCCATGTCAGCCAGTTTGAAACTTACGCCCTGGAATTTGCCGATTTTCTGGCCGAATTGTTCACGCTCAGCTGCCCAGGACAGCGCCAGGTGCAGAGCCCGTTTGGCGCGACCAAGNCAAGTTGCCGCGACCTGCAACCGTGTTGCGCCCAGCCACTCGTTGGCAACNTCGAANCCCTTGTGTACNTNCCCTAGCAGGTTCTCCTGCGGTATACGGCAGTCATCAAATTCCAGTATCGCATTGGTGTAACCGCGATGAGAGACGTTGTTATAGCCCTGTCTAACCGTAAACCCTGGNGTACCNTTATCTACGAAAAAGGCTGAAATTAGTTTTTTCTTNCCCNTCGTGGTTTGTTCCTCTCCTGTAGCCATGAANCAGATTGCAAAATCTGCAATATCAGCGTGGGAAATAAAATGCTTGGTGCCGTTCAGAACCCAGTCTGTGCCAGANGGTACCGCAGAAGCAGTCATACCGCGCAGGTCTGAGCCAGCGCCAGGTTCGGTCATTGCTAGGCAGTCCCAGGTATCACCCTGTACGCAGGGGAGCAGATATTTCTCNCGCTGTTCTGGGNTCCCGGCNCAGAGAATATTTGAAGGGCGGGCAACGCAGGTCCAGTGCAGGGCGTAGTTGGNTCGGCCCAGCTCCTGNTCGTANAGTAACCAGGATACGGTATCCAGGCCCGCGCCGCCGAATTCAGCTGGTATGTTAGCAGCGTACAGCCCTGCCGTTATGGCTTTTGCCTGTATCTCCTTGATTATTTCCGGTTTGAGTACGCCGGTGCGCTCTACCTCTGCTTCATGCGGATACAGTTCCTGTTCAACAAATTTTCGCGTGGTATCGATAATCATTTGCTGTTCTTCAGTCAATCCAAATTGCATGTCNTTCTCTCTNAGGTTTTAGTCGTGTTTCANCTAAGATAATCGGGTCTTGGCAGCATGCTGTGAGCTAATGCTAGCTGTTCGGTTTTTGCCAGCACAGATGCCGAGGGTNGACAGGATCGTCTGGTGTCCAGGCTCACGTGGATAAGCATCTGTTCACCAGTGGCCAGTANACGCCCATCCAGGTGATGCATTTCATGCAGCAGCTTTAATTTTTTGCCTTCAGCNTGAAGAACCTGNNTATTGACGTATATCCGTTCGCCTGGCTTGGTCTCATCCAGATAGCGGATTCTGGTTTCGACAGTAAAGTAGCTCAGGCCGGAATCAATATAAGCCTGATCGGCACCGATATGGGCCATAATNGCATCGGCGGCATCGGAAAATATCTGGCCATATCGGCTTTCGTTCATGTGCCCGTTATAGTCTATCCAGTCAATTGGGATGGACCTTGTTACACTGACAAAAGGTTTGTTGTCCAGGGCAGTTCGNTCGGGTTGTAATCGCTGGTCATGTTGGTTTAAAACCTNACCAGCACCCCAGTTACGCGTTTTTAAAGCACGCAGTATACCGACCAGGTTGTCATCCCGAATACGCTCTAGCTGGCGAATACTATAGNTCCCGGATTGTTCATCGGATTGACTGGCAATGCGCTCGATTAAATCGTCGGTTAACTCGGGTACATCCATTAATTTAGTCCATGGCCATTTCAAAGCCGGGCCAAATTGGGCCAGAAAGTGTTTCATGCCGGCTTCGCCGCCGGCCACNCGGTAGGTTTCGACTAAGCCCATCTGTGCCCATCTCAAGCCNAAACCATAGCGAATGGCATCGTCGATTTCACTTGTTGTCGCAATGCCATCTTTTATCAGCCAGAGTGCTTCACGCCAGACCGCCTCCAGAAAACGATCTGCAATATGCGCATCGATCTCCTTGCGTACGTGCAGAGGAAACATGCCNAGGTTAGCTAAAATTTCTTTAGCCCTAACGATGGTGNGGGTGTCCCCNACCAGTTCGACAAGGGGCAGAAGATAGACAGGGTTGAAAGGATGGGCAACGATCAGTTGTGCTGGGTTTTTCATNTGCTGCTGNAGCTGTGANGGCTTGAAGCCGGAAGTCGAAGAGGCCAGCACGGCATTGCTATNGCAGACGGCTTGAANCTGGNCCAACAGATCTTGTTTTAACGCCAGCCTTTCTGGAANGCTTTCCTGGATCCAGCTAGTGTCCTTTACCGCTGCCTCCAGACTNCTGGCAAAGCNGAGTTTACCTTCGCCAGGCAGATCAGTCTCAAATAGACTGGGAAGCGANTGTCGGGCATTGGTGAGCACCTCGTCGATCTTGCGTTCGGCTTCCGGATCGGGATCNAAAACATTGACATCCCACCCGGAGAGTAAAAAGCGGGCTGCCCAGCCGCCGCCGATAACGCCGCCACCAATTATTGCAGCCGTCTGGGTCATCGAGGNGCGCGCTTGTTGAGTCCTAAATGATCGCGTACCNCCTGNGGTTGCATGACTTTTGCGCCCATNGCTTGAATAATGGTCACTGCGTTAGCGACTAGATCAGCGTTTGTTGCCAGCACGCCTTTATCCAGCCATAGGTTATCTTCCAGCCCCACTCTGACGTTACCACCTGCCAGCACGGCTGCAGCAACATAAGGCATCTCATTACGACCAAGGGAAAATCCGGACCATTGCCAATCTGCGGGTACGTTGTTAACCATGGCCAGGAAAGTGTTCAGGTCGTCAGGCGCACCCCAGGGAACACCCATGCATAGCTGCACNAGAGCCGGGCGTTTGAGTACGCCATCGTTTACCAGCTTTTTTGCAAACCAGAGGTGNCCGGTGTCGAANGCTTCAATTTCCGGCTGTACCTCCAGTTCGGTCATTATGCNGCCCATCGCCTCGAGCATACTTGGCGTGTTGGTCATTACATAGTCGGCTTCAGCAAAGTTCATGGTGCCGCAATCCAACGTACAGATCTCTGGCAGGCAGTCAACCACATGCTCCATACGATCTTCGGCGGAGCCCATATCAGTTCCCGCCTGGAGTGGCAGGGGGGCTGATGGTGGCCCGAAAGTCAGGTCACCNCCCATGCCTGCGGTCAGATTTAATACCACATCNACTTCCGAATCGCGGATTCGTTCGGTTACCTCCCGGTACAGTTTGGGNTCCCTTGAGGCAACGCCTGAATCAGGGTCTCGGACATGACAGTGGACGACGGCTGCACCGGCTCGTGCGGCTGCAATAGCACTGTCGGCTATTTCTTTGGGAGACCTGGGCACATGGGGGCTACGGTCCTGAGTACTACCAGAGCCGGTGATTGCGCAGGTGATAAATACGTTTCTATTCATTTCCAGGGGCATATAAAATCCTCNTAAGATTGCCAACAGTGTGCCATTTTATACCATCCTTCNGCGTCTTTTACGTGCCTTTTTTCACTCTATTTTTGACAAAAATNGAATTAGTCATTGTCTCTGATTTTCATTGGTTATTTATNGTTGCGCTGGNTTAATCTTCGGATACGCCCTTGGCANNCAAATTGATTNATTTGCCTGTCGTTACTCGCNNGAGTTTCNGGGTCTAATTTGAATGATGTTGGGCCTTTGCCANNGGGGATTGATGTATTTTTCTGGTAGGTTCGANGTGCGCTGGGNGTNGGCTCAGGTGCTAAGGTTACCGGCGATGACCCGAAGGTGTCCGTACAGAACTTTGCTGCCCCCNGGTAAAGCGCTTTAGTAAGGTTTCTGTTNAGCGCGCCAGCAGNGCTTCATCTTCCGTTNCCCTGTATTAGTAGATGCAAATGCAGGAATTTNTGCCCGGTANCGGTGGAAAGGCTTTTTTCTGTCCCTGTTCCTGTGTCAGACTGNGTNGTAATAAANAAGAGATAGCTCATTGTGAAGGATCNATTCCCNGGGCCGAAGACGCTCGCCGCGCTTGAGCGAGGTATTCCATTTTTCAAGAACGGCTTGAGATTTAATGCTGANCTTNAACGCGCCGGGCAACGTGGGTTTCGTCCCGTGCGGCAGATCGTTATTAATAAGGCATTGGGCGACTTTGTCTGGGATCTCGACGGCAGGCGTTATATTGATTTCCAAAACGGCTGGGCCACCAACCCGCTTGGCAACTGCCATCCTGAGATTCTAGAGGCGGTCGACGTGGCAAATCGGCGGTTTGGCTTTCACTATGACCATCCGCTTCGCTATGACCTGGCAGAAATGCTTGCCGNCATCATGCCAGGTAANGCCCTGCCCAGAACCAATTATGAAGTATCAGGTACAGAGGCCGCAGAAGCGGCGGTCCATCTGGCNCTGACTCACACAAAACGTCGCTACATCATTACTTTCAGCTCTTCCTATCATGGTATGGGTCTGGCAACGAAAGTCCTCAGTGGACTGGANGCGGGCCACGGTACTTACCTTGAGGGTTGGGGTGGGGGCGNTATCAAGGCACCTTACCCGTANAGTGAGCGAATACCAGCGGGCATGAGTGAAGACCAGTATACGGATTATTGTCTCTGGTATCTCGACAACCATATTCCATCCTGCATCGCAGCGCGTGACAACATTGCCGGCATTCTTGTTGAACCGGGGCTGGCCGAAGGCGGTAACTGGATTCCTTCAACTCGCTTCCTTCGCGGTATTCGTGATATCTGTAACCGAAACGATTGGTTGATGATCTCCGATGAAGTGCTGACAGGGCTGGGTCGGACAGGNCGGATGTGGGGGATTGAACACTATGGGGTAGAGCCTGATATCCTCGTTTATGGAAAGAATCTGTCCGGTGGTATAGCGCCACTGTGTGGAATCTCGGCACGCGATGAAATCATGGGTGATAACGAGGGCTTTGCATCGGGTTCGACGTTTGCCGGAATGCCAGCAGGGTGTGCCGCGGCGATTAGGACGCTGCAGATATTCGAGCGGGACCNTATTGTGGAACAGGCCAGCCNACTCGGTGATATCGCGGCAGAAATCATGAACAAATGGGAATCCAGCAGTATTGTGCGTCAGTCAAGGGGTAACGGATTATTGTTGGGAGTGAGTTTTTGCAAGCNCGAAGGAACAAATGCTGATGAAAAAGACTGGTGGACGGCACGCGCGGTTCGTTCAAAGATGCTTGAACAGGGTGTATGGGCCATTTCAGATCACGAGGATACTATTCGTATGTATCCTGCACTCAATATGGCGGAGTCTACGCTTCGGGAAGGGTTACAGGTTATGGAGGAGGCCATCGCCTATGTCGAGAAACACGGCCACGATGAAGGCGATGCGCCGGCCTACCCNGCTGGTGTTTCCGGCTTTTAGGTAGGGGTTTCATCTAAAATGACACAACAGACNCCGGTTAGGTCGTTANCCAGCAGATTTGTTCTGGTCGTTACCATTGGTGGTGTCATTGGCCTGGGTATTCTGCGNGGGCCTGGGGAAATTGCAGAAGTCGTTCGGGAGCCTTCTCTGTANCTTGGGCTTTGGTTACTTGGCGGCCTGTTTGTGTTGTTGAGCACGGTGGTGGGCGCTGAGTTGCTTGCCATGACGCCGCGTTCCGGNGGCACTTATTCGCTTATTCGGCGAGCCTATGGGCCTTATGCGGGTTTCGTTATCGGCTGGGTTGACTGGTTGAGTTTNGCTGCTGACATCGCCTTGAAGGCCGTGGTGANCATGGAGTTTNTTGCNATTCTGGTCCCTGANGTAGCGCAATGGAGCACGCCGCTGGCGATTATGGTGACGACGATATTTGCTGCAATTCAGCTGCGAGGGGTTGCCCTGGGTGCTCTCATCCAGGAGTGNGCAACATCGGCCATCGGCNTGATTATTATCGGGCTGTCACTGGTACTGTTTTTTGTGGACCCTGCTGCGATCAGTACCCGGCAGGTGATGCCNNCCAGTGACGGGCTGGGTGCCTGGAGTCTNGTGATCGCGACCATTATTTTTACTTATGATGGCTGGCTCTATGCNTCCTATTTCAACGGTGAGATCAGGGGAGGTGCTGGAGCNGCAGCGCGATCCTCAATCAAGGCGATCGNGGTTGTCATTGCATTGTATATGCTGCTGAACGTCGCCCTTGTNAAGAGTACAGGGCTGGCTGNGCTGGCNGGAAGTGAACTGGCATTGGCCCACGCCGTGGAACTTGCCATCTCCCCGGCCGCTGGTAGCTTTATAATCGTTGCAGCGGTGCTGATGCTGCTCAGCCATCAGAACCTGGAATATATGGGCGGGCCACGAATTCTNCAGGCGTTGGCAGCAGATGGTTTAGCAACGCAGCGGGCAGGAAATGTAGGCAGGGGGGGTAGCCCGGTGTTCGCAATNACGATCACCTGGTTGGTAGCGGTTGGCCTTATCCTGGTGGGTGGCTTTGAATTCCTGTTACTGCTGTCGGTATTTTTCTTTGTACCTATTTATCTTGCCATGATCGTCGGCGTTCTTATTCTGCGCAAGNTGGAACCCGACAGTGACCGCCCATACCGTGCCTGGGGCCATCCGTACAGTACCATTGTGTGCCTGGTAGGCTGGACTATTATTACCTTGTTTCAGGCCTATGCCGAGCGAGAGACCGCTTTGTATGCAGTGGCTATGACCGCTGTGTCCTGGCCTGTGTATCGATATCTTGCCCGCAGGTGAGCCAGGACAGCAGCCCTAGAACCCGCGCTCGGGTTCTTGCGCGGAGCTTTCCTTATAGGATTGTTTACGGGTTAAACAGGCCAGTCCAGAACGTCATCATATCCTCATGAAAGGCCTGAGCCTGGTCGCCCTGTGAACCCAGTTGCGCCCCCCTTCGACCATGGCCTGTCTTGACCGAATAGAGCATGAGGTCTCGCTCGGTCAGGCTTTTATCCGGCAAAGAAGTTCTTGGATCAATCAAGGTGCCCTCATCATCGATATAGACGGTGGGCGCACCCGGTGATACAGATGCATCGCCAATCATCTCAACAGGGGTATTTCGGTCAAAACTATGTTGTGCATCGGCAAATAACCTGAAACTGGCGTCGCCTCCCTGTAATTGTATGGCATGTATGTGCCCCTGAACCTGCTGCGGCAGGCACCACTCGTCGCGTTCACCAATGACTGCCCTGATCCGGCTTTGGCCTACTTTTGGATGCAGGAACTGATGACCTGACCAGGGATAGGCGGCATAGATGCCCACCAGATTGAAGTCAGCCTGCGTATACTGGGCAATACTGGCTGCAGACAGGACCGCAGTGCCACCCCGGCTATGCCCCTGTGCGCCAATTCGGGTTGCATCAATCTCATCTCGCTTAAGAAGGACATTGGTGGTTGCCAGAACGTCCCAGGCACTGGCCGCGAAGGTGTACTGGGACTGGTTGGCCACGGTTGATGTCACCCCGCGGGTGCCGAAAGGATCGATCACGCAGGTTGCTATGCCGCTGCTGGTGAAGTGCTCTGCCTTGTTAATATGAGAGGGTGCGACGCCGAGGCTACCCGGCACGACTATGACCACGGGGAAGGGTCCCTGGCCATGGGGTATGAATAATTTGGCAAAGATTTCGGCTGGTGGGATCTCCAGGGATTCGGTGATAGCCTGATGATAACTCCGCGGGTTTCCCGTGCCGATGGAAATGGTTTCTGCCTGAATACCGGAACTCAGATAAATACTTTCGTTGCCAGGTTCTGATGTCATACATGCCTCGTTGTCAGTTCAGTTGTTTGCACGCTGAAAGATGAAACCGTCAAGCCAGAATGCACGGGTCAATGCCTCCACCGAGCGGATCTTAGAATTGACTTCCAGTTATAACACAGGACCTTGTTTATGGTCTGTAAACCTTTCCGATAAGTCGGCTGGTCAACTGGCCTGACTGTATACCCTGCTAATAACATCGAAACTGGCAGATGCGCGGTGATGGGAAACCCGGGCAATGTAATAGGCAATGCTACCAGGTAGAACTGGCTATATTAAAGTACCAGGCAATCCATAGATTGATCAACGCCATCAGGCCAACCAAGCTGTAGAGAACGCGCATGGATAGCGTTCCAGAACCCTCTAGCCAGTTCTGAATTGCGCAGACAATCACGAAAATTCCCATCAGGAGGTTGAGAGTTATTGCCAGCAGCAGCCTCTGCATCCACTCAGGCATACCAAAAGCAAATTGGTCCATGTTACCTGACAGCACCAGGTACATTTTGGTGTACAGATAGAGTAACGACAGGGCATGAAGCCAGGCGGCAATAACGCGTATGCTTGGCAGGCCCACATCGCGAGAAGGTACAATCGCCCGATAACCGAAACCTGCAACGGCCCCAAGGGCGATAATCATCATCACTATGATGAGAATGCGCTGGTTAGCCGGCGCCTGCAATCCAGTGACTTTGCGATAGGTGCCCAGCGGTGAGCCGATGATCGCATGACTGATAGCACCTGCCTCATTTCGTTTAAAAATCAAATGCGTGTCCTGGTACTGATGGACAAACTCATCGATGCCTATCGGCACCCATTGGCTGTAACCTGCCAGGAACAGGTTGTCACCGATGATGCTGATGGAAGTGTCGTCCATTAGTGTTGCAAATCTTTCGGTTGTTGATTGGTTGCTACGTAATGGGAGGTATTGACCAACATATTCTGCCAATTCAATGTCAACCGGTTGCGGGGCCTCTCTCAGGTATTGTCTTGGGAAAAAGTAGTCAACAAAAGCGGGTACCAGGTTGCTCCGGGCTGCAGCTCCCGGGTCTGAGTTAAAGGAAACGAATAGACCCAGACCCAGTTCTGGAAACAGTGCCATATCACTGTGAAATTGATTGATATCACCGCTGTGACCAAAGATCACCTGGTCGTTCTGGTGGTAGCCCAAAAACCCGTGCAACAAGGGGGGTAATTTGCTATGGGCATCAAACAGGATTGACTGCATCTCCTGCGCTGTCGCTGCATTGAGTAGCTGCTGCCCGTTGTACTGGCCATCAGCGAGGTGGGCAAGCATGAATCGAGACATATCATCTGCCGTGGAACTCATATTACCAGCTGGTGCGTCGTTGAGGACTTCCAAGGGTGTTGCTATAAATTCCCCGTTAGTGAACCGGTATCCCTTGGCATGCCTTTTTGTTAAGGGCTCGGGGAGCTCATTCTGGGTATTGGTGGATTTCATATCCAGCACCGTCAGTATATTTGCATCGACATAATCGGACCAGCTCTGGCCCGAGATCTGCTCGATAATGTAACCTGCAAGGGAAGCGCCCCAGTTGGAATAGGATGCATGGCTGCCCGGCGGTCTGACCCGAGCGGGCATATTTGTTTGCAGATACTGAGCTAGCGGTTTCATCTCCTCCAGATTCCTGGCACTCATACCCAGTGCGCTTTCCTCCAGGCCAGGCGTATGGGTAAGCAGGTGGCGTATACGAATGGGTTCGGGGAAAGTGTCTGGTACCTTGAATTCGGTCAGGTAGTCATTTACATCATCGTTGATATCCAGTTTGCCCTGCTCATGCAGTTGCATGATGGCGGTCCAGATAAAAGTTTTAGTGATGGAAGCAATACGGAACAGCGAGATTTCTGCATCGGCTGGAATACGCTGGTCGATATCAGCGTAGCCATAACCAGCCTTGAATAGGGGTTCTCCCTGGTAAACGACTGAAACAACTGCCCCTGCAATGCTGTGTTCCTGTTGCTGAACGGCAAAAGCAGTATTAAAAAAGGCTTCGACGTTTTCTGCGGTTATCGCCGGGCTGCTATGAACATGTAAAGGAAAAAACAGCAGGATGCTGGTGGCGAATAACTTCATGAATCTGTACCAGGGGTAGTTGCAATTCAGTTAGTTTAAATTGCATGAACTGCATCCGCTAGCAGTATTCTGCCCGGCGCTAGTGAAACCCGTTCAAACCGGGTATTGGCTGTGCACTGTATGCCTTGACGCTTTCGCCCAGTACGGCAATTGATCAGGTTAAGTCTTTGAATACAGATCTAAGTCGCTGTCCAGGTTGCCGGGTCACCAGGCATATGGGCGCCCAGGTCTATGCCAACTTCCTGCGTTACCAGCTGGTTCAGCTTTGCATTCATTGCCATAATCATGGTGCTGTTCTGTTCCGGGTGGTGCGCCAGATTATTTAATTCGTCTGGGTCATTGCTAACGTCATAGAGTTCAAGATCGTTGCGGCCTACTAGCACTGACCAGGTCTCGGGAAGATGATGGTCTCCCGGCGTGAACCAGCGGGAGAATTTGTAACGGCCGTCAAATATGCCGCGGCCAAGGGTGCGTGAGTCGAACTGGATGAAATTTTCAGGGAAGTGAAACTGCCTTGCCGGGGCCCCTTGGTCTTCAGCCCTTTTAGCTGACATCCTGATTTTGTCCAGGCGGGGATTACCCTGGGTGGTGTTGCTGAAATTGACCAGCAGTGCCTGGCGTGGGCTGTTGTTACTTCTCCCAAAAATAACGTCGCTGTGATCATAACCCTTGAAGTCAGGGTTATGTTTTAAAGGATTTTCACCTACCAGCCCCAATAGGGTGGGCGTTAGATCCAGGGCGCTGAATAACCCCTTCGAGGCAATGCCGGCCAGGCCTTCAGGATGTCGGATTGACAAAGGCACATTGATGTTTTCCTTATACATAAAAGGACCTTTATGCCTGATGCCATGGGAACCCGCCATTTCTCCGTGATCAGAGGTCATAACGACAATGGTATCGTCTGCCAGACCGGTTTCCTCTAAATAACGTAGCAGAGAATCTATCGTCTTGTCTGAATCGAGCAGACAGGCAGCATAATAATTGAGGACCCGGCGATGAGCCTGTTCATCACTTGGATCAAGCTGGCCATAAAAGTATTGTGCCTGATCCAGAAACAGCTGTTGTGCTTCCGGCTTGGTTGAAAGGTCGTCGCCAAAGCTAGTCGGAAGTCCAAAGCCAAAGTCATGATTGTAAGGGTACTGATCGATCGCTGGGGCCATGTCGCTGACTAAACCGGGACGAAGCCGGGTCGCTGCCTGGCGGCCGTTGGCGTCTAACCACATAACGTCATGGGGATTGTGGAAATTAATGGCAAGAAGCCAGGGGTCGGTCCCGTCATGCTGTAATTGTCTATTCATATAGTCCTGGGCATCTGCCAGGATGTCGCTGTCCTCGTTCGCGCCCTGGTAAACCAGGCCGCCAGTGTCCTTGCCCTTTTGCCACTCATCAAAGCCGAAAGGTTGCAGTGATTGGCTGTTGTCCTTGCGTTTCAGGGCATTGACTGACGATAAGTGCCACTTACCCTTATAGGCGGTCTTGTATCCTATATCTTTGAACAATTGACCCAAGGTCGGGGTTTTCGACGGGTTCAGATCGACTGCGCCATCACCGTATCCTGGGTTGTTGAAAAGCCGGGTCTTCTGTACATGCTGCCCGGTATAGATAACCGAGCGTGACGGTGCACATGAAAGTGATGCGATATGATACTGCTCGAAAACCACGGCATTGTCATCGAAGCGACGCCGTGCCGGTAAAGTGAGATTCTCCGGCAGGGTCAGCCGGGCCCGTTCCTGGTCGGTGACGATGATGAGCACATTCTTGCGTTTAGTATTCTTGTTATGCCTAGAAGGTTTTTTATGGTTGGAAGGCTTCAGTGAGTTGGCCAGGGATGGGCTCATGAGGGCAGTGGAAGCTGCTGCCGCGAGGCCCTTGGAAATGTCTCTTCGCGTGATTTTCATGGGTTCAACCCTCGCTGGTGTTTAAATCAGTTTCCATTCTATGGTCTGCGGCTGTGCTGACAGCAGCACCGTGGGTGCACTGGCTATAGATTAGCCGTTACTAGTACAGACAGCCTTACTAGTGTACACCCTTGCCGGTTGCTGCTTGTTCATGTTCTTGTTCATTAGTCTCTGCTTTCAACCCGCGATGACAAGGTCAGCTGGGCGGTTTGTTTTGGCTTGACCAGGGCGTTTAATACTTCAAATTGCAGGCTTATCTGCTTGACCCGATTGCCGGTTTTTACACCGATGGTCCGAGTTCCGTGTGGTTTAATGGAGAGAAAATCTGTGCTATCGGTAAAGGTATATTGGCTCTTATTTTGAGGTTGGAAGTCTGCATCGGAATGATTACTTATTTCAAGGCGAAGTATCTGAGATTTTTCCGCATAAAAGGCTGCACAGATTTCCAACGAGGCGGTCAGCAATTCATCTTTAAACAAAAGGTTAGCGTCCTGGAGGAATAACGCGTTGATATGGCCGGCGGGCGCGTTTCTGGTAATTTCCGCCCCCGAAATCACCATAAGCTCATTTGTGCCATTCGCGTCGACAGCGATGTTGTACGAACGATTCCTGTCTTGATGCGGAATATCCGCCAGATGAGGTTGCCACTCCAGGTGTTCGGTGATTGCTATGGCATCAAGGCCATCTTTCAGGGCTTCTGCAATTCGGATGGTAGGCCATACATGGCCATCAGAAAAAGTAGAATGCGTGTGCGGGTCCAATATCAGAGTTTTGTAGGCTTTTGTGTCGGGAAACTGGATCAGTCTTTTCTGATCCATGGACTCTGAAGCTGGCAGTACACCATGGCCCTGGCAGTTCATGGCAAGTAAACTGAAGATAATGGCGATAGCAACAAAAAGCTGTTTTGTCATAGGCGGGCCTGATTTTCTCTGGGTTGCTGTTAGCCCACTTTTGGGAAACCAGCATCTCTAAAGGGTGCACCAACACCCTGCTGCTTGGCCCTGTTCATGGGGTGGACATTGGGGCTGGAAGCGGTTTTTGCGATGCGTTCCATGGTGTCGTTGGGCCGCCAGGCAACGCTTGCATCCGCACCAAAGTAACGTAGTGACAAGGTGTTGCGCGTCTTTCCTGAATCGGTAGGGGCGCCTCCATGAAGCATCATGGGATGAAATATGACAACGTCACCAGGTTCAATTGCAAAGGATATAATATCGTAGTCCGGCCTGTTTTTTTCGATGTCGGGTAATCTTGGTAACTCACCGGTACCGTACAGGGGTTCGGTATCGTCACGGGGGTCGAATTTTGATCCATCGAAGAGCGTTCCCAGGTGCGAGCCTCTGACAAATTCAAGGGACTCATTTTTGTTCAACGGCTCAAAGGATATCCAGGCCACGGCAAGATCATTACCCTCAACTGGCAGATAGGGTAGATCCTGGTGCCAGGGTGTTCGCCTGGCAGGCCGACCATCATCGCCGCCTGCTTTTTTGAATATCTGTTCGTACATAAACCAGATATCTGGTTTATTCCAGAGTGCAGTAATCAGGCTAGGTATGACAGTCTCGGTATGCACCTGGGAGTACGCATCAAAGCAATAGGGGTTAGCGAGGTCGCCATAAAATGAGCCTGGCGTGCCTGGGATCAGCCTGGTCGCGCCCTTGCCTGGATTGGCCAGCGACCATTCAAAAGCCTTGCGGGCGATAGTCATGGCTCTTCTATCCAGTGCCTGTGGTTGAAACACCACCCCATCACGATGAAATGTATCTGCTGGATTCATGGATTCGTCCTCCACTTCAACTTATTAAAACATAATCTCCTGCTTTCGGGGTGGCCTTGATGCATTAGCGAAGTAGGCCATGAATGGCCAGGTCTGAGCCTGCAAGCAAGACAACGGTTTACAGTCAGGCAGTTGCAGCTTTAATTTCGCCTGCGGCCGTTTACACCTCGTTCGGAAAGTGTCCTTTTAGCTGAATTTATAGGGTATGGAAAATATTAAATTGATCCTAGGGGTATAGCAACCAGGCCATATGGCTAGAGGTAATGTGGCGTTTCGCCAATTGCCCTGGCCTTCCTTGGCCATTCGGATGTTGACGTAACGGAGTATTGGTGGTTAATTTCCTATCAAGCTTTACTTTTTTCACTAGAGGGTACTGTCATGAACAATACTTCTGCTCAGATCAGGGCGAGTTTATCTCACCCGTTAATCGATGGTGATTCACATATTATTGAATATTTACCGGTTCTTATGGATTACATAAAAGAAGCCGGTGGAGAGGACGCAGTGACTGATTTTCGAACCAATATGCGCGGCGGCCGGCAAGGCCCAGGCTGGTATCAAATGGACTGGGATGAAAGACGCGATACTCGTTCAGTCAGGGCACCCTGGTGGGCGCTACCGACCAAAAACACGTTTGATCGCTGTACGGCGATGTTGCCGAAACTCTATCACTCCAGGATGGATGATTTTGGTCTGGATTTTGTTGTGCTTTACCCTACAACAGGTTTGGGCTTTCATAGTATTCCAAACCAGGAATATCGCCAGTTGGCTTGCCATGCCTACAATGAATATGCCGCTGCAGCCTATGCTGAATATCAAGACCGCATGACTGTCGCTGCGGTAATCCCATTGCACACGCCGGAAGAAGGCATTCGTGAACTTGAGCATGCTCATGCTTTGGGTATGAAAGTGGCAATGATTCCATCATTTGTCCGAAGACCAGTACCCAGTGCGGCAAGAGAGTACCCGGAACTGGAAAATCAACTTTTCTGGCTCGATAATTTATCAATAGATAGTGAACACGATTACGATCCCTTCTGGGCCCGATGCATTGAATTGGGATTCCCTGTTGCGGCGCACTCTGGCGGTATGGGGTTTCATGAGCGCAGCTCGATTTCCAATTACATGCATAACCATATGGGGCATTTTGCCGCGGCCGGGGAAGTTCTTGCCAAAGGCCTACTAATGGGAGGCGTTACTTGTCGGTATCCCGATTTGCGAGTGGCACTGTTGGAGGGGGGTGTGATTAACGGTGCCCGGCTTTATACCGATATCGTTGGGCGATGGAAAAAGCGCAATGCAGCTGGGCTTGAGAACCTGAATCCGGCTAATATTGATCTGACCCGGGCACAGGATTTATTTCAACAGTATGGCGATGCTGCAACCCTGGCTAAGCTGGAGCAATTGCCGCGTTCTCTGGGCGTGGGCGGTCACGATATACCGCCTGAGGTGAGAGATGATTTTGCAGCTATGGGCATTTCCAGGGCTGAGGATATTCGTGATCGATTTATTCCAAATTTCTATTTTGGCTGCGAATCGGATGACTCCCTGGCTTTTACTGCGTTTAACCGTAAGGCTAATCCCTTTGGCGAGCAGGTCCGCGCCGTTATGAGTTTTGACCTTGGCCATTGGGATGTGCTCGACATGGGGCATGCTGCTGCCGAAGCTTATGAGCAACTGGAGCATGAGTTGATATCCGAAGAGGATTTCCGAAATTTTGCCTTCAGTTTTTCAGTACAGCTGTATGCAGGGAACAATCCGGGCTTTTTTGATGGCACCCGCATAGAAGATGCAGTTAAGGCAGAGTTGCACAGTGCTGCTTAACATGAGGCCCCAGGGCCGCTTGCTGGGGAGGGTTGATGCTGGTGAGGTTGAGTTGTACGACTGATTCGATTTCAGTGGCCAGATCCCAATAAGTTGCCTAGTTTAAGTGAGGTACCAGAGAAGTTGAGGAAAGGTCTATAACATCCGCGACTAGGGTATCCTCCTGATCATGATTAGCGTTTGCTGTTAACGCTTAAACCGGGTCCCCTGGCCAATCGGAAGCCCAGGTTGGGCTGGTAAGCCCTGATTTTATGACCTTTCTTGTCCAAGGGTTCATACCCGAAAACAGAATCTCTTCGGTTTGAGTTTACCGTCAGTTAAATACATTTTTTGTTTCAATATGCGTTATATTGATCAGGCTCGGAGAGCCTGCTCTAAACCTTGGATGACATGATGAAATCGACAATCCAGAGGCGCTATTTTGCGCATGGATCCTAGGTAGCTGAAATTTTTGGGGCTGGTCTCTGCTTGTCAAATAAACCAATACAGGAAACGGTAATGTTGAATACAAAAGTTAAAATAGGTTTGATGCAGGTATTGCTAGTGGTTTGTTGCTCAGCAATTGCACATCAACATGAAGGTAAGACTAAAGAGATTGCTAATTCTGATAAAGACATTGTTGCGATAGCCCAAGGCTGGATTAAAACCCGTTCTACCAATCAGCAGTTAACTGCTGACTATGTTAAGGCTCATATGGCGGAATCAGGAACCATTAACGGTGGTCGTTATGTGGGGTTTGGCTTCGTCTTTGACCCGGAAAACGAGGGTCGAATGGTAGTTGCTCGAATTGTTGATGAAAGTCCTGCGTCGAAGGTACTAGAAGTAGGTGATGAATTCGTTGAGGTAAATGAGGTAGAGGTAAACCAGGAAAATATGGATAAGCTAAGTTTCCGGGGCAAACCAGGTGAGCAGGTACAGACAGTTCTGATACGAGACGGCAAAAAGATGTCGGTGTCGATTGCCCGGGGTATCATCAGTAATGTTTATGGTAAAACCATCCTGCTTGACGAAATTGCCAGTGCAAACCCAGACAACTGGGGTGTTGATGAATTAACGATTCATGAGTCTGTCATGAAGGACAACGTTGTTTATGTCTGGAGCGAATTCAAAGCCGTTGAAAATTCATCGAAACTACCGTTTGAATCGCACCAAGTGACACGGTTTGTCTTTGATGACCATCACCAGGTCGCCCGGGTCGACCAACTTCAGGAAGATCGATTTATGCTTGAACAACAAGGTTTTCAAATCAGTCGATAGGCCCTGTGCGGATGCAATACATTATTCCCAAAAATCGGTTGGCCGATTCTGGCAACGCTGACCGATTGTTGGCCTACGGTTTGTAACGACTTGTCATAGGTTGAGTGAGCCATAATGGCAGCTCCTGTTTTATGGCATTGCGGCAGTAGCGCCTCCACGGCGAAAAAATGTATGGCAATTGATAAACAACCCCATCGGCTTTAGGGCAGCGCGTATCGACCTAAATATATCCATTTGTTGACTCTTTGCTCAAAAGAAGGTTAATTACCAACGCATCGTTCCACCCTTATCGTGGCGGCTGCCAAGTCCATTAGATTCTAAATGAGAAATTGATCGATGAATGCTAAGACATTTAGTTATCTGACTTTATTTTCGCTCGTGATCGCTCACGCCGGTTGCGGTCCCGCGCAGGAGGAGCAAAGTCCCGAGTCATCGTTGATTAACGCGCAATCCTTAACATCTGGCGTGGCTGCTATTGCCATACCGGATAAATATGCTGCCCAGATCAGTCAGGATATTCTCAGCGCCGGTGGCAACGCAGTTGATGCGGCAATAGCAGCCGGTTTCTCGCTTGCGGTTACTTTTATTGACGCCGGGAATATTGGTGGCGGTGGTTTCATGACCATCAAGATGGACGATGAAGTTGCCTTTCTGGACTACCGGGAAAAGGCGCCCATGGCGGCTCACAGGGACATGTATCTCGACCCCGAAGGCAATGTTATCGAGCATAGTACTCTGATAGGGGCTCAGGCGGCAGGGGTTCCGGGCACAGTGGCGGGTTTCTGGCAGGCCCACCAGCGGTTTGGCTCGATGCCCTGGAAAGATCTTCTCTTACCGGCGATTCGATTGGCCGAAGATGGTTTCATACCAGCGCCTGTATTGGTCGATGATATTCATAGTGTTAACGACTGGTTTGGTGACCAGACCAACTTTAATCGGTATTTCGCAGCAATACAGCACGACAGAATCTTCCGGCAGGCCGAACTTGCTGATACCTTGAAGCGGATAGCCGAATTGGGTGCTGATGATTTTTATCGTGGCGAAACGGCCAAGCTCATCGTTGCGCAGATGAACAAAGCCAATGGTCTTATCTCGATAGATGACCTGGATAATTACCAGGCGGTATGGCGAGAGCCGTTGTGGGCAAAGTGGCGGGAATACGAGGTGATATCGGCTCCGCCGCCGAGCTCAGGAGGCTTTGCCGTTATTCAATTGCTCAAAATGAAAGATTATCTCAGCCATCTGTTTAAAGACGTTGAACATAACTCAGCGCAGTACATACACCTGGTTGCAGAGATGGAGAAAAGGGTTTTTGCTGATCGAGCTGAGTATCTGGGGGATCCGGATTTTGTCGATATTGATATCAACGCATTGATTACCGAGGACTATATCAAAAGGCGCGCAGCGCAGGTCAGCGCCACAACCATATCTGAGCTTAAGGGTGTCAGCCCAGGGCTGGAATCACCTAATACCACCCATTATTCAATCGTCGATGCGAGGGGTAATGCAGTATCTAATACCTATACTATTAACTGGAGTTATGGCAGTGGTGTTGTCGTTGAAGGCGCTGGATTTCTGCTTAATAATGAAATGGATGACTTCAGCGCTAAACCAGGTGTACCTAATATATTTGGCGTAGTGGGTGATCAGGCTAACGAAATTCAGCCAGGCAAACGTATGCTTTCTTCGATGTCACCTACTATTTTGCTTAAAGACGGTGGCGTTGAAATGGTTTTGGGCACCCCTGGTGGTTCAACCATTTTCACCAGTGTGTTCCAGGTCATCGTTAATATTCTCGACTTCAACATGAGCCCCTATGAGGCGGTAGCGGCGACACGGTTTCATCATCAACTACTTCCAGCAGATCTGATTACCTACAATGGCTTTAAGATCGGCAGGCCCCTGCCCGAAGAAATCATTGCAGCGCTTGCTGATAAGGGATATCGAACCACGCCCCATGGGTATGAATACGGCGACGTTCAGATCGTCATGAAGCAAGGTGATTCTTGGATAGCCGCATCAGATCCTCGAGACAGGGGAGATTCACGGGTGTTTGAAGTCGCCAATTCCAGCCCTTGATTTAACTAATCAGTTTCAGGGCGGGTGAGTGCCGCAACCACACCAACTGTGGTAACTATTGCGTCGGGTAAAGCATTCATCTTATGCTTTAAAAATTGGCTGTCTGCCAGGACCTGATGTCTTTGTGCTGACAGCGCCCTGATTGGCATTGGTTGTAAAATATAAAAAGGAACGCAAATGGATTTAGGAGTCAAAGGAAAAGTGGCTATTGTAACCGGTGGCAGTGATGGTATTGGAAAAGCTGCTGCAGAAAGGTTATCTGCAGAAGGCGCCTTGGTTGCACTGGTGTCCAGGACGCAGGTTAATCTGGATGCGACTGCAAAGGAAATTGGCGATATTACTGGTAATGAAGTGATCGGAATTGCCACTGATGTGCGTAGCGAAACCGCAGTTGAGTCGATGGTTGAGGCGGTTGTTTCACGCTGGGGCCGGATCGATATTCTTATCAATAATGCTGGAACATCGTCCTTCGCCCGATTCGAAAAGATGACCAATGAACAGGTTGAAGAGGATTTTACCTTGAAGGTCATGGGAGCAATTTATTGTACGCGTCATGCTTTGCCCCAGCTTAAGAAAAATCAGGGGGTGATTTGTAATACAACAACGCCTGGCGGTAAAGCGGCTGGGTTTGGCAGCCAGCCGACTGATTTATCAAGAGCATCGGGTATTTCGCTCACCAAGACCTGGTCAAAGGAGTTTGCCGCAGGGGGTGTTCGAGTCAATACTGTTTGTGTGGGGCTGCTAAAAAGTCGCCAACATGTACTACGTTGGGAAACAGCTAATCAAAAGGATGCAACTTACGGTTTGGAGGATCATTACCATAAGATGGGGCAAAATATACCCATGGGTCGAGTCGGCGAAGCATCTGAAGCCGGGGATGTCATCGCATTTCTGTGTTCTGGGCTGGCAAGTTACGTCACCGGTACAGCAGTGAATGTTGATGGTGGCTCCTCACCCGTAGTCTAGGTGTTAGGGTTCACAGGTCAGGTTACCGGTGTAGCAATGAATTTTGATGTTGGCTCAGCAGCGGTGGCCCAGATGTTATGGCAAGGTCATTATCCACCGGTAAAGCTGAGTGACCGGTCTAGTTGGGCAGCGGGAATTGACAGCGTCCCCGGCAACCACTGCCGGGCTTATCTGGCCTCAGCAACGGCAAGTGCCAGGACTTCGTTAT
>NZUN01000046.1 GCA_002697205.1 Gammaproteobacteria bacterium
ATAATACCCTCGCCCAACAGTGGTCGCGTGCCTGTAATGATCTTATAAAAAGGGTGGTCGACCTTTATCCGGAATCTTTCATCGGCGTATGCCAACTACCGCAATCCATAGGAACATCCATACAACAATCTATAAGAGAACTGGAGCGCTGTGTTTTGCAGCTGGGTTTTGTGGGATGTAACTTAAACCCCGATCCCTCTGGCGGGTATTGGACGGCAGCACCGTTGACAGATCGATCCTGGTACCCTTTCTTCGAAAAAATGGTTGAACTGGATGTCCCTGCCATGATCCACGTTTCCAGTTCGTGCAATCCCAACTTCCATGCCACGGGCGCACATTACATCAATGCAGATACGACGGCGTTTATGCAGTTTATCCAGGGTGATTTGTTTCGGGATTTCCCGGACCTTAGATTCATCATACCGCATGGAGGTGGGGCAGTCCCTTACCATTGGGGGCGATACCGGGGTCTAGTGGATATGCTAAAACGCCCCCCGCTGACTGAGCACGTGATGACCAACGTATTCTTNGATACNTGCGTCTATCATCAACCGGGTATCGATTTACTNTTTGAAGTTATTGATATTGACAANATTCTTTTTGGTTCGGAGATGGTTGGTGCCGTCAGGGGCATNGATTCCCAGACAGGCCAGTANTTTGATGACACCAAGCGTTACATTGATGCTCTTGNTTTAAGCGATACCAGTCAANATAAGGTATTTGAAGGTAATGCCAGACGGGTNTACCCTCGTATGGATTGGCTACTCAAAGGCAGAGGGCTATGAATTCATTTACGCCTGATGCAGATTGGTTGCATTGGCATCAAGCCCCATCAAAACCCCGGTTCAGCCTACCTGACGATGCGGTAGATGCCCATTGTCATGTGTTTGGTCCCGGGCAACAGTTCCCATTTGCTAATACCAGAAAGTATACNCCCTGCGATGCTTCCAAGCAGCAGCTTTGGCAGCTGCGAGATTTTTTGGGCGTTTCGCGAAATGTCATTGTTCAGGCCACNTGCCACGGCAACGATAACAGTGCGCTGGTAGATGCCCTATTGTCTGCCAATGGTATGGCGCGAGGCGTTGCCAGTGTTTCAGTCGACNTATCGGACTCAGAACTTGAAGNCCTGCACTCAGCGGGNGTGCGTGGTGTCCGTTTTAATTTTGTAANACGNCTGGTAGATGCTTTGCCGTTCGATGATTTGACTCGAATTGCTGCAAGAATTAAGGAACTGGGCTGGCATATTGTGATTTATTTTGAAGCTCAGGAACTCGCAGAGCTGTATCATTTTTTTGAATCACTTCCCANCACCATTATTGTTGATCACATGGGCCGACCCGATATTGCAAAGGGTGTAGAAGACCCTCAATTCGAGTTATTTCTATCCCTTCTCNGAGANAATGAAAATTTTTGGTCAAAAGTCAGTTGCCCTGAGCGTCTNTCAATGACAGGTCCGCATGGCTATNAGGACGTGATTCCATTTGCAAAAAAAGTGATTAATGAATTTCCGGATCGAGTGCTTTGGGGAACGGATTGGCCACATCCCAATATGAAAANCCATATGCCGGACGATGGAAAACTTGTGGATTTTATCCCCAAAGTGGCGACAACCGTTGAGCTTCGGNGCAAGCTGTTAGTCNAAAACCCAATGCGNCTGTATTTCAGTGATGAGGAGGATAACTGATGCCTTTGCACAAGCCCTACACTGATATTCCAGGGACTACTATTTTTGATGCCGATATGGCACGCAAAGGCCATCATCTCAATCAATTCTGTATGTCTTTAATGAAGCAGGACAACAGNGGTCAATTTAAAAAGCATGAGGCTGCTTATCTTGAACAGTGGCCAATGTCCCAGGATCAAAAACAGGCAGTACTATGCCGTGATTACAATGCGATGATTGCCTCTGGTGGCAACATCTATTATCTGGCAAAGATATTTTCATGTGATGGACTGAGNTTNCAACATGCTGCTTCAATAATGACGGGAATGTCTGAACAGGATTATATGCAGATGATGCTTGCAGGTGGTAGACCTCCAGAGGGGAATTGTTATTCCGAGGAGGCAAACCAAAATGGCNAGAATTAGCGCAGGTGTAGCCTCNTCACATGTGCCTGCTATTGGGGCTGCACTCGATAACCATAAACAAACTGAACCCTACTGGCAGAAAATATTTNCAGGATTTGATTATTCCAAGCAGTGGCTGGTTGATCAAAATCCTGATGTGGTGCTGCTTGTCTATAACGATCATGCTACCGCGTTTGATGCTAATCTGGTGCCAACATTTGCAATTGCCTGTGGTGATTCGTTTGATCCNGCTGATGAGGGTTGGGGTGCTCGACCCGTTCCCAGGGTGGTAGGCCATCCGGTTCTGGCGTCTCATATNACGCAATCGGTTATTCAGGATGACTTCGATATCACCATGGTACGAGATTTGGCAGTAGATCATGGCCTGACCGTACCCTTGTCATTGATGTGTGGCCAACCCGAGGAATGGCCGTTTAAGGTCATTCCCATTGCTGTTAACGTGGTGTTATATCCACCTCCAAGCGGTAGACGCTGTTTCCAGTTCGGTCAGGCGTTGCGGCGTGCNGTTGAATCCTTTGATGAGGATCTGGATGTTCAGGTATGGGGCACNGGGGGCATGAGCCACCAATTACAGGGACCGAGAGCTGGCTTCATTAACAGTGAATTCGATCACCAGTTTTTAGACAAAATTGTTTCCCATCCCGCTGATCTTGCCGAGATGCCACACGTCGATTATTTAAGATTTGCAGGGTCAGAGGGTGTTGAACTCATCATGTGGTTGATTATGCGAGGTGCTCTGAATGAATCGGTGGCACTAAAGCATCGTTTTTATCATGTGCCCGCGTCTAATACAGCGGTTGGTCATCTNATANTGGAAAACCGTTAGTAGAAAGGAGCGATAGCGACATGAAAGTAATNGTTGCAGGGGCAGGAGCNTTCGGCAAAAAGCATCTCGATGGCATTAGAAATATAGAAGGTGTCGAGGTTGTTGGGCTTATCGGACGGCGTCGANAGCAGACTCAGGAGNTTGCCGATAAATATGGTATTGCAGATGTTTTTACAGACTTTGATGAGGCCTTGAAGCTACCAGGGCTTAACGCAGCGATTCTGTGTACGCCAACGCAGATGCATGCGGCGCAGGCGATCAAGTGTATGCAGGCTGGCATTCATGTCCAGNTAGAAATACCTCTTGCAGATAATTGGCGCGACGCTTTAAGCGTTATGGAGGCACAACGTGATAGCCGNCTTGTTTGCATGGTAGGNCACACCAGGCGATTTAATCCCTCTCANCAATACCTGCACAAGCGAATCTNGGCTGGNGAACTGGCTATTCAACAACTGGATGTGCAAACCTACTTCTTCAGACGCAAAAACATTAACGCCGCNGGTGAACCTCGATCCTGGACCGACCACCTGCTTTGGCATCATGCAGCGCATACTGTNGACCTGTTTCAGTATCAGGTTGGCAGCANGGTGGTGCAGGCTCATGCGGTTCAGGGGCCGATTCACCCGGAATTGNGAATTGCGATGGATATGTCCATCCAGCTAAAAGCCGCCAATGGTTCTATTTGCACNTTGTCGCTGTCTTTTAATAATGAAGGGCCGTTGGGTACNTTCTTCCGGTACATTTGTGACAAGGGTACTTATATNGCACGATACGATGACCTGGTCACAGGTAACGAAGAGNCTGTGGATGTGACCAAAGTCGATGTTTCAGTGAATGGCATTGAATTACAGGACCGGGAGTTTTTTGCGGCGATCNGTGCAGGCCGGGAACCGAATTCAAGTATTGCCCAGGTTCTACCCTGCTATGAAGTGTTGCATCAACTAGAGCAAGAACTGGCGAGTGAATGATGATTTGAGGAGAAGCTTGAGTTGGTAGAAAACGGGCCNTTGAAGCTGTTCNGGTGCTGCTGATCATGCTGGGNCTGCCTGCCAGATTNANGTGTAATNGCCAGGAGATAGNGGCGTTAGCGTCGATCGNAGTGATCAGCGAAGAATTATTTTCCANAGNNNTAGNGCATAGACTTNGTNCNNAGACTTAGTACACAGGCNCGGATAGNCNTACTGGCAATGGAATATTTGCTGTATCGAAGCTACCGTCGAGGCCATCACTGGCGGTCAGCAGAACTAAGAATCTCGTCTGGNGTCATCACCGTGCCTTTACTCACCACCAGTGCTATGGCTTTGGTATGTTTNATATTTTTGAGTGGNTCATGTTCCAGCAGCANCAGATCAGCTTTCATACCTTTGGCTATCTGACCCATCCTGTGTTCAATGGAAAAGTACCTGGCGGGTTCGATAGTCGCTGCAGCAATTGCTTGAAGCGGTGTAAGGCCAGCCAGTACTAACATCTCAAGTTCAGAATGTAGAGAATAGCCAGGTACTGAAAGACGGATAGGTGTATCTGTGCCCGCCCCTATTGGCACACCNTGTTGATGCATTTTACCGGTCAGGAANAGACTCCATTCTGCAAAACGCGTATCGCTTTCTTCTGCTTTCTCCAGTGTGTCTGCGATTGCCTGCCATCGCTGTGACATGTCATCGGGGATTNTANTGAGCGCCTGCTGCCAGTCGTCTCGGCTGAAAGGGGGNTATTTCTGCAGGGCATTCAGCCTGAGNGTGGGCACCTGGAGGGTTTTTGTGAGTTTGGCCAGCACCTGGGTGCACCGGTCTTTGTCATAGGCCGNAATTGCGGGTAATCGCTGTGCTTTGTGTAACGCNGATCTCACTTCATATCCAGGCAGCCCCTGNGGGTTTTTGAGGGCCAGTAAGCGCTGCCTGTGAAGCTCANCGGCGTTAGTCGCACAATCAAGTTCAATATTGCGCAGATGTTCGATTGAATCNACTTGCGGACCCGCAATTGAAGCGAGCATTGATAATGGCACGTGCGAATCAATTGGNATATCAAGGGCTCGAGCCACCGAAACCATCTCAAAAAATACTTCTTCAGAAACCAATTCGTATATCTTGATGAAGCTGGCGCCAGCTGCCTTGAGTGTTTCGATGGCGGTTCTTGCTTGCTGTTTGGTTGCATTTTGAACACCTATTTCCGGTCGNGATTNCCCNTCATAGACGACATCTGAGCCNTCGAGTAACGGACCTGCAAAAAACACTCTTGGCGCTATGGCCCCTGGNTTCTGCATTTTCTGCACCACTGGGANGATGTCCCGCAGCAATCCACCGGTATCTCGAACACTGGTAATGCCGTAGGACAAAAACAGTCGAGGCATTAGTGCGGTCAGTTCAGGTTCATAGGTCAGGTGAACATGGAAATCCCACAACCCCGGAATCAGGAACTTACCCGTTCCGTCGATGATATGGTGGTTAGCAGGNTTTTTTACAGTAGGCNCAATAGCGGTAATTTCGTCTCCGGAGAAAATCACAGTCTGATTGTGGCGTACTCCATTGATCGCATCTATGACGGTNACATCAGTAATGGCNGTAGCTGACCAGGATGTAGGCCTGGCCGAATCACATGACATCAATGCGGTCAGCAGTAACAGTATTAAGCTTCTCATAGGCAGGTTCGAAATCAGCTGTTGACNTGCGACTATATCCGTCCCTTNGCAGAAAGCACAGTTACAATTGTGCACAGGTGATTNNCCGGTATTGGNNGGNGCTGAGAAATNACCTTCCAGANGCTGTTTTTTTACCGACAGTGCANAATTTAAGTACCCATTACAGTTCAACNTCTGGGCTTGACGAATCCGAACAACCCTCGCNGGANCGGTATGGTTTGAACGTGTTATAAGTCATACTCAGGATAAGTAGCAGGTTGATTGCGGCATGACCACCAAGGNAAACCAGAGGTCTATGAAACGGTCTTTTTTCNCCAGGCCTGCCCCGGCAGGTGTCATATCTGCAGATTCACAATCTGTGATCGCTCTGCCAGCTTTGGTCTTTTTCATTTTACTAGCCCCTTTACTAGTTCCTTTGGCTGCACCGGCCCAGGTCTATGACCTTGGTGGAATGTATACCTACCATTATCGTGATGGTCGCTATGCTAATTGGGGCGACTTCGCGCTACAAGGGGCCCGACTTGCTATAGACGATATTAATAATTCAAAAATGTTAGGCAATGATGTTCTTCGGATGCGCCCAGAAAATATCATTGATTATCATTGCTGGCCGGACAATGCCGGACTAATGGCTGAAACCTTGATGCAAAAGAATATCATTGCATTGACTGGAGCNGCCTGCAGTGGCCCNGCTGTTGAAATAGCTCGAGTAGCAGAAAAATATCGGGTTCCTGTCATCTCTTATGGTGCCAATGCGTCCACCCTGTCNTCACCTCAGCGGTTTCCCTGGTTTGTGAGGGTTGTCAACCCTAGTGAAACCAATGAAGGGTATTTAATCGATCTGGCGGCCCATTTTGGCGTCGAGGAAATCGCTTATTTTTTTACCACCGATGCCTGGGGTCTTGGCGCCAGTAAGGTNATACNTGATCATGCTAGTCGCCATAAAATCAAGATTATTAAAGAATATTCGTTTGCCAGAGATACGGATCAAGAAAAGTTACGGCGCTACATGGGGGATGTTAAAGATGCGGGAATCAAACACATCTTCATTACCACGCCCACCCCGGATACGGTAAGGCTTTTTCAATCGTTATACGATCATGGACTCAATAAACCTGGGTTCACCTTTTATGCCGCTGAGATGATTTTGTCCGATGAAAGCCCGGAAGTGGTCTATGGCAGCCTGGGTTATTTTGCGCCTGCAGCCATGCTTCCTTCTTCAGAAAAATTAACGCTTTTCAAGAAGGTTTTAGAGGCACGACTGAATAAATCGATTGATACCGCNTCAAGTACCTTTATAACCAGTGCGTTAAGNTATGACCACATAATGGCGGTGGCCCATGCCATCAGGTCTATNAAGAACGATAGCCAGANCGTTAATCGCGANAATGTAATGAAATATTTACGGCACATGGATTTCGNAGGNATCTCTGGTCAGGTTTCATTGTCACCTGGCAGCAATGATAGGGCTGGTATGGCCGTGCAGATATTTAATAACCAGGGTTACAAGGCTGACGGGNAAACAGTAAATTTTGTATCCGTTGGTTTTGTTAACCCAAAAACAGGAAGCCTTCACATTAATGAAGATGCCATTGTCTGGCCGGGCAGCATCGGGTCAGCAGCATCNGGTCAGAGTAAAGTGCCAGAGTAAAACTGGNAACAGAGTCAGGNGCNAGGAAACCTGACGTCNAGACACTANTCNCAAGGATAATAGGTGTATATCGGGGATATGTTTGACCCCTGCGGTAATTTAAAAGTACATTATCTTTGTTCATGACCNCAGGAAGTGGCAAAAATGGAATATANCGTCATCTCAGCAGATTGCCATATTGACCTGATCTGGTTGCCTGAAGATCTATTTACGTCTCAAGCCAGCAGGAAACTGGTGAATCGAATGCCTTACGTGAAGGAAAGTGACAAAGGNCCGCTATGGGTCAGCCAGCAGGGTGCCGTGTTTGGCCTGCAGAACGGCATGGGATCTGCGGGTCGTGAGTACGTCCCTGGACAGATCCATCGATCAGATGTAATGGCCGCAACCGGTCTTTATGAAGATGGCAAGAAGGGTATACGCCGTTTGACTNTCCCGGAACTTCGTATTCAGGATCAGGAGCGTGATGGCGTCCAGGCNGAAGTGCTTTACGGTATCCTGGGTGCTGCAGGGCGCCTGAACGATGGCGATGCTGCAACCGAGGTTATGAGGATATACAACGAGTGGCTCGCAGATTTCTGCGCAACCTATCCTGACCGATTCGCCGGTCTTGCCTGCATCCCTAACCATGACATCGATGCTGCAGTCAAAGANATTTATCGAGTGGCCGAGCGAGGCCAGGTGCGGGGTGTTGAAGTCGCCAATACCCTGGATATGAAGCCTGTTTTCGATCCATCGTGGACACCGTTATGGCAAGCCCTGAACGACGTAAAATTACCGGTACACTTTCATACCATCGGTGGTAGACCGCCGGACTTCGAGAAGATGGCGCCGCTGCAAAGGCGTCAGGCATTTGCAGTATTCATCACAGGTTTTCAAATGCAGATGTCTCGTATCGTCATGGAACTTATCTATGGTGGCGTGCTTGAAGCCTATACTGATATCAACATTGTCATTGGTGAAAGTGGCATCGGCTGGATCCCGTATTTGCTTGAGCACATGGATCTGGANTGGGAGGATCAGTTCAAAGACCTCACATTGAAGANGAAACCCTCCGAATATTGGCGAGGTCAGTGTAAAGCAACCTACCAGAGCGATAAGGTGGGCATTAAGTTATTAGCCGAACTGGGAGAAGACAACATCATGTGGGGNTCNGANTNTCCNCACTCCAGATGGTATCTGGCCCGATTCTCAGGAATTTATTGTTAATGAGCTGGGTCATTTGCCGCCCGGCCAGAAGAAAAAAATTGTCTGTGATAATGCGGCACGACTGTATGGCTTTGTCTAGCCTGGAGCTCAGGCTGTGATTCGGCAGGAACCCATTTTTACTGCCAGCAGTGGCATTTCTACAGGTACCAGATAAGTTCCAGCTTGATGAAATCTTCATTCCCCAGAAAAGCAAGATCTGCGTGAGGATCAGATAGCACTTCAAGGAAACCCAGCAGTCCTGGGGTAACTCGACGTGTATTACTGACCAGGGACGCTTCTATGGTGATTTTCAGCCGCTCACCAAGACGACTGCTGGCTTCTAATGTTGTCAGATACTCGTGCGATTCACGATCGATCAAGGTGACCAATAAAGCCGTTGTTGCTGCTGCATCGTTGAAAGAATAACGAACCCCGAGCGCGATATCGTCCTGCCCCAGGGCGGGACCGGAGGCGCCGCGCCCGTCATATAAATACTCCGCTATTAAGCCAAGGTCACCTCTGCTACCGGCAATACCTACCAGCGTTTTCTCAAAGCCCACGGTTGCAGCCTCATATCGAATACCCTGACCGCCGCGGCTTATAGCTTCTGCCTTAAATGTCCAGTCACCGAGAAAGTATTGGCTGTCGATACCCGTCTGCTCAATGATGTTGTAGTGAGGAATTAACACTACCGATTCAGGTATACCGTTTGCCCTCGTGAAGCGTGGAACAAGCGTGGGTTCCCGGCCGGTTCCAGAAAAATGAGAAAGGCCGAATTCCAGATCGCCGATACTGTGTACCCAGCGGATGGCAAAATCACCGCGGTATTGTCCAGCACTGGATTCATAAACTGCATCGTCAGTCTCGATTTGGAAAGGAAACCCTGGCCTGCCTTGCCTGCCTGAAAAATTTCGTTCGCGAAAGCCCATCAACCAGTAAATATCGACCACGCCCCAACTACGAAGCCAGGATAGGTTGATCATTGGCTGGCCCAGTTTTTCTTCACCATCGGGATTTTCAACGGCATCTGTTTGATTGATGACATCCACCAGATGCTGTGACTCCGTCACTCCCCAGAATACTTTGCGTATACCCGAGCGAAGCTCGTAACTGTCTGCCACATGTACCCAGGTCAACTCACGAATATCAGCATGACTGCGCCGTTTATCCTGGCTGTCGAAGCGCACGAAGGGCACAAATGCAAATATGTCGTCGCCGTCGTTCCAGGTACGATAGTACTCACTCTGCAGACTGACCGAGGGATGGTTTTTTTCTGTGTTAAGCAGCCCGGGGTTTTGGAAAGCCCTGTGTTCGAAGCCGATATCTGATCGCCAGCGCCCTTTGTTCTGCACAGACGGGCCGGAAAAAAAATTGCTGTTGTCGGGACTCAGACTTGCCGGATTGTAAGACGATTTGGCAGTCATAGTGTTTGTTGCTGGCACGGGAGTTGATCTGCCAGTTACTGCGTTTTCTACCGAGTATTGTGTTACCTCGAGTTGGCCAGGCTGGCCATGGGAGGGTGCGTCGTCAGGTATTTTTGCGAGCTCAGAGTTGTCAACAACCGGTTGCGCCGAGGTTTCAATGCTCACCCGCCAGGCACCTTTAATGCCGATGTTCTCGAGAGCCGATTTCACATCTGGCTGCGATGCACTGACCAATACACGGTGAATTAACCCCGCTTTGGTAAGTGCAGCTTGAACCCGGGTTTCTGCATTGATTGCATCAGCGATACGTGCTGCTTCACGATGGGCACTATCCTGCTTTGAGTAGCTGCCAGCTGACCAGTACATCCGTTGTTCGGCACTGGTGGTGCAGTGAATCAGTAGCAGGGCATAAAACAGCAGTAGTCGCACAGCGTTAGCGGGCTCGTTGCAGGCTATTTCGGGTGAAATCCTTGTCGGTTAGGCCCGTGTTGAATCTGTACTCTCGCCAAAGCAGATCAGTGCTTTTCCGAGTCTGGTGATTGTACATGGACATTTTTTCCGGGCGCCAGATTTTGTCGAGATAAAGTTTAAACCCGCTTGATTTGAGTGTTTTCAGAAGGCTTTGCTTACGATCGTAATAATCTACCTTTAAGAGTCGGTAGTGCTCTTTATCAATCCATACTTCCTGCCTGGTATAACCAGAGTTGCGATCAATGGGTCGACGTTCAATGACATAAGCAGCCTGCCCTTCATAGTTTTCATCTCTGAGCCATTGGTAGGTATATTTCTCTACTTCCTGACTGGAAAGGTCTTCAAATGCAAACTCACTACCGACAAATGGTCCGGATTTGTTCTTTGAAGCAATTCTTTTAACCCGCTTTAGCGCGGGCAGGTTGAGCCACTGGTCATCGTCGCCCTGCTTGTGTGAAAAGGTGAGTAGACCAGTCCCTTTGATGTCGCGGGGTGTATCAAAAATGGTCAGGCTCTTATCACCGTCCTCGGGGACTTCCAGGGATCTCAGGCGCAATTGCCTTTTACTTTCGTTACCTTTGGCATTGCGCAGAATCATCTGCAATTCCACCATGTTGTCGATCCAGCCCTGATCTCTAAGGTCTGCTTCTATGGCGATCGCCAAACCTTTTTCATCTGCCGTTTCGGCAGATGCCATGGTTGCAACAACGATACAGATGAAACAAAGGCTTAATACATTGTTCTTTCCTATCATTAATGTAACTCCTTGTAATTTCCTGCCATTACTGTAATTCCTTATACTAAAGTAAATGCATTGCTCATGACGAGTTTGTGCGGATCCGCGCTGGTGGGTCGATAGGCCTAGTTATTGCTGAGGCCTGGTGGGGTTCCTGCTTCTCTCTGTCGAGCAGCATCAGCAGGGGTGGCAGCAGTATGAAGTCAAAGGTGAGCGCGATCGCGATCACAATTGCCACCAGCAGTCCTGTATCACCATTGACCGCCAGATCCGAAGTGGAAAGAATCAGGAAACCAACCACGAGTACCAGTGTTGTCACCCACAGGGCAACCCCAACGGTACTGAATGCGTAGCGGATGCCATCTTCAACGGATAAGCCACGATCTCGCCTGGCACGCAGGTATTTGCTGAGGAAGTGCACGGTATCATCAACGACGATCCCCATGGTGATACCCAGCACCATCGAGGTTGACAAGCCCACCCTGCCTTCAATGAGATACCAGACGCCGAAGCCTGCCATACCAGGCAGTAAGTTAGGTACAATCGAGATCAGCCCCATTTGTACGGATTTGAGTGATAGAACGAGCACAATGCTGATCAGCACCAGGGCGATCATTGCTCCCTTGATGCTCCCCTTCATGCTGCGGATACCAATATGAGTGAACATCATGGCTAGGCTCGAGCCTTCCTGAACAAAGTCAGGTGAATTTTGTTGTAGCCAGTTTTTAGCGCGATCCTGCACATCAATAAACTGGGGTGTCTCCATACTGGCAAATGACACACGCATGCGGGACGAGGATTTGTCAAAGTTCAGCTGGTTAGTCAGATCCAGTCCAAACGGTAGCGATAGCTCGTACAGCAACAAATACTGTGCCGCGAGGTCCTGGCTACCAGGCAGGCTATAGAAGGCAGGATCATCGCCGTGAAGGTTCTTGTTCAGTCGTTTGACGATATCGGTGTAAGTGCTAACGTGCTTAACCTCTGGCTGCTCGCGGTACCAATTGGCAAAGTCTTCGATCCGATTCAGATAGTCTGGGTCTGATACGCCTTGCTCGATACCCGTATCAAGGGAGTACTCAATAAGATAAAGCCCGCCCAGCGATTCGTCGAGAAAATCCGTGTCGATGCGAAACTGGTAGTGCTCTTTAAAGTATTTCGAAAATCGATCGCTGATGATATTGAGCGGGGCCAGAGACATTAACACGATTGCAATTACGCTACTGACGATCAGCAGACGGGTACGGTGCCTGATCACCGATTCTGCAAATCGATTCATCGACGCGACTGTAAGGGATGGTCTTGGCTTTACCCTGTTGGGTAAAACGTATATTAGCGCTGGAAGAAGTGTCAGTGAATAGATAAGCCCGAACAGGACACCCACCGTGACCATGTTGCCGACATCCTGTATGGGCGGCACATCGGCGAGCACATTGAGGCTGAGAAAACCGATAGCTGTACTCACGCTTGTGAGAATCACCGGCTGAAGGTTAATGTCCAGGGCTTCATGCATGGCCTGGTATTTTTCTTGGCCTTCGCGAATACCCTGATAGTAGCTGACAAGGATATGAATACTGTGCGCGACCACCACCGTTAGGATAATGACCGGCGTGGTGGATGACATGGTAGAAATAACCTTGTCCGCCCAGCCAAACAGGCCGATTGCCGAGATTATACTGAGCATGGTCACCACAAAGACGCAGAATAGGCCGACATAAGACCGAAGCAGTACGCCGATCAATACAAAAATGAACAGGTACATTATCGGGGTCTGAGTTGTTAAGTCTTTCTGCGCGGTCTCCGTAAATGAGGCAGATATCATGACGGTACCCGTCGTATATATCTTGATATCAGGATATCGGGCCATGATCTGTTCTTTTTTATTTTTTACCCAGTCGGCCGCCTCTTCCTGGACATCACCGTCGGCATTATTGAAGCCAAAATCAAGGTTCATCCCAGCAACTCGACCATNGCGGGATATCAGGCGATTGACCACCAGCGGTTCATTGNTTGCGATGGCCCGCTTTGCCTTCAGTTCTTCTGCAGAAAGTGCATCAGGGTATTCGANAAGGTTTTCAACGATCAGATCATCACCATCTGCATAGGTGTGCTGNTAATTGGTTAGNGAGTCAACCCTGTTGACGTAAGGCGTCCGCCAGGCNTCCTCTGTGATCTCTTCGATGATGCCCAGCACCCGTGGTGTAAAGACATTGCCATCATCCGGTGCAATAGCGATAAAAATGTTTTCGACACGAGAGAAATTATCTTCAAGATCTTCAAAAGCGATTAGTTGAGGATTGTCCGGNCCGAAGTTATCCCTGGGTTCNGTTGATATGGTGATGAACTGAAGACCAAAGCCGCAGGAAATTGAGACGAGTAANGCTANAGCAATAATAGGCCAATGGTGCTTTAGCACAAAATGAGCAAATCTGGATGAAAAACTTTGGNTTGGGTTAGACTGCATGGATGCATAATGCTAGCGGAAAATGGTTTCTGAGTCTATTTCTGCCAGGCGTCTAAACAGACCTCAGGCATNTCAGCATGCCCTATCCCGGGTAAGGTCAGCGCTTGCCCAGAGGAGNGTGCAATGGATAAAACCCAGATACCANTGCGGGCANACTTCCTGAAGCTAGATTGGCGCNCAGGGGAGCGATTCAGACAGGTTCACNTCTGATCTGACAAGATNTGTATGGCCTGNTATTCTGTCTNGCATAGTGGGATGGGTGCCNAGCAGGTTGTAGAAATGAGGATGTACTGCAGCTCTCGGTTAAGGAACAGATAACTGTAAATCGATAATATGANCAATGGCCCATCTGAGNATCCGGTTGCTGATCGATTGGATANGTGAATGGAATACGGACAAGGGAAAGACCCCGGGTAAAAANCCTGCCTCGNNATGAATCAATGGNCTAATGGNACAGTACACAGGAAATGTGGGCTTAAGCAGCATGACAGAAAGCAGTTNTTATTAGAGANATTACCTTGCAAGAATCAACTAACGACCGGCTGGTGCCTTTTTCCAGCAAGCTTGCCTTTGGCATAGGCCAGTTCGCGGAGGGGCTTAAAAACACCGGCTTCGGTCTTTTCATTCTTTTCTACTATAACCAGGTACTTGGGCTTTCCGGCACCCTGGCGGGAGGNGCGCTNTTTATTGCATTGATGTTCGATGCACTGACTGACCCCCTGGCGGGCTCTCTGTCTGATAATTTCAGATCAAAACTTGGCCGNAGACACCCNTTCATGTATGCCTCAGCAGTACCCTTAGCGCTTGCTTTTTACGGCTTGTTTTCCCCGCCGGAAGATATTAGCGAATGGGCCTTGTTNGCCTGGCTGACGGTGTTCGCAGTGCTTACCCGGGGTGCCATGACCTTGTACCACGTACCGCACCTGGCGCTNGGTGCTGAAATGACAGAGAACTATCAGGAGCGCACNCGAATTGTTGCCTTTCGTCAGTTTTTTGGCACANCAGGTGGTGCCATGGCTGCAATTGTCGGGCTGGGTTATTTCTTTGCTGATGACAACGGGGGAAGACTGGCTGCGGAAAACTATTCGCCCTATGCGCTAGTCCTGGGCGTGATGATGGTGATCACCATCTGGTGGTCAGCCTGGGGCACCCAGAAGGAAATTCCACACCTGTCACAGCCGCTTGAAAGAGCAAAGCTCAATCCTTTTCTACAGATGATCGCAGATGTCAGAGAGGCATTCAGCAATATCTCGTTTCGCTGGTTATTCTTCGGTGTGCTGATTGTCTTTATTATGGCNGGCGTAAATGGTGCCCTGGACCTTTACATGCTGCAGTATTTNTGGGAGTTCTCGGGGGAGCAGATGCTGCTTCTTCAGGTTGCATCCATTGTCGGATTGCTTCTGGGCGTNTTTCTGACGGCACCACTGCACCGGTTCACCAGCAAACGCTTTGGTGTCCTGCTGGGGACAGGTGCCTGGGCCNTGTTTCAGCTTATTCCCGTTGTGTTCAGGNTGCTGGAATGGTTTCCGGAAAACGGTACTNCTGTTCTGGCCTATACCCTGGTTATTATGAAGTTCGCGCAGGGACTTATTCTTCAGCAGGCGTTTATCTCATTTGGATCGATGATGGCCGATATTACCGACGAACACGAGTANCAGTCGGGTGTCAGGCAGGAAGGTATCTTTTTTGGCGCCATCGCCTTTTCCAGCAAGGCTACTTCAGGTTTTGGAAATTTTATTGGTGGAATCGGGTTGGACGTTATTGATTGGCCACGAGGCGCAGATATCAAGACNGCTGCAGATATCCCGGCAGACACCCTGATTAATCTTGGCCTGCTATACGGGCCGATTGTAGCCGCCTTCGCCGTTATATCGCTCTGGTGTTACAGCCATTATAAGCTGACGCGAGAACGGCACGAGGAAATTCTTATAGAATTGAACCTCAGGAGAGAGAAGGCCGCTAATGCCTAGGTAGGCGCCCCGCGCAGGACAGGTTATCAAAAGAGGCAGTCACTTCATTCAGATGGGACTGGAGAGAACTTTGTCCGGGCCAGTACCAAGGATCCCCATTAGGCCAATAGCGGGCTTGTTGCAGAGTAATTGAGTCGCGACCCTCCAGTTCCTATAGGATCCTGACGCCATAGTGGGTCTAAGGTAGGTGGGAGGCGTCCTGTTTTTACTCGGAACGATTGTGGTATCTTTAGCAATGACACCCCTCCCATTTTTATGATTCTACATGAAAAGAATGTAGANCATAGCTATGACACTACGCTGCTTCCCAAATCTGATGAATCCTGTTGTTTCATTGCTGCTTTACAGATCAAAAACTGCTCAAAATGTTAGAGGACATGTATATATAGGGGTAGGGGGGTGTGGTCTTCTGCGTACCCCGGGGCCTTTAGCGATGGTTGTGCTTATTTAAGGCTTAAACTCTTTTAGTCCTTGAATTGTGGTGGTACAAGATCTGGTACAAGATNGGATAATGATGAGAGTTTGAAGTAAATATCTCNTTTATAATCAATGACTAATAGTAATTCTATGGAGGNGATAGCGGCATCCATACCATGNTGTTACTGAGTAAAAGGATTCTCTTTTAACATGATGAATTCCCATGGCGATANTTCACTACCTCTGGTTTGTTTGATTTCGATCAGCGCAGGTTTGTCTTCAAGNAGGGCCTTTTCGAGTATGGGTCTCAGTGTTTGAGGGCTATCACAAAGGTAGCCTCGAGCACCGAATGATTCTGCCAGTTTCACAAAATCCGGGTTATCAAAGTCAGCGCCGATGAGTCGGCCTGCATAGGCGTTGGTCTGATCCCGGCGGATATTGGCAAATCCCTGNTTGTTGAAAACNAACGTGATAACGCCGATATTGTGGCTAACCGCAGTGGCCAGTTCCTGTATGCCGAACATCAGACCGCCGTCGCCGGTGACAGCGATNACTGCCTTATCCGGGCAGGCGACTTTGACGCCCAGAGCGGTCTGAAATCCGTAGCCCAGCGTGCCCTGAAACCCCTCTGTAACATAAGTTCTGGGCTCATAAATAGGGATACCGTAATAGGATGTGAAGCCCATTTGCGATACTTCGGGTACCAGAAAACCATCGCGAGGCAAAACTTCACGGATGACATCCAGGTAAGCCATCTGAGGTTGGATCTTGTCGATGACGTGACGTGTTTTAACTTTTGCTGCAGCAATTAGAGAAGCGCGGTCGGGGTTGGGTTTGACCTTGTTTAACAGGGCATTGTAAAGCGCTGTGCACGCAGTTGCGGCGTCACCTACCACTGGAATATCCGGGACCAGCCTTTCCATTTCTTTTTCATCAATGTCAATGCGTATCAGGGTCGGCCCACCCTGGGGCGACTTTTCATAAAGTTGCATGCTGTTCCATCGCATGTAAATCATCTCAAGCCTTGAACCGATGCCAACCAGAACATCNACTTCATCAAATAGTGCTCGTGCTGCAACCGATGACACGCCTAGNGCATGATCCTCTGAGACTACACCGCGGCCGCTCCGAAATGCAGTGACCGGGGCCTGCAGGAGNTCGGCCAGAGCCAGNACTTCCTCACTNGCGTGTTGNGCACCAGCGCCGCACATGATCATGGGGTTGTTAGCCTNGGCAAGTGCTTTTGCNGCGAGGGTAATCTGGTCGTCATCCAGCGGTGGCTGATCNATGAATTCATTGCCGGGCAGGATAGTAATGTCATTATAAACCTGTGCCATTGTATCCCAGCACATCTCAACCGAAACGGGTCCGGGTCTGTTGCCNANCAGGGTNTTGAATGCCTCATTAATGGTCGAACTTGTTTGAGCTGGTTCGCTAATATGGTAGGCATCTTTGATTATTGTCCTGAGTGTCCCCGCCTGATCCTTCAGCTCGTGCAGGTGACCTCGGCCTTGNCCAAGGTACGAAGAAGGAACCTGACCAGTCAGGCAGAGCACGGGTGCGTTTGCACCCATAGCAGTGCATAGTGCTGCGGTGGTATTGAGTACGCCAGGCCCTGGCACAACAGCGAAAGCACNNGGNTTTCCAGTTGCTTTTGCNTAGCCAAAAGCCATATAGGCCGCACCCTGTTCGTGTTTTGTTACGATCGTTTCTATACCCAGGCGGTACATGGCATCGAACATTGGATAGATCTGCGCNCCGGGTATGCCGAAAATACAACTGATGCCGTTAGCCTGGGCAGCCCGGATCATGGCTTCTCCGCCGCTCATTGAGTGTTTATCTGACATTCGTTGTATCCTGAATTTAAGACTNGAATTCTAATGTAACTTGAGCCAGCTTATCAATTCTTACCTTTCTGTTATCGATTATTAANACCGGCCCAACTTAACCAGCCGCGTGCAGGTATCGGGCCTGNNTGTTGCCTGATGACGATNNAGACAGACCANCGCGGTCGACCGGCTGTGCACAGGTCGGCTCCCTGAGTGAATTCGGTGACCTCTGCNGCCACNCNCTTNNTAAATAACTTGATTTAGTAANCGNTCAGGTTGTTAAATCAAAATCCGATTTAACAACTTAACAGATGAGGTTCGATTGAAAGTTCGAGAAGCCGCGCATGAACATGCGCACTGGTCATCCCGGTTTGGTTTTCTGATGGCGTCGGTAGGTTTTGCTGTCGGACTGGGTAATATCTGGCGCTTTCCCTANGTCGCCGGNGAAAATGGGGGTGCCGCGTTCGTATTGGTGTATCTGATTTGCGCGTTCGTGATTGGCCTGCCGATTGTGATTGCAGANATNATGATCGGTCGNCGTGGTCAGGCTGGNGCNGCCGGCTCCATGAAGCGGGTTGCAGATCAGGAACAACGTTCCTCTAAATGGATTGGCGTTGGATATATGAACCAGTTGGCCGCNTTCATGGTCCAGGTGACCTATGCGGTGATCTGTGGTTGGGTTCTGTGGTATCTGTTCAAGGCGATAACTACCGGATTTGCAGGCGTCGATGTGGCCGCCGCCGCGGCCGAATATGACGCGGTGATCAGTGATACAGCGGGTATGCTGTTCTGGACTACACTCAGNCTGGTGATCTGCGGCTGTATNCTCTATGCGGGGGTCAAAAACGGTATCGAGCGGGCGGTTACCTTTTTGATGCCACTCTTGTTTGGGTTATTGCTGCTACTGGTGGTCTTTAACATGTTTGCTGGCGGCTTCATTGAGGCGCTGATCTGGTTGTTTAAATTTGATCTCAGTAAGATCAATGCCAGNGTGCTTCTCGCCGCTCTGGGCCAGGCCTTTTTCTCCATTGGAGTTGGCATGGCGGCCATGATGGCCTATGGCTCCTANCTNCCAAAGGATGCTCGAATCGTGTCTTCAGCGGCCATTATCGTCACCGCAGACACGTTGGTAGCCCTGCTGGCGGGNCTGGTGATCTTCCCTGCGGTATTCAACAATGGCCTGGACCCAGCTGCCGGGACAGGCTTGATTTTCCAGACCCTGCCGGTAGCATTCGCTCAGATGCCGGGTGGTTATTTTTTTGCTGGACTGTTTTTCCTGCTGCTGTCTGTGGCCGCTTTCACTTCGATGGTCGGCATGCTGGAGTCGCTGGTATCCTGGCTGGAGGAGTTACATGGCTTCACACGTCATAAGGCCACGNTGATCATCGTAGGCGCTAATATACTGTTNAGCGTGGTCAGTGTGCTGGGATANACGGTACTGTCTGACTGGCAGCTTTTCGGTAAGCCGTTGAATGACGTCGCGGACTATATTTCAAATCAGATCCTGCTGCCNCTGGGTGGGCTGTTGATAGCGGTGTTCGCTGGCTGGGTNATAAGCCGGGAGTCCAGCCAGGATGAACTGGATCTGAAATCCGAGCCTGTCTTCAGGCTGTGGTGGTTTCTGGTGCGTTGGCCGGTGCCTTTGGCAGTGGCGCTCATCTTCGTNATGGGAATCGGTGGGTGATCGACTTTGATTTGCCGGGCTATGGTTAACCCNGCTATCGCTAGCGCTGCTGAGAAAGGTAACTGGCAAAGATCTGTCGTTTACCTCGGCGCTGGGTTNGTCCAGCCCGGTTACCCACGNCTCTACAAGAATGCTGAACTTGAGATGCTGGGCATGCCGTTGCNCTGGATTTGAACGCGACCTAATTTACCTGCGCAGTCAGATGACGGATATTGCTTGTCTAATTTGTGCTCGCTNACCCGANCGCTTCTTTATATTACCAGCCGAGTTAAAAAAGAACGNTAATTGTTTAGGGTCGTNGGTACCGAGCGGTGCAGGCCACATGAATCACTGTTTTATTCTATAGGCTCCTGCGGGCGGCTTCNGGCACTGGCTTGGTCAAGCCAGGGTGGCTGTTCAGTGAGNCGGNTTGGCCATCNCCGGCGCAGACTTGAATTACAGCTTTGAGTAAGCCTTAATGATGCTGAACCTGACGTTGGATAATTTTAAGGAAACAGGATGATGGAGCCAAGCTGGTATTCNATACTCCCGCCCATCCTGGCCATAGTGCTGGCGATCTGGAGTAAACAGGTCATCCTGTCGCTGTTTGCAGGCATCTGGATGGGCTTTACACTGTTAAGCGGATGGAACCCGCTAACGGGGCTCGCCGCCAGCATCGATGCTGTGATCCAGGTATTTACCGATCCAGGAGATGCCAGGGTGCTGGTATTTACGCTGCTGATAGGGTCTCTGATCGCGACCATAGAATACTCTGGTGGCGTCCGGGGATTTGTGCGCTATCTTGAAACGCGCCGCTGGGTCCACACGGGATTCCGGGCTCAGTGCCTGGCCTGGTTTATTGGCATNATTATATTCATTGAGTCAAATATCACCTTATTAATTGCCGGTGCGGTCTGCCGACCGTTGTTTGATCGCTATCGTGTGTCAAGGGAAAAGCTTGCTTACCTGATTGACTCAACATCAGCGCCAGTTTGCGTGCTGATTCCGCTCAATGCATGGGGCGCTGTGATTATTGGCTTGATAGGGGGTGTGGGAATTGATAACCCGTTGGAAGTGTTTNTGGCCTCCATACCCCTTAACCTGTACGCGATTCTGGCGATTTTACTGTCNGCACTGGTGGCCTGGAAAAATTTGAATTTTCCTCAGATGCAGGCTGCAGAGCTCAGAACCCAGGCAGGCGAGCTCGTTTGGCCTGGCACAACGCCCCTGGTTGATGTCGCAGAGTTCGATGCTGTACGCCGCGACGAAGCTGAGCAAGTTCCTTCGGCGAGCTATATGGTGGNCCCGGTCCTGGCAATGCTGATTATGATGCCCATAGGGTTGTTGATAACGGGTGAAGGGAATCTGATTAAAGGTTCAGGTTCGATCGCGATTCTTTGGGCTGTAATCGCAGGCATTGTTACTGCCTGGATAATGCTGTTTGNAACCAGAACCGCNAACCTCAATCAATTGATGCAGGTTTTCATGAAGGGGGCAGGAAATCTTTTGCCGATTGCAATGATTTTGTTGCTGGCGCTGACNCTCGGCGATGTCGCCAAACTTGTCGGCACAGGACCTTATCTGGCGGGAATCGCGAGTTCCAGTGTGCCGCAGATCCTGCTNGCGCCGCTTGTTTTTCTGGTTGCGGGGTTTATTGCGTTCTCAGTGGGGTCGAGCTGGGGGACTTTTGCGATCATGATCCCAATCGCAATCCCAATTGCAACAACNCTCGATCTGTCGGTACCTTTGCTGCTNGCAGCTGCTATTTCNGGGGGTATCTTTGGTGATCATGCNTCGCCGATTAGCGACACCACAGTGGTGGCTTCGATGGCTTCAGCAACGGACCACATTGATCATGTAAGAACGCAATTGCCGTATGCGCTCACGGCCGGTGGCTTAGCAGCTGTCGGGTTTATANTGCTTAGTCTCTGGATTTAAGATAAAGATCCAAAACAGCNTGTGCCAGCGGTTGCACGTCNGGTTCGGCCCGGTTGGTCAGCACTATGATGGTNAGCTGCTNATCGGGGAAACGGGCAATAAAATTGCGAAAGCCGCTGGTACTGCCGCTGTGATGATACCTTCGATGCCCCTGGTAGGTATCGATCCGCCATCCAAAGCCATAGTTTTCTAGCTGGGGNGTCAGNGCNCTGCGCATGAGNTTCGCGGAGATCAGTTCGGCACCATAATTGACGTTATGCCAATGGCTGAGATCTGCAAGTGAGGAATACACACCGCCNTCGCCGAGNACCGCGCTGTAAAGGGATTGATCCTTGGATCTTACCTCGCCGTTGGCAACGGTATAGCCGAAGGCACGCTCAGCGACNGTGTTTACTCCATCGATGTGGGCAAGCGTTCGGTCCAGNCCGCTGGCTNGAAAGATTCGTTGCTTGAGAAATTCATGGAAAGGATTGCCNGAGACCTGTTCCACGATCATTGCCAGGACTGCATAAGCAGAATTACTATATCGATAAGCGGTCCCCGGCGGGAAGTAAGTTCTCGTCTGTTGCCGCATCAACTGCAAGACGTCTTTATCATGTACCTGATGTTTAGCGTCCNTGGCTACAAGGCCTTCGTAGTCAAGTAACCCAGAGCGATGCTGCAGCAAGTGTACGATTCTAATGTGCTCGCCATAGGCTGGGAAATCCATGAAGATCTCGGTGAGTGTTGAATTGAGATGAATCTTGCCTTCTTCTACCAGNATCAGGATTGCCAGTGCAGTGAAATGTTTGCTGATAGAGGCCAGGCGGAAATTAGTCAGATCGTTAATCGCAGTCCTTGATTCAATATTTGCNTGTCCGTANGTTCGCTTCAGGATTGGCTTTGACCCTTTTATTACAAGAACTGCTGCTCCAGGNCTGTTACCGCTGTAGTCCGCAAAGATCGCATCTATTTCTGATGTGGGCGTTGAATTACAGCCNGGCAGGCAGCAGCAGAAGCCCAGGGNTAGCAGCTGTATCTGCTTTTTCATGGCAGNGTNCCTTCNAAGCAGTAAGCGAAGGGNCCNGTCATAATGGCTCTTTGATCTTCGCTGATTTCAATTTCGACTGATCCGCCGGGCATTTGTACGGTGCAGNGCGCCTTGCGCTGGAGCAGCNACTGAGNCTGCGCAGCGAAGACCGCGGCACTGGCGCCGCTGCCGCAGGCCATGGTGAGNCCAGCGCCCCGTTCATAGACCTTCAAGGTGAGTNCGGTGCGGGAAGTAATGCTGGCAACACCCACATTGACGCTTTCTGGAAAGTAACGATTCTGTTGGATCTTTGGAGCCAGACGCTCTAATNGGATTGTCTGTGGGTCTGCAACAAAAAATACAATATGTGGATTACCGAGATCGACTGCAAAGCCATTGTTGAGTGGGCCTTCNGAGATTGAGGCNAGCAGATCGGCATCGCGATGCCGTTGGATCTGGCCTAGGTCGCATCGGATGTGCATGGAGTCAGTGCGCTCACAATGTAGCAGACCGACNACGGTTTCAAGTGTTATGGATGATTTCCCGGTGGTTTCCATGAGCAGGCCGGCAACGCAGCGGGTGGCGTTACCGCAGGTCTGGGCTTCCTGTCCATCGACGTTATAGAGGCGCATAAATGCATCAGCAAGCTCGGATGGTTCTATGACTACCAGTTGATCCGCACCGATTCCGATGTACCCATCGCAGATTCGGATTACGTCGTTCTTNGCAGGGTGATAAGGTTTCTCACGAGCATCGACAATCACGAAGTGATTCTGCAATCCTTGCATCTTGATGAAAGAACGTTTGGAGGCTTTGTGAGAAGACTGCATCAGAGGTCAAACGGAACATNGGCTGGGTATTCAAGGCTCGCAGGTTTGATTACTCGATGTCAAGACATCGTTGCAGGCCAGTGGCNAAGCCACTGGCGCTTCTCGGCTTTCACCTCCGGGCATCACTTTTCCCTGNACAGAGTATCAAGGTCAGGGTTCTACAACNTTNAAGCCTACGGTAAAAGTATCCAGATTGCCGAATATGCTGGCGAGTGATTCGATATCTCCAGATANTTTCAGGTTTCCGTTTTGCAGTTCGTCCGGAAGGGTTGTTGACTGGGTAACGATGTCGATAAGTCCCNTTCGGGTTAATGACAGGGATACCGCTGCNTGGGGATCCGCTGNTCCTTTAATATATGAAAGTGTTCGGTTAGATAGACACATTCGCCAGGTTTCATCGATGTCTGTAAATGTCCAGTTGATGGCAATCGTCAATCCAGCGACCGTTTCGGACTTTAATCGAATGGAAATAGTGTCAAAGACCTGTTCAACGGTCATCGCGTTGAGTAGGCCTTTAGCTCTGATAGGTCCTCCACCAAGAGTTGGCGNGCCCTGGCGCAGCTCCTGGGCGCCATTTAAATAGGCATTTCGAAAGGTGGATGACTCGGCTTGATATCCCAGTTGCTCCAGGGCATCTGCTTGTAGGTCCCNGGCTGCCNGATTATCGGGGTCAGCAAATACNAGGTGATTAACCACTTCNGTGACCCAGCGATAATCGCCCTTTTCATAAGCCTGGCGGGCATTGGCCAGGAGCGCTTCTGCTCCCCCAGCGAGATCAACGTATCGCTTGCCGGCTTCTACGGGAGGATGCCTGTGCAGATTAGATGGGTTGCCGTCATACCAACTAAGGTAGCGNTGGTATACCGCCTTGGCATTGTGAACCAGGTCTCCGTAGTATCCACGAGTGTGATCATTGGCCAGGAACTCTTCTGGTAGTTGCAGAGTCTCCGCAATTTCAGTTGCGACATAGCCATGATTGGCATATCGCATTGATTGGTCATGCATCCACTTGTAAAGATCTCGCTGGTTGGAGAGNAANCCCCTGACATCTTCGTTTCCCCAGCGAGGCCAGTGATGTGAGGTAAACATTAATTCTGTTTCAGAACCGAATAAGTCAATAGCTTCGTTGATATATTTCGACCAGTTCAGAGCATTGCGAACCAGCGCGCCTCGAATGGGTATTAAATTGTGCATGGTGTGATTGCAGTTTTCAGCCATGCATAACGCCTTTAAGTCAGGAAAAAAGAAATTCATCTCGGCNGGCGCTTCGGTTTCCGGTGTGAGTTGAAAGATGATCCTGATACCGTCAAGAATCATTTCTTCGCCTGTTGTGGTGATGTCATGGGTGGGGGCNATTAGTCCCGGTGGCGAATAGGGTACGCTNGTTCCCAGGCCACAGTCGANGTGAGCGCAGGGATGCGCAGGCAGCAATTGACCGAATTGAAAGAGTGCTCTGCGACCCATGGCGGGNCCGGCGATGACGTTTTCACTCACAACCTCCCTGAGGAAGTGCTCTGGTGCTACTATCACGCATTTACCTTGGTCAACTTCATCCTGGGAGGTTACTCCCCAGACGCCGCCAAAGTGATCGGCATGAGAGTGGGTGTAGATGACTGCTTTTATGGGTCGATGGCCCAGCTGGGCTGTAATAAGTTCATAACTGGCACGTGCTGTTGCTTCTGTTGTCAGCGGATCGATTACTAACCAGCCCTGGTCACCACGGATGAATGTGATATTTGAAATATCGTAGCCACGGACTTGCCAGACACCTTCCATTACCTGAAATAAGCCGTGATGATGGTTTAGTTGAGCGTGCCGCCACAGACTTGGGTGTACCGTATTTGGTGCTTTGTTGTCAGGTGCCAGGAATTCATAGTCGTTCACGTTAATGATTGCTCTGCCATTACGGTCCTTGATTATTCCCGTTGGGTGATGGGCAATAAATCCTCTCGAAGCCCTTTCAAAGTCGCCAGCGTCCTGAGGCACCGAAGCTTGAGAATTTTTAAGTCTGGTATGTTCGGTAGCACTATTGTAATTGGATGCCATAACGCATTCCCTGTTGTTTTGGGTTGAATATAGAGCTCATTGAAACACATTAGCTGCTGTTGGTATCGCCATTTTGCCGTTTCTTTTCAGTACAAGAGCACTAGATAAACGCTGAAAACAGGGCCGATTATCCCTGAGCGTTAGCTTGGTGCGTTAGACGCTGCGTTCAGCTTGTATTGAATCGTTCCGGAGCGAATCGAACAAATGCTGCGCTGCGCCATTGTTGACCGAAGCTTTACTTCGGGCGGGTTAGATAGTTGCAACGGAGCAAGCGCCTGAAGGGTTTGAGTAGCGGGATAGCCGGCTGCGCGCAGCCATTGTGAAAATGTGTTTGATCAGAAAAATCTGTAGTCATGGGGATGGGCCAATATCGATAAGTAGACGATGAAGCCAGGGTCAGGTTGGCACTTAACGCTTGTTCGCCGTTAATCGGCACCTACCACAGGGTGATTTAGTGGATAACGGATTGAATGAATACAGCAACAATCAACAAGGGACACAGGAATTTCGCATACCATGGCCAGATTTTCCAGAACAAGGACGACTCGGCATCGGGGAAACCTTGCTGGATTTCTTGTAGAGCGGAATTTCGGCTCCACAGCCAAGTGACGAAAATACAGAAAAACAGGCTGATCAAGGGCACACTGTATTGGGTCGTCAATGTGATAACAAAGTCAAATAGCGGGTCAAACTGGCCAATGATTGCAGCGGAAACGAGGAAGACCATAAATCCTGCGAATATCGCTGCCGCTGGCCTGGAAACCGACGTTTTCTCGATAAGCAGCGATACCGGCACTTCCAGCATTGATATCGATGAAGTCAGCGCAGTAATGGACATAAGGGCAAAGAACGCGAGTCCTACCAGTAAGCCAACTGCGCCCATCGATTCAAACAGTGGCGGGAAAACGACAAATGCGATATCCGGACCGGCAATCATACTGCCATCTGCGGCGAACACGCTCAGGCCTTTGTGTTGGGCTACAGCAATTGCGGGTACGATCAGTAATCCCGCGAGGAAAGCAATACTACTATCGAACAAAGTGACCAGCGCGCCAACGCTGGGTAAATTTTCATCACGGCTTAGATACGAGCCATAGATCAACATTGCACCCACGCCAAGGGAAAGAGAAAAGAAAGCTTGACCCAGCGCTGAAACAATCAGGCCAGGATCGGTCAGGCGCGAAAAATCTGGTACCAGGTAGATTGCAAGACCATCGCTGGCACCCGGTAGTGTTAGCACATGAGCGGTCATGGCAATTAGCAATACCAGAAACAGTGGCATCAATATCTTAGATGATCGCTCGATGCCTGCTTCGACACCAAAGGCGACGATGACAACCGTTAGGATATAAAACAGCCCTGTGAATATCAGGTTCCTCAAGATACTGTCATCGACCAGCCAGGGTGCCGATGCCGCAAACAGGTCGAGGACTGCTGCGGCGAGGAAGGCCAGTAACCAGCCGGCAACGATGGCATAGAAGCTCAGAATCAGGCTTGCAACACTGATCGAGGCAATACCGATAACATAAGCAAACTTTCTGCCTGCACCATCGGCTTGTAACTTGTGCAGGGCGGTAACCACATTGGCGCCGGCAAACCGGCCAATGATCAGCTCAGCCATCAGTGCAGGATAGGCAAGTCCGAAGGCAAGCACGACGTAAACAATAACAAAAGCGCCGCCACCGTTACTGACCACCTGGGTTGGAAAGCCCCAGACATTACCTAAACCCACCGCTGAACCCGCCGCGGCGAGTACAAATCCGGTTCGTGATGAAAACTTGCCTCGTGCTGTGCTCACGAGTCTGCCTTGATACGCTCGTTATACGGACCGTATCCGCAACTCTCTGAGATCCTGCGGCAAGCCGCTTTGAGTCGTTTAACGGGCTGGCCGGCGAGGTCATCGTCCAGTCGTTCGATGGGTCCCATGACGGTGATCGCGCAGATAATGCTCTGGGAGTGATCGAATACGGGCGCCGATATGGCAGTAAAGTCAGAAAGAAGACCGCCTCGGCAGCGACTGATACCGCTATCGACAACGTCTCTGAGCAGGGCCCTCACATTGGCCATGGTCGCCTGTCCTTGGAAATCACGGGGCAAGCTGGTTGGGCTGCTGTGTTCAAGTTCCCTGATGAGATAAGGCTCGACGATACTGAACGGAAGATGCGCTGCAAAGTTTCGNCCCAGGGCGGAATTTATTACCGGCAGGACACTGCCTATTCGCAGGTCAAAAATTGCCTGACTGTAGGCACCATCGACACGATTTAAAATGGTTGGGCCTCGATTACCCCAGACACCGAGAAACGCGGTCTGTCCTATTTCGTCAGCGAGCTCCACCATAATCGGTTTTGCAAAAGCAAAGACATCATGGNCTTCCAAATAACTCAGGCCGAGTTTGAGTGTTAGCGAGCCGAGCTGNTAGCCGCCGGTAATTGCATTTTGCGCTGTCATCCCGATCGAGCAGAAGCTCACCAGGTACGAATGAACTTTGCTCGGTGACAAGCCAGTTACCTNAGAGATTTCCTTTAACATCAGCTCTCTGTTCGAGGCTGCCATCACATCAAGAATCGCGTAGCCCACCAGTATGGATTGCACACCATTTTTAAGGGGTACTGCCTTTGTTGGCTTGTTGTCAGATTTCATAGGCTCGTCGTTTCCCGTCGACCTTGTTATTANTTAATGCTTTCTTAGTGTTTTCTTGGTGCTTAGCTAGTGCTCACTGTCGGCCAAAGTNCCGGTTACCGGGATTATCCCGNCCAGGGNNGNCCTTTTTCTGTNCNGGNAGGCGGTAGGCGNTGCNATAAGGGCTCCCATAGTGTTGCCGCTTGTGCGATGNTTGCCAGCCCGGTNNTCTGGGAGCGCAGACGACCCNATTTGCATATCGNTGGAACGAAAAGCANAAACCTCNAGGTAAATTCATTGCCNGTNGCCGCATCGGGGTCTGCGTTTCCATTGAGTTAGCGAAACAAGGCAGGAACGGACCAGTTCTGTTAGNAGATGNANAAATCATCTTNGCTGTTCTCATTTTCAGGCTGCGACGATGGGGTTTCGTAAGGTNCCAATGCCTTCCACGGTGGTTTCAANGACATCCCCCGGCCACANGAATTCCTGGGGNTCNCGGCCAGCGCCGACACCGGCGGGGGTACCGGTGGCAATGATGTCTCCAGNCTCCAGGATCATTCCCTGACTGATATCCTCGATCAACTCGTTGATATTNAATAACATGAATTCAGTGGTCGAATTTTGCTTCTCAACACCATTCACGGAACACGTGATACGAAGATTCTGAGGATTTGTGATTTCGGCCGTTGTCACGATGCAGGGCCCCATCGGTGCAAAAGTGTACTGCCCCTTGGAGACCACCCATTGACCACTGCGTCTGCAATCGCGCGCGCTGATGTCATTGATCACCGTGTAGCCAAANACGTGCGATGNTGCATCTTGTTTGGAGACTCGATACGCCCTGGTGCCGATNACCACAGCCAATTCCGCTTCCCAATCCAACTGCTGGGTAATGTCCCTGTTATGCAGGATTGGATCGCCGTTTGCGATAACAGCGGTGGGTGGTTTGGTGAAAATNACCGGTTGAGCGGGCAGCTCTTCNGACGTATCCAGGGCTCGAGCGGACTCCGCTACATGCTCAGTGTAATTGAGTCCGATGCCAAAGATGTTCTTTCTCGGCCTAGGGATCGGCGCGAGTAGGCTGGCATTGGCAAGCGGTANGGATGTGCCTACCAGGTGGCGANGATCAACATCGCCGAGCAGATCGGTCAGCACATCGAGCGCCACAGGTCCCTGGTCTATGAACTCGAGCATTGTNTTGGGGAAAGGAACCTGGGTGCGTTCACCGAATTTTTCTACGTCAATAATGAGTTGATCGGTGATCACACCTAGCCGGGCAGCATCTTCATTTAATCTATAGGTAACGAGTTTCATTATAGGTATCCGAGTTGGTTATAGGCGTGATTGGGTCACGGCTTGAGCGCCTGGTGGCCGTTGTTAGTTTGCAGTGCCTCTTCGATGAACACACCCAGTGCTTGCATGACCGGGAAATCATTGAATGTGAACAGAAAAGCTTGTTCACTGCTTGAGAGATTGACGTGTTCGTGCCATACCCAAGAGGGGACGCAAAAAATATCGTGCTCCTGCCAATCGAAACGCTTGCCCCCGATGACAGAATAACCCTCGCCGCCGGCGCAGTTATACATGACGTTGCCGGTGTGCCGGTGTGCTTTGCAATGTTGCCCGGGTGCTAACATCTGCATCTGNGCACCCATGGTCTGCATNGCCCATCCACCGGTTAGAGGATTGGAGAATTTGACGATTTGACCGTCGTAGGGCGANCCTGCTTCGCATTTTGCCAGGTTAAACAATGCATCNTGGGTCTCTTTCCAACGATAGATCATCATGGGTGAATAGGGTTTATCCCACGNTTGTCCGGCGTTAGGTAGCAACCCGGCATTGCCATAGACCAAGGGTAGATCGTTGGTCGTGAACGCAGGTTTCTGGGTATTCTCGGGATAGACTTCGTAGAAATTCGTTTCCAGCGAATTCATCAACGGGATATCCAGTCCATCCTGCCATATTGAGACTTGGCCGTNGTCAAATACGCCGTGATCGTGCCAGCATTTGCCAGGTGTCAGGACGTAGTCATACTGGCCTAATTCGATCTGGTGGCCGTCGACGACAGTATAGGCACCTCCGCCTTCCATGATGAATCGTTGCGCAGAAGCGGTATGTCGATGCGCAGGCGTGATTTCACCTGGAAGCATGACTTGCAGGCCACTGAACAACCAGCCCACTGCGGCAGAGTTCNGTCTGCCTGGCTCAGAGTNATTGACCAATACCACCACTCGCCTGCCTGCTTCTTCGGGCTTAACCAGCTCTGAGGATTTGACCACCAGTGGTCGCATGTCATTGTAACGCCAGATAGTGGGTGAATACCGGGTCTCAGGTTCCCAGGGCTCGATCTCATTAGCCCGTCGCCAGAAGGCATTGGCAGAATGGGCTTCCAGTTCCTTGTAGAANGACAGTAGCTCATCATTGTCGGTGACCCTGGCGCGGCCANGCACGTCGTCCCGTGCATCGACAGCATAGGTTGATGGTTTGGTATCGTTACTCATGATTTAAACCTCATTGGCTGTTTTCGGCTGTGGTCACAGGCGAGGATNGGTCTGTTGAGTCGCTATCATCGTNACTGCCNTGGTNAGACACGAAGCTCACGGGTTGTAGCGCAGCCCTGTTCACTCTCAGATCAAAGACATCGAAACGATTNTAGTGCCCGAGAATGTCATGCATTTGTTTTGGCTGGATGCAGAGGTTAAGGTCTATGTCGGCGTAGACGATGCCTTCATCGTCGATGAGCACATCGCCTACCGTGTTTCCGTCGGGTCCCAGAATGCCGCTGAAGGCGCTGTTTCCTCGTGACAGCAGTTCGCGTGCATTCGAGGTAGCACGCTCCATCGTGTTAATGATCTCCTCTGATATTGTTGAACAGGATACGACGGTAAATACCTTGCCTTCAAAAGAATGTGCAGAACCACGCAATTTTATTGCCTCGGCCATGTTGTAGTCTTTTGGCGCGACGGGCAGTGAAATGTAATTTGCGACGTGTATCAACTCGCCTTGTGATAACAAGGCGAATCGTGCCAGTGGNTTCGTGTTCTCACCNCATGCGAGCGTACCCAGCGGTCCTACACTGGTATCGTAGACGGCAAGCGATGATCCATCTCCACCACTCCACACCAGTTTCTCAGCCCAGGTAGGCACNAGCTTTCGGTGGCATCCGAGTAATGCGCCTTGCGACGAGATGATAAGGTTGGTGTTAAACAGGGTTCCGATCCGGATGGGATCGCGTTCATTAATACCAATTACAACGTTGATAGAATGTTTCTTCGCTGCATCCAACAGTCTCTGGACCTCAGGGCCCGTTACTTCAATACTGTTTTCGTACAGTCTCTGAAACCACTCACTGCCTTCGACCGGGCTGATAATCCAACTCCAATACGGATAGGCGCAAACAAAAACCTCGGGGAAAGCGACCAATTCCGCACCGTTGGCACTGGCNTCCTGGATAAGGCTACAGGCCTTGTCCACGGTAGCGTTCACATTCAGGAACACGGGTGCGGTCTGTACTGCGGCTGCTCGAAATGATGGAAGTTTCTTCATCGGATCACCTGCNGCTCCGGTATTTATTATTNCGGTTTATAGTTATGACCAAGACGGCTGCACNTTGTATTCGGCTTTGTTCCACTCGTTGCCGGCCATCACATCACCAATGATGTCAACNACGTCGAAGATGTCCTGGTAGCGCAGATACATTGGGGTGATTCCGAAGCGCATGATGTCCGGCGCCCTGAAGTCGCCGATAACACCTCGCTGCTTAATGGCCTGCAAGATGCCGTAGCCGTNTTTGTGAGCATANGATACGTGGCCACCACGATCTGCNGNCTTTCGCGGGCTGACCAGTTCGAAACCTAAATGATTGCAGTGTTCATCCATNAGATCTATGAAGAGTGAGCTCAGCGCAATAGACTTTTCACGAAGCTTGGCTATCTGTGTACGCGCAAATAGGTCAACCCCACATTCTAGAATTGAAATGGCAAGAACCGATGGCGTGCCACATTGGAAACGATTGATGTTGGCCGCCGGGANGTATTTGTCTGAGAATCCGAACGGATCTTCATGTCCGAACCAGCCTGATAGAATTGGCAAGCCNGTATTTTGATGGCGAGCCGCGACGAACAGGTAAGCAGGGGCGCCTGGGCCGCCGTTAAGGAATTTGTAGCCGCAGCCGACGGCAAAATCGACGTNGCATTTATTGACATCGACTGGGATAGAGCCTGTGCTGTGGCTCAAGTCCCAGACCACCAGGACACCCGCTTCATGAGCNTGCCGGGTGATCTCCTTCATGTCCTGGATCTGACCTGTTTTATAGTGCACCTGGGTGAGTAAAAGCACAGCGATGTCGTCGGATAAATGATCAGCGATTTGGTCTGATTCAACCGTCTGCAGCGAGACCTTNTCNGCAGCGAAAGCACTCAATCCCTGCATGATATAGAGGTCCGTTGGGAAATTCCCCGCCTCGGACAGAATCACGTGTCGACCAACGTTGGCCTGCAGCGCCGTGACCAGCACTTTGAANAGGTTNATCGATGTCGAATCCGCAACGATGACCTCGCCGNGTTTCGCCCCGATCAACGCGGCGATTTTATCCCCTACCCGAACAGGGGCTTGCAGCCAATCATTGTCGACCCAGGAATGGATGAGCTTGGTTCCCCACTCTTGGGTTATTACGTCCATTGCCCGTTGCCTGGCACGGTGTGGCATTACACCGAGTGAATTACCNTCCAGATAGAGTATGTCTGGCGGCAGGTAGAANGCTTCACGTAGACCTGCTAGTGGATCGTTTTGATCACGNTGCTTAAGGNCGTTTCTTGCAATAGCTGTCATGACGTCATTACTCATCCGCTGNGTAACGGCTGTCGAGACCAGGNTTGCCTGCATCATCNGCAGTANAGGGATCNTCCAGCCGTGTTCTCATGGACCACAATTCCGGGAAAAAGCTGAGTTCCAGTGCCTTAAAAAGATAGGAGACGCCCGATGAGCCACCGGTACCTTTCTTGTAGCCTATGACCCGGGACACGGTTTTCATGTGCTTAAAGCGCCACTCGTGGAAGTAGTATTCCANCGCCGTGAGNTTTTCTGCAAGCGTGTAGAGTTCCCAGTTTTTATCCACATTCTCGTAAATCACTTTCCACTGGTCCTCGACTTGATCATTAGGCTCATACTTTTGCCGCCAATCNCGTTCCAGTAAATCCTCGGGCANTTTGAATCCGCGGCGATGCAACAATCGGAGAACTTCGTCATAAAGAGACGGCGTTTCAAGTGCTAGGTTGAGCTGGTTANAAACCACCTCATCNTCCTTGTGGACGACGATCAGGTCCGCATCTCTGTTGCCGAGTACNAACTCTAGTTCGCGATACTGATAGGATTGGAAACCGGATGCCTTGCGCAGATACCCTCGAAACGTCAGGAAATCATGGGGCGTGAGCGTGGCCAGAACTTCCCATGAGTGAATCATGTGACGCTGGATCGCGGCTATCCGGTCAAATGTTTTGAANGCNTTTGNCAACCGGTCGTCTTGAATCGCCTTTAGCGCAATTTTGGCCTCGTGCAGGCAGAGTTTTATCCACAACTCCATGGTCTGATGCATGATGATGAACAGCAGTTCATCTGGTTTATCGGAAACAGGTATCTGTGTGCTGAGCAGTTCTTTGGTTTGNATATGTTTGGCATAAGTCAGGCCGCTGTCCCACTGAATACGCTCACCGTTGATTACAGCCTCGAACGTTTCAACACCATCACTGATATAGTTCTTTACGTCCATCTAATTCATCCCTTGATTNGTCACTNTNCCTGGGTCTGTCTGCAATGGTCGACGCGCGCCTGCAGGAACTTCGGCTCGCCGGCGTAATTCGGGACCTTGAGACTGTTTAGAAATCTAGCCTGTTCACCGGTTAANGNGAGNCTGAANNTCTTNTNTACNGAATNNATTCAATATTATTGAATANATNATGGNNTATCAACTTGTTTTATACGATATTAGAGTAATTTTTAGAATATTATTCATTAATGGTGAATATAATTATTGTAAAAGGGCTTATGGGGGCGGGTTGTATGACAACATATCCAGGCTGTAGCCGGGGCTCGTCTCATCATCCAACGGGTTGTATCCCCAGGAAACAGCCCCTGCCCCGTGGCCACCGCCTCAGGTTATTGTTCATCTCAGTCTGGGTTCTGATAACAGTCACTGCATGCGGCCCTTCGGCCGACCCAAGCGCGCGCCTTGCGCCACCGGCGAACGAGCGTCCTAACGTCCTGCTTATTCTGGTGGATGACTTGGGCTGGTCGGATCTGGGTGCCTTCGGTGGAGAGATATCTACTCCCAATCTTGATGAACTCGCTTTTGCTGGTTTGCGGCTAACCGATTTCAATACGGCACCGACTTGCTCACCGACTCGCGCTATGCTGCTGTCGGGTGTGGACAATCATCTGTCAGGTCTGGGTAATATGGCGGAAGAGCTTGGCCCAAATCAAAAAGGCAAGCCAGGATATGAAGGTTTTCTCAACGATCGGGTGGTGTCAGTTGCCCGATTGCTCAGCGACGCAGGCTACAGGACGATGATGGCAGGTAAGTGGCATCTGGGTCATTCCGTTGAACTTGGTCCGGAGTCGAGAGGCTTCAAAGACACCTTTGTGTTACCGGGCGGTGGTAATCACTTTAATGATAATCGTGCTATTTATATCGGTGGAG
>NZUN01000047.1 GCA_002697205.1 Gammaproteobacteria bacterium
ACCTTTCCCACATTAGAAATGGCTAACTCCCAAGCTTTATGGGCAACCTTCTCCTGATAGGTTGCAGGCTTGGTTATCTCAAAATCGTCAAAGGGTGAGCCAGCATTGTTGTAGTCGTACTCCTGCTGTTTTGAATATCTGTCTTCGAGCACAGAAAAGGCTGTTGGATGAGCATCCCAAGGTGTAGAGGTATATATTTCAGCTATTTCTTTAAGCACTCCAGCTTCTAACTTGTGGAATCTAAGGTACTTAAGAGCTTCACGCTTAATCTTCTCTTCTTCGACTTCAGTTGAGAACGTAGTCCTACTTGTATTCAGGATAGACTCAAAGTTGGAATTGACTTCTGACCAAGCCAATGTGATTTCTGCATCCGATGCATGAACAGAACATGGAAGTTGCTTGTAATAAACCTTTTTTCCGTAAAGATGGGTGATATCTGTAGGGATTCTTCTACGATAGAGGAATTTGTCCTTACGCTTCTGGAGATATTTAAGCCCAAAACCCATTTGTGTCACCTATTTGTGTCACTAAACGAGCTAATTTTAGCAGACTATTATATAAAAAGTCTATATATTACAGNTACTTAATNTATTTNCNTTGNAAAATATTGGTGGAGCTAGGCGGGATCGAACCGCCGACCTCGTGACTGCCAGTCACGCGCTCTCCCAGCTGAGCTATAGCCCCAAAACTTCTCTAATCGGCTGCAAATCAAANCAATCCAACAACAGCCTGACATCGACTAACTAGAACGGATCTGGAAGTCGCGAATCCTACCGTGAACTGCGATTGCATTCAAGATCCGGCTGCTTTTATCTGTATTTCTTCTAACCTACCCCTTGGCAAGCCGACTACCCGGCTCTGGTGGATTCTCTGGTGGTCCGGCAAAACACTGCGCTATCGCCATCCACTGGTGAGCAACATCGCCGCTCACAGTCAGGTTTACATCCTGGATATGGCGTCCCTGGGTGACCACATGGCAGAACTCCACCGCTGAGCCCTCCACAAANCTCTCCTCCGAATATTCGTTAAAGCTCCATACTTCCCCTGAAGGCGCGGTGAGTTCAACGTAAGGTGCCGGACCAGGTGGCTGCTGACCTCGATTAACAAAGGTCCAGCCATACGTTTTCACGCCAATGACCGCAATATTCCTGATGCGATCACTATTAATTCTGGCTACTTCAAACAGATCAAATATCTCCTGGCCATGCGCCCAGGTTTCCATCTGCCTGGCGGTGGTAAACATCATCACGCCCATATCCGGCCCAAACCAGGGCAACCGTCGCTTAGGATCACTTGCGCCCAGTAACTCAGCCATCTCCTCAAAATATTGCCACCAATCCTGGACCAGCCCCGTTCCAGCCTGCTCTGGGTTCATGTTGCTTCTAACCCTGTCAGGCTGCTTTATCGTCTGTTTAAAGCCCTCAGGATCTTTCAGGGACAGCACAGCCATCCTGTCCGAGCCATGCAGGTGCTGAACGACTTTGTTTACTGTCCAGTTTTTAAAATTGGTGCTGTTATTCAACTGATCACTTGAAAGAGTATCCAGCAGTGACTTCAGTTCTTTTCCTTCTTCCAGCAGATCTCGCGCCTGTTGCATCATTGGCTAGTCCTCATGACAGTGTCTTGAACTCTGAATCCAGTTTTTTCAGCTTCTTCTTGGAAACGCCACCAAGCACACCCAGCGCATGCCTTAATCTGCCACGACTGATTTCCGGGCCCAAAACAACCAGGGAATCAAACAATGGCGGCGATACAGGCTTNCCGGACACGGCGATAAACAGCGGCTTCAGGAAATCCCTGATTTTCATATCCATGGCCTCGGCCAGCGCCNCAAGNCCCTGNTGCAGGGCACTGCTATGCCAGTCTATGTCGCCTTCCATGAGCCACAGNGAGAACTGTAACACCTTGACCTGCTGTTCGGTCACCGCGCCTTTATAGNCAAAATCATCTGGACCCAGGTCAGGCATTCCTTCTACAAAAAAACTGATCATTTTGCCCAGGTCAGAGAAAACATCCACCCGTTCCTTGACCANCGGAATGATCTGCATGAGCTTGTCACGGTTATAAACCCATTCACTCAAGCGAGCAGCAAAACCATCTTCATCGAGTACTTCCCTGAGCCAGCGACCGTTTAGCCACTTCAGTTTGGTCANATCAAATACCGGCGCACCCAGGCTGATCCGGCTGATATCGAACTGGTCTATCATGTCATCCAGGGAAAAGCGCTCTTCACCACCAGGCATACTCCAACCCAGCATNCCAAGATAATTGAGCAGAGCTTCCGGCAGGTAGCCCATATCTTTATAAAAACTGATACTGGTCGGGTTCTTGCGTTTACTGAGCTTACTCTTGTCCGGGTTACGTAATAGCGGCATATGGATTAACTCTGGCATCTGCCAGCCGAAATAGCCGTANAGTAACTGGTGTTTCGGTGCAGAGTTAATCCACTCCTCACCGCGGATAATATGGCTTATCCCCATTAAATGATCATCTACAACCACCGCTAAATGATAAGTAGGGAAGCCATCCGCTTTTACCAGCACCTGCATATCAATCTGTGCGTATTCGATCTCAATGCTGCCCCGCAAGGCGTCCTCGACGATACAAACTCCTNCAGAAGGTACTTTCATGCGGATGACAGATTCGGCACCAGCGGCCTTTCGCTCGGCTACCTGCTGNGCTGACAAGCCAGCACACAGGCCATCATATCGNGCGGTCTGNCCGTTCTNCTTTTGNTCCGCGCGCATCTGCTGCAGGCGTTCGGCCGTACAAAAACAGTGGAAGGCATGGTCATTTTCCAGCAACTGCTCGGCATATTCTTGATAAACAGGTAGGCGCTCACTCTGCCGATAAGGACCCTTGGAACCGCCACAGTCNGGCCCTTCATCCCAATCCAGGCCAAGCCAGTGCAGGGAATCNATAATAGCCTGTTCCGACTTGGCTGTACTGCGGGCAGNATCAGTATCCTCGATACGCAGTAGAAACTGCCCGCCATGTTGTTTAGCGTAACAATAACTGAACAAGGCCATATAGGCTGTACCAACGTGCGGGTCGCCGGTTGGAGAAGGAGCTACTCGAGTACGAACCATATTAGATCATCATGATTATGCAAAAGGTGGAATCAACCATTATATGCTTAAAGCTGGCATTTCAGGTACGGGTAATATCAATGTTAACCGCTGAAAGTGGTCTGTAAATGTTACACTACGCCGGATTAAGAATTAATTCGATCATTATGCCAGACAGAAAACTTTCCGTAGCCCCCATGATGGGCTGTACGGACAGGCATTTCAGATACCTTTTAAGGCTGATCTCGCCCCACGCCATACTGTACAGTGAAATGGTTACCACAGGTGCCTTGATCCACGGCCAGACCACAGANTTCCTGTTACATCAGGCAGATGAACCGGTAGCCATGCAGTTAGGCGGCAGTGATCCGGACAAGCTGGCGATATGCTCACGGCTGTGTGAACAGGCTGGCTATCAGGAAGTTAACCTTAATGTCGGTTGTCCCAGTGATCGCGTACAGACAGGTGGCATTGGTGCCTGCCTGATGGCCACCCCAGACCTAGTTGCCGACTGTTTTCAAGCAATGCAGGGCAGCGTCTCTATACCGGTCACCATCAAATCTCGAATCGGTATCGATGACCTCGACAGCTATGAGCATTTCAGGGACTTCATCGGAACCNTCTATTCAGCAGGCTGTCGAACTTTTATCGTCCATGCCCGTAAAGCCATTTTATCGGGCCTGTCACCAAAAGATAATCGAGAGATCCCTCCCTTGAAATACGCTTTTGTCTACCAGATTCAAAAAGAATNCCCAGATGCCGAATTTATTCTCAATGGTGGCATAAAAANCGCTGAACAGGCTGTTGATGAACTCAGCCGCGTTTCTGGNATTATGATGGGCCGCACGATCTATCAGAACCCTTTCCTTCTGGCGGAGATCGAGAGTCGCATCTATACAACTGCACTTCCTGACAGGCAGACTATTATTGAGCAATACCGGAAGTACATGGCAGATCAGTTAAGCCAGGGTGCACGCCTCAAATACATGACCCGTCATCTGCTGGGACTCTATCTGGGACAGCCTGGCGCACGAGCCTACCGCCGTTTTCTCAGCGANAACATGTTTTCAGAAACTGCCGGCATTGGCGTTTTTGATCAAGCCCGGCAATACATACCAAGTCCCGCTAACGAGAGAACATCATTATGCTGAAGAAACTGTCCCAATGGTTTACAGATGAAGCGCTGAGCAACGCTGAACCGAGTTCTGATGAACATGCTCTAGAGCTGGCGACAGCCGCNCTGATGATGGAGGTGGCACGCTCTGATCAGNAAAAATCTGCAGAAGAACTTGNGCTGATCTTTGATATGATGCGCTCGCGTATGCATTTATCCGAAAAAGAAATAAAAGACCTGGTGACCCTGGCAGAACAGAGCGCCGAAGAAGCCCACGATCTTTTCACTTTTACTTCGCTGATGAATGAAAATTTTAACTATGCCCAGAAGAAGAAACTGCTCATAGATCTNTGGCGTGTTGCTTATGCTGATGCCTCACTGGATAGTCATGAGAGCCACATTATCAGGCGTATAGCCGGACTNATGCATGTTTCAAACAACGATATGCTGCATGCGCGAGCTCAGGCAAGGCCCAGCTAGAGCGAACGCAACCGNACAGGNCGANGCCAGGTTATCNAGCTAATTGTTTGCCTGGTNCTTGAGGNTGGGGAAGTTCTTCTTCAAGCGCCTCGACCAGATCATGGAATTCCACATAATTGCTATGGTTCAANGCCATGAGCGTGCGATGGGCATCGAGTACCTGCAGGCGAAGATCATCTTCCCGNAGTGAATCACTGGCCAGTTTACTCATGTTTTCAACAATGCTAATCGGNTGTCTGGAAAGCGCAAANATCTGAGCAAAGCCCATGCTGTCCATAACCTTATTGATGTCATCAGAACAGCANACGATGGTCGGTTTGAATTGAAACCGGTTTTCGGTATGTATCGCAATCTTGGCCAGNAAACCCAGCGCTGTGCTGTCAATTGATAGCGCATCAGTCAGGTCGANAACGAAAGATTNCAAAATATCAAATTCGGCGAGGTTTTCAATGAATCGACTTAAAGCAGGGCTCTGGCTTACTTTGACATCACCGGTTAGTTTCAGCACATGGGTCGCGTCGACCGTTGTATGCAAAATGCTACCCATCAGGATTCTCNNANAATGCTTAAAACAGCCACGTCATCAGAAAGAGGTTCGCCCTCCCGTTGAAACAGGCGCGTTAGAAAATTGTCAAACCGCCCATTGTTACCCGCCACAAAATCCATCAGATGCCGCTCCTTGTCTTCCAAGCTCTCAGCAGTGATGCCTTCAAAAACNCCATCCGAACAAACCAGCAGTTCAAATTGNTCCGGCAACGTCAAGTGTTGCGAATGATACTCCGCTGATCTCAATAAACCTAGTGGTAATCCACCTGAATTTANAAATTGAGCCTGGTCCCCAGTTCTTAATATAGCCGGTGGGAAGTGACCTGCGCAGGCATAATCAAGATGATTCGAGACTTCATCGACCACGCCTATTAACATGGTAACGTGCTGCTCAAAAGCCGCATTACATAGTTGTTGATTAAAGCCAGAAAGGGCCGATTCAGGGCTTATATCAGTACTGTCTGTTCGCTGGTTCAAAAATCGCTTGAATAATTCACTCAANAGGACTGTAACAAACGCGCTGCCAGCACCGTGGCCTGACACATCCGCCAGACAAAACAACAAACGACCATCCTGCATTTCCCCATAATCGATGAAATCACCGCTCAGGATCAAGGCTGGACGAATATCGTGAGCTACCCGAAATGAACTGAATATACAGGGTGAGTCCGGCATCATCAAGCGCTGTACATTCGCTCCAATTTTCTGNTCCTGTTCAATAACAGCAAGACTGTCCTGAAGGTTTTCTACCGCCATCTGGCGGCGATTAAGGGTGCGGGTCTGTACGCGCAATTTTCGATACTGATTACCCTTGCGCTTGCACATCTGATCCAGCACATCTGGGGTCAGGGCATCACCGACCAGAAAATCGGTACCGCCGGCATCCAGAAAAGGCAGAATCTGGCCTTGGTCGATATGACCACCTATCAGGATCAGGGGACGCCGTGCATCCAGTCCGCTGATTGTCGTTACCAGNCCTAAATTTAAGACTGAATAGGACTCCAGACAAAACAGCACGACAGCNGGTCGCTTGGCTGCTAGAACTGCAAGNCCATCAACAACGCTGCTACGCGTTAAATCTCCTATGCGATCGACCAGCCTGCCTGCGATAGCGCCGGAGACCTCTTCGATAAGTAGGATAGACAGACCTGGATCGTTTTGTATTTTACGCGACATGAGCCGATACCTCCTACTGGCCNTACANCTGAAATTATCTNTTCTGAAAACCGACCAAGCGCATNGTTAAAGCTGAATTCTAGGCTATTTAAGTCCTTTTACGAACTATCATTCACTGCGCATGGGTATCGTCGAGNTCACTGNCCACTACTGACCAGCGCCTGCCAGGCTTTTTCCAGTCGTTTTTCAGAGACTGGCACCACTGTGCCGAGATTCTGGGCGAAAACGGAGACCCTATACTCCTGCAGTAGCCAGCTGAATTGCATCTTCTGCTGCAGGTCGNCAGATCCCAGGGTCGCCAGACGATCTTCAAACACTTTCAAATGCTGCATTCTCTGCTCATCCCGACTGAAACCACCACCGAGCTTTTCCAGACGATATTCAATGGCTTTTAGATATCGCGTATACTGCGAGAGCCAGTGAAATGAGATACGTCTAAGAAAACCNGCTCTGAACAAAAAATTCATTTGCCGGCGCAGNTCTTCGGCGACATTGAGCCACTGCTTGTCTGTAAACTGGCCGAGTCTTGACTCTATTGCATTAGCACGCTGTAAAACATCCAGCAATAGACCGGAAATCCGGTTCGCAGTGTCGAACAAATTCTGCCTCAGGGCCAACCGATCCTGGAAAACCTGACGACTGCGAATGGGCGANCGTCCCTCCAGCAGCGTTATTCGAAAGACAGCCTCCACCATATCTTCAAGGAGTGCAGGTTTGCTTCCCCTGGTCGCATAAAACAAGGCCAAGCTATCGAAATCCACAATATTTCTATTCAGGTACTTCTGCTGATCCTGCAACTGCAGCATTATCAACCTCAGGCTACCTTGCTCATGGGCGAATTCAGCATCCCTTTTTTGATCAAAAATCTGTATTGCGACTGCATCCTGCTGGTCAACAAGCGCNGGGAAACCTTGTATGTTCACACCGCCCTGTTCAAGCATTATATCGTCGGGCAGATCATCAAAGCTCCAATCTACCAGGCCTGACTGCTCAAGGTCATGCTGCGAGGCTCTTAGCAATCCAGCTGTCTGCATCGGCGCGTGGTCATTAATCAACGCANCCAGATCTCGCCCCATACCGAGTATCTCGCCATCCTCGCCCAGGATCCTGATCAGCATGGCAAGATGCTGATCAAGTCTCTGCTCATTGAAATCCGTCACCGCTATTCGAACACCNGACAACCTGAACAAACTGTCTGCCAAGGNCTCCTGCAGGGATCTGCCTTGATCTGCCTGCAATTTTTCCAGCACCAGGTCGGCATACTGTGGCGCAGGCACAAAGTTCTTCCTCAGNGATTTGGGTAGCGACCTAATCAGTGCCAGGCATTTTTCGCGAAGCAGCCCTGGTATCAGCCAGTCCAGCTTTTCCCGGGGAACCTGCCGAAGNAAACTCACCGGGACATCAACACTGACACCATCTGTGGGCTCGGACGGCTTAAACTGATACGCCAGTTTTAATTCGTTGCCGCCGACTTTCAGACTATCCGGATACAGCTCATCTGAGACTTCAATCTGACGCTGCAGCAGGTTGCTCTGCGTTAATAACAAGCGCTTCTGAAACTGCTNCTGGTTGCCTAAAAGACGACCAAGATCCATCGCAGTGCATAGCGTCTCCGGCAGAGCCTCATCATAAAATTCAAATAAAACCTTATGGTCAACCAGCAGATCTCGTTTACGACTCTTTGACTCAAGTACTTCAATCTCTTCAATCAATGCCTGATTTGCCTTAAGAAAAGGGAAATCACCCTCGAGTTTCTGTGAGACCAGCGCTTCGGTTATAAAAATTTCCCTGGCCTCGATGGGATCGATCAGGGCGTAATCCGTCACCCGCCTTTTCTGAATGACCAGGCCATACAGGGTTAATTCTTCATGGCACAACACCTGCCCCTGTGACTCAGCAAAGTAGGGCTCGAAATAACGCCTTTTGACCAGGTGTTCGGCGATCGGTTCTATCCAGCGGACATCAATTTCTGCGACGGTCCGGGCAAACAATCGGCTGGTTTCAACCAGACTTGCAGCCACAATCCATTTTGGTTTGCGCTTGAACTGNGACGAAGCCGGAAAGACATGATAGTGCCGATTCCGAGCACCGGTATAATCAGTCGACACGGACTTCTGCGCAATCTGACCTAGAAAGCCAGCCAATATCGCTCTGTGAATACTGGTNTAGTCAGCNGCCTCATGGTTGAACTTGTAGTCCTGGGCCCTGCACACCAACAGNAGTTGTGTATGGATATCGCGCCATTCGCGCATACGCAAAAATGACAGAAAATTCGCACGACAGTATCGACGTAACTGGCCCTGGGTGGATTCTTGCCTCAGCGCTTCATACTCGACCCACAGGTTCCAGTAATCCATAAAGTCCGATTGCTCATGTCGCCAGGCCCGATGCCGCAAATCAGCCTTCTGCTGGGCATCCTGAGGCCGTTCTCTTGGATCCTGGATCGACAAGGCACTGACGATCACTAGTATTTCGGTAAGGCAACCAAATCGCCTTGCCTCAAGTATGATCCGCGCTAANCGCAGATCAATGGGAAATTCTGCAATCTGCCGGCCTGTCTTTGATAACGNCCGTNGATCATCCACNGCCGCCANNTCATGCAACAGCATAAACCCATCATTGACCTGTCTCTGCTCAGGTCGCTCTATAAACGGAAACCGGGCTGCATCGCCTAACCGCAATTTAAGCATCTGCAACAGAACGGCGGCNAGGTTAGTTCTTAGGATCTCTGGCGTGGTAAATTCAGGTCTAGCCAAAAAATCTTCTTCGGAGTAAAGCCGAAAGCAGACCCCAGCGCTGACTCGACCACAACGGCCCTTACGCTGNTCCGCACTCGCCCTCGATATAGGCTCAATAGGCAANCGCTGAACCTTGGAATTAACCGAATACCTAGAAATACGAGCAAGGCCGGTATCAATAACATAGCGTATGCCGGGCACTGTCAATGAGGTTTCTGCAACATTGGTCGCCAGCACAATACGACTTTGTCGTACAGGCGCAAACACCCGGTTCTGCTCACTGTTACTCAATCGACCATATAGNGGTAAAAGTTCNCCNTTAAATTGGCTGCTGCGCTTGATAAGCAGCGCCAGNTCACGAATTTCCCTTTCCCCACTGAGAAAGATCAACACACCGCCAGGTGAGCCTTGAGCNCGTTCCAGCACCCTTATCTCATCCANNGCATTAAGTACTCCCTTGTACATACGCTCATCTGAATCNTCTCGNTTTTCCTGGTCAACAAGNGGCCGATAGCAGACTTCCACGGGATAAGTGCGCCCAGANACCTCTATAACCGGTGCCTGTTTGAAATGATCGGAAAATCGGTCNAGATCAATCGTCGCCGAGGTGATGATGATCTTGAGATCGGGTCGCTTNGGAAGAATTCGTTTGATGTAACCGATTAGAAAATCGATGTTCAGGCTACGCTCGTGCGCTTCATCAATAATCAAGGTGTCATAATTTTCTAAAAAGCGGTCNTGCTGCGTCTCNGCCAGGAGCACACCATCNGTCATGACTTTAACCTGTGATATCGNCTTACTGNGATCACTGAAACGAATCTGATAGCCGACCTGTTCTCCCAAGGTCACATCCATCTCTTCAGCGAGCCGGGCAGAAACGGTACGAACCGCTACTCTTCNCGGCTGAGTATGGCCGATTGTGCCATAGATACCGCGACCNAGGTCGAGGCAGATTTTTGGTATCTGGGTAGTCTTGCCCGAGCCAGTTTCACCCGCCAGTATAATCACCTGATGGTCACAGATCGCCTGTTTAATATCNTCNACCCGGTCACTGACCGGNAGAATTTCGGGATAACGNANAGCTGGCGCGNTTTCTCTACGCTGATCNGCAAGCGCCTTGGATTCCTGCAAACGTTGGTCCAAACGCTTCGACATACCATGTTGCTGCCACTGCCGATTCAATTTGAATCGATCGCGAATCATGCATGTGTCTAGCGTTCGCTGGAAAGCTGATGAATTCTGTTTCACCTGGTCTGCTCATGGCATGTTAATCACAAAGGACCCTAGGCAAAGCGGGCCTTGCTGCGCTGNCTGTAAAATGCTACTTAGACAGGAAATTCATACCTTCTTCAATACCACGAATGGTCAGGGGAAACATCTGATCTTCAATGAGTTTCTTAGTCAGCCCCACTGAAGTGGAATACTCCCAGGTATCCAGGGGCGTTGGATTGATCCAGATAACCTTATCGAAATTATCCTGCACTCGCTGAAACCAGACTGCACCTGCCTCTTCATTCCAGTGCTCAACGCTACCGCCCGAATGGGTGATCTCGTACGGCGCCATAGTGGCGTCNCCAACAAATATCACCTTATAGTCGTGGCTATATTTGTGCAATATGTCATGGGTATCGATGCGCTCATTCATGCGCCTTCTATGCTCTTTCCANACCCCGTCATAGATGAAGTTATGAAAATAATAAGTTTCCAGGTGCTTGAATTCTGACCTGGCTGCAGAGAACAGCTCTTCACAGACTCGAACATGTGAATCCATTGAACCGCCATTATCAAGTAACAGCAGGACCTTCACTGTGTTNTTGCGTTCCGGTCGCATAATGATATCCAGCAGCCCGCCATTCTTGGCCGTCTTGGATATTGTGGTATCGATATCAAATTCGTCATCGGCGCCGGTTCGGGCGAGTTTCCTCAGNCGACGCATGGAAATTTTCATGCCGCGCGTACCTAACTCAACATTGTCATCGTAGCCTTTATAATCCCGCTTATCCCACTGACGACGACCCCGGCGTTTCTTGCCCCGCTTGTCATCGCCCTCCTTGCCACGGCCNTTCTTACCCTTGCCTTCCTGGTCTTTTTTATCGCCTTCTCCCCGGGCCGCCTTCTCAACCTCTTCTTTAAAGGCTTCAATCAGCTTTTCCAGACCGCCCAGCGATTTAATCTTTTCAAGCTCTTCCTTGGTCAGGGATTTTTCAAATTCTCGACGCAGGTACTCATCCGGAATGAGCGATGACAGCAGGCTGGCAAGATCTTCCAGACCTTTAAAATAAGCACTGAACGCACGATCAAATTTATCGTAGTGGCGTTCATCTTTGACCATCGTCATTCTACTCAGGTAATAAAATTCATCGATGTCCGCGTACACCAGCCTGGCCTTTAGGACCTCTATCAACTGGAGTAACTCCGTAATCGATACTGGAATCCTGGCCTTTTTCAATTCCATAAAAAAGTTTATCAGCATTCTGGTGGTTTCCTTACTTAGCTATGGCCAACTTCATCTGGCCGAGTTCTGCCTCATTGATCCTAGCTTCTTGATCAAGCGTTGACACCAAAACCAATTTAACCGGGTCCACCGGAATTATTTCCACTTGCCTGGCGTCGATTCATAAATGCCAGCCTCTCTAGTAGCTGTACATCCTGTTCGTTCTTGACCAGGGCGCCATAAAGTGGAGGAATGGCTTTCGAGGTGTCTCGATTAGTCAGTATTTCGTCAGGAATATCATCGGCCATAAGCAATTTCAACCAATCAATCAATTCTGACGTGGATGGCTTTTTCTTCAGGCCCGGCACCTTGCGTACATCAAAGAAAATTTCCATGGCTTCTTTGACAAGATCTTTCTTTATATCCGGATAATGTACATCGACAATTTCCTGCATGGTCTCACGATCGGGGAATTGGATATAATGGAAGAAGCAACGGCGCAGAAAGGCATCCGGTAGTTCCTTTTCATTATTCGAGGTAATCACAACAATCGGGCGCACCTTAGCCTTAACTATTTCACCAGTCTCATAGACAAAAAATTCCATCTTGTCGAGTTCCAGCAACAGATCATTGGGGAACTCAATATCTGCCTTATCGATTTCATCGATCAATAGAACCACCTTATTATCAGCATCAAAGGCATCCCATAACTTACCTTTTTCAATATAATTGGCAATGTCATGGACTTTATCGTCACCTAACTGCGAATCCCTCAATCTTGATACAGCATCGTATTCATACAGACCCTGCTGCGCTTTGGTTGTAGATTTGATATGCCAGGGAATGATCGGCATGCCAAGGGAAGCCGCAATTTCCTCCGCAAGCATGGTTTTACCTGTTCCCGGTTCTCCTTTAATCAATAGTGGTCTTTCCAACGTTACTGCTGCGTTCACTGCCATCTGTAACTCTTCGGTAGCAATGTAGGTGCTCGTGCTTGCAAATTTCATAAGGCTGTTTCTTTCCTGATCTGGTGAATATAATTAGCTCTGGGTGGGTACTTTAATTTGACTGGTGATGCATAGCAAGACTCAAGAATTCTCAGCCCATCACTAAAAGCAGCAAAAAAGGGCTCTCCCCGAGGACTTATAGGACATTTAGCTTGACTTTCTAAGTGCCCGGAAACTGAGGAAAATCAACATGAAAGTAAAAGATCCAAGCAGCGCCAAACCGCCTGATAGGCTATTACCTGAGCCCTTAAGGAGCATATCCATTATCAAAATTATAAATGCCGGGGCATAAAAGCCGGGATAGTCGATGAGTACCCAAGGCGTAAAGGTAATAACAAGGTAAGTCCCTCTGAAAAGTGCCCGCCAAGAGTAACTTGCGTGGGAAGTTACCCGCCAGACCACCACTGCCATGAGACCACCAGCAACCAGATACATCAACCAGGCTAACAAATAATCATTTATCACCCTTACATCCCTATTGTTCAACCCACTTAATAATATTCTCTTCAAAATCATCCGGATGAACATGGGTCTCTGAAATACATTTTCCGTTCACGGAGATGTTGGCCTCATGAACCGTATCGTCCCGCCCAGAGACCAGGTGATGCCACCAGAATAGTTCTTTGCCTTCGTGAATCAACCGGTAGGCACAGGTATCGGGCAACCAGCTATATTCTTCCATGTGCGATGGCTTTAATATTACGCAACTGGGCACCAGTTCGTGCCGCTGCTTATAATTCTGACATCGACATGTGTCCTGATCCAGATACTGACACGCCACACTGGTGTAGTAGACCAGGTCTGTCTCCAGGTCCTGCAATTTATGAAGGCAACAACGCGCACAGCCATCACACAAGGACTCCCACTCCCCTTGCGTCATCTCAAGCAGCGTTTTTTCCTTCCAGAAACTCACTTTACGGTAACCTCTGACATTGGCCGCATACATCCCCTTATCTTATACTTTTCATTATATGAAATTCTCATTATATGAACTTCCTTAATATGAATCTCGCCCCATTCAGCATGAGCCCCACAAGATACTTTCAGTAGTGCGCTTACAAACCGTTTAGCCGTTTACCATTCCGTTAAATAATCACTGAACCGCTTCTAACAAAGTATGGCCAATTACCTCCTCACGCCAGCCCTTCATAAAATCTGGTAGTACTGCAACGCCTTGCCTTGCGGTACGCAACAAACTCTCCAGGTCCCGTCGCCTTGATAAGAATTCCGGTGAAATACCCAGTTCACTTGCTCGTTTATCGACAGTTTCTTTCAATTTCTGTAATTTCTTTTTATCGAGCGGCGCAGAATCAGCCAAAATACTTTGAGGTAGGTCCGTTTCAAGCCTGTTTTTGCCTTGTTGCATCACATCCAGTAGCTGCGATCCATACCGCCGCAACTGCCGAGAGGTTAAATCGGATTGTTCCCTGAGTTTCTGGATCGAATCCAAGCTCAATCGGGCAATAGAGAACAATTGCTTGGGTTCAACGATGCGATTGCGCGGTACATTTTCTGATCGTGCAAGCCTCTCACGCCAGGCATAAAGCAGTTGCAGACAACCTAACTGACGTCGATTCAGGACATGCAGGCCTTTGCCTTTCAGGTAACTTTCAGCCGGATCGATCGCAGTGGGCAATAACTCATTTAACTTGGCTGACTCTTCGAGGACCCACTTCTCCCTGTCCAGGTGCTTTAGCTGCCGTAATTGATCGAAGTAAACTCGGTAAAGATAAACGACATCCAAGGCCGCATACTGCAATTGAGATGCTGTTAAAGGCCGCCGCAGCCAATCTGACCTAGTCT
>NZUN01000048.1 GCA_002697205.1 Gammaproteobacteria bacterium
CCCGTCAGTCCAATAGCAATTGCTATCAGCAAAAGCATGAACCATCGAAAAATTGTTATCAGCATAGGGGCTCTTTTTTATCCTGGTTTAACGTAAGTCATGAGTAGCCTGGTCCCAAAAAGCTTAGGTGGAATCACAACGTTTCACTAGTCATTCCTAACTCAAATCATACCTGATTGCCAATTCCATATGCAGACTGGCGCAATGATGACAATAAATCATTCTGCTGGGGGTAAACACACGACCCAATAAAATTCCTTTTAGCAGGCAATTAACTTGAAATTCTGGGCACCTTTTCCGATTGTTGCTTATAGGGAAATATATCGTTAAACCCACAGAGGGTTTTAAACAACGCTGCATCATGACAGTCTTCAGCTAAATCGCTGGGGAAGCTGCCCGATAAATCTTCCTGGGAGGTGACCGACTGATGCCGATAATAATTTGCAATGGACAACCGCAACCCCGGTGTTTTTTTCGGGAAAGCGCCATGCCAGGTGGCCCCGTGAAAAGCGATCATTGAGCCTTTGGCAGCCTCCACCGGAACTGCCTGCTTGACCGCTCTGGGGAACTGCGCGGGAGTCCCATATCGGTGCGACCCCGGCACATAGGCCAGGCAGCCGCCTCCGCTGGAGTATTCAGTCAAGCACCAGTTCGTATTCGCCGTTAATGCTGTTCGACCCCATGGCAAGGGTTGTGCCGTCTGATCCGCATGCATACCCAGGCTGGGCCCATAGCCAAAATCTCCCTGCCATTTGATAAAAGAATTGTGGCTGCTGAAGCGAACCTCCTTATGTCCGATAAGGCACCCCATGAGCCCCACAGCCACAGGATTGATAGCCAAATCCCTGAATAAGCGATGTTTATGGGCCAGCTGCTGAATAAGGAACTGACCGGGCTCTCTAGCCCCCTTGGTCAGGCCACTCGGTTCCTCTGCAAAGTACAACGGTCTTTCCGGACCCTGGTCAAGTGAAAAAGAAGAACCGGTCATAGCCTCAGCGTAATCAAGCAGCAGTTCGACGATTTGATCAATCGCCTCTAGGGGAAAGCCATGCACCTCCGGCGGGACCACCGTCAAACCATTAACCTCAAGCTCCAGAAGGTACTTTTCTAAGACGTAATTCTTTATGACTTCACTGGTTCTGCTGGATACGCTCATTGCTTTGCTTCTCAGTCAGTGGGTTTGACATCAGGCCCATCCTCCCACTTCATGCCCATCAAGGCAATAATGAGTTAACCTGTGCGCTCGGTTCACTCGCTCGTTGTGGCCGGTTAATCTAATCCAATCAGAGGGAAACCAGTCCTTGCAGCAGCTCCATACTAGATTCCCTGCAAGCACCTTAATACCCACAAACTTCATAGCGAGATTGATCTTGTGTCTTACAGATGGGTAAGCTGTCTGGTCCACCAGCAATAAGGAAAACCAGCAGCATGAAACTTTGGCACTGTCACGACGCAAGATCCCTTCGAGCACTATGGGCGTTAGAGGAGATGAACCTCGAATACGACTTGGAGGTCATGCCTTTCCCTCCAAGATTTCTTCATGAGGGTTACCTGGATATTAACGTTTTGGGAACTGTTCCTTATTTCGTAGACGGTGATGCTCACATGACCGAATCAACTGCAATCTGTCACTACCTAATTGAAAAATATAAAAAATATGAATTCGGCGTACGACCAGATCACGCCCAATTTGGTCAATATCTGAACTGGCTATATCACAGCGATGCGACGCTCACTTTTCCTCAGACCCTGTTTCTCCGCTACACCCGCCTGGAACCGGACGAAACCAAAGCCGAGGTGGGCAATGATTATCGTAAGTGGTATCTGGCGCGACTAAGGATGCTCAACAATCGAGTAATGGATCACGAATTTCTGGTTGCAGATCAGTTTACGATAGCTGATATCGCCTGTGGATATGCACTGCTGCTCGGTGAGAATCTGGGCATCAACGAGAACTATAAACCTCAGACACTGGACTATCTGGCTCGCCTGAAAAGCCGCGAGGGTTTCCAAAGAGCACAGACTGCGCAACTAACACACGCGCCGGCAGAGGTTCAGGGGCCACTCGGCTAGGCGTCAAGGAATGAACCAGAATACCCCAATTATTGCCGGTGTTGCGCAAACCCAACACCGTATTCAGGAACTTGAAGGGTTCATTGAGCCCATCGATTTAATGCTGCGAGCATGCCAACTTGCTGAAGCTGACACAAATACCCGCCTGTTGAACCAGGTACAGTCTGTCCGGGTTATCAGGGGGATCTGGCCATACCAAAATCCAGCCAGGTATATCGCTGAACAGATAGGAGCACAGCAAACCCAGTGCATGGGTACTATGTTTGGTGGCAACTACAACCAGGTCGTGGTGAATGACAGCGCCGCCGCCATTACGCGTGGTGAACTCGATCTTGTCCTGATAACCGGAGCTGAAATCGGTTACTCCAATTCAAAAGCCGGCAGGTTAAATCAAACCATCGAGTATCGAGACCTGCCTGGGCTTTACGATAGGGTACTGGGTCAGTCTCAACAGCCGGAACACCACGACTTTGAACGAACCAAGGGCATTCGCCAAGCCATTCAAGTGTACCCCATGTACGAAAATGCTATCCGCCATTGTCGCGGTGAGTCCATTGACCAGCACCTGAAAAGAGTTTCTGAGCTGTGGGCAGGTTTCAGTCAGGTTGCCAGCGGCAACCCTCATGCCTGGCTGCAGGATCCCTTCTCTGCAGAAACCATCAGAACAGCATCCGCCCGCAACCGCCAGATAAGTGTGCCTTACACAAAACTGATGAATTCCAATAATGCCGTTGATATGGGGGCTGCTTTGATAATGTGCTCGGTCGCTAAAGCCCGGTCTTTAGGAATTCCCGAATCAAAATGGGTCTATCCGTACGCCGGCGTTGAGGGTAACGACCATTTCTCAGCTTCTGTCAGGGACAACTTCTATTCATCTCCGGCCATACGCTTAGCCGGGCAGCGTTTGTTTGAATTAACCCAAACTGAACCAGCTGATTTGGATTATGTAGACTTATACAGCTGTTTCCCTGCTGCGGTCCAGATAGCGGCCCAGGAACTGGGCCTGCCTGAATCAAGCGCCCTCACCGTTACCGGGGGCCTTACCTTTGCCGGAGGACCACTTAACAACTATGTCATGCATAGTATTGCCCGGACCGTCGAACTGCTAAGGAAAGATCCGCATAAAAAAGCCCTGGTAACGGCCAATGGTGGAAACCTCTACAAGCAAGCCATGGCGATTTACTCGGGTGTACCGCCAGCAAGTACTTTTAAGCGAGACAATGTACAACAACAAATTGATGCCCTACCGGCGCGCACTTGTCTCCCTGAATATCAGGGTCGAGTCACCGTTGAATCTTATACCGTCATGTATGATCACCTGCAACCGGTTATTGCGCACCTGTCATGCCTCACCGAATCGGGCCAAAGAGTCTGGGCCAATTCCCAGGATCAGGCTCTGATGCAGGCGATGACCGAGCAGGAATTCTGTGGCTCAGCCGCAAAGCTCGGGGTCAATCAGGACATTCAGATTCTGTCATAGCGCCCGGCAACAAGTTAGCGCGGATCGATTGATTGATTGACTGAAAAAATGAATTCTGGTTAGGTTACAGCAAGAGTCTAAAAGAATTTAGGAGTGCACGCATGCGGTACCTGCTGATAGCTTCAACCCTGCTGATATTTTCAATTTCAAGTGCCCTGGCAAGCGATAATACGCACCCTCTGGACCCACTCACCTGGCAGGAACACTGGACCACCCTGGAGGTTCTTCGTAAAGCGGGCCATGTAGACAGCAGTACCACGTTTATGCAGATTCGCCTGCAACAACAGCCCAAGGCTCAGGTGTGGAAATGGAAACCAGGTGAGCAAATAAGTAGAGCGGCTTTCGTCGTCCTACGCAACAAAGGCGATAGCTTAGAAGCGGTAGTTGACCTTAACAAAGAAAAACTTTATTCCATCACACCCATTGAAAACGCCCACACCATGTGGATAGCACAGGACTTTGGCGCAGGCGTTAAGGCCGCAATGGGCCATCCGGATTTCATCAGGGCCATGAAAAAACGTGGGATAGAAGACTTCACTTTCCTGAACTGCATCACCATTCCACCCGGCTATTTTGGAACTGAAAAAGAACAGGGTAAACGGCTTGGTCACCTTCGTTGCAATATGCCAACCGGGGTTCGCAATACCTGGCCCAGGCAGATTGAAGGCCTCACCGTAGTGGTTGACATGGATTCCGGAGAAGTTCTGGAAGTCATTGATGATGGTGCCAGCAAACTACACGACACGACCGCAGATTTTGACCTGGACTCCTTTGAAACCTTGCGGGACGTTCCCGGGCCGATACGTATTGATCAACCTGATGGCCCGGGTTTTGATATAAACGGTCACCAGATAAGCTGGCAGAACTGGAAATTTCATGTCCGTGTGGATCAAAGAACAGGGACGACCATCTCAGTAGTCCGCTATACTGATCAGGGTGAAGATCGCTCCATTATTTATCAGGCACATTTGTCAGAAATCTTCGTTCCCTATATGGATCCTGATTTTGCCTGGCATGCACGCAATTTTATCGATGCTGGTGAATTTTCCGCCTCGGGGATATTCAAACCGCTGCTGAAAGGCCAGGACTGCCCAGAATACGCGCTATATATGAATAGCCTTAATACCGGTAGCAACGGCCGCCCGACTACCATCAAAAACGCCCTGTGTATTTTCGAGCGCGACCAGGGCGACCCGGCCTGGCGGCATCTGGAAAATAATAATACCGCTAGCCGGCCGAAAAGAGACCTGGTCGTTCGCAGTGCCGCCGTGATTGGCAATTACGACTATCTGCTTGACTGGACCTTTCAACAGGATGGTTCTGTTNTAGCAGCAGTAGGAGCAACNGGTATTGTCGAAGTCAAGATGAGCCCGCAGANAGACGCCTCTATCGTAGCTAAAAGTAAGCAATCTAAAGCAGCGGCTGATGCCTATGGCCGATTCATTGACCCACACATTATTGGCGTTAACCATGACCACTATTTCAGCTTCCGNATCGACCTTGATATTGACGGTGCTAACAACNATTTCGTGCTGGATAGGCTNGTCCAGCAGAAACTCGAAGGGGAGCGGCGTAAAAGCATCTGGGTTAAAAAATCTTCAGTAATAACCTCGGAAGCCTATGCAAAGCTAAATATCGATCTGAGCCAACCTAGCCTGTGGCGGGTTCACAGCCAGGCTCGNAAAAACCATGTTGGCTACCCGACCAGTTACCAGTTAAGACCGGGCCGCAACGCCATCACCCTGCTCAGCGAAGACGATTACCCAAGAAGGCGGGCGGGCTTCATCGATCATCATCTCTGGGTTACACCCCATGCCCCGGACGAGCGTTACGCCGCCGGAGAATATCCCACGCTGAGCGAACCTGGTGAAGGACTACCAGCATTCACCAAAGACAATCGTTCCATTAAAGATACCGATATTGTCCTCTGGCACACCATTAGCATGCATCACCTGGTACGAGCCGAGGATTGGCCTGTCATGCCGGTCCTGTGGCACAGCTTTGANCTGAGACCCTTTGACTTTTTTAACGGTAATCCAGCCATGGATCTGCCACCTGANCGTTAAAGCATGGGCCAGGACGTCTAATGTGGGGTTTGCACCATTANNNGTCATCCAGGATGANTATTAATGGTGTTCACTATACTCAGGTAAGCAAGGNGAAACCCCAGTATATAAAACAGACGCGTTGACCTCAGCTGCATTAGATGGTTTAGTCAATTTCATAATGATGATTGATTTGAAGCTGAATCAAGCTCTGGGTGGCCAAGCTAACTGGCGCGGCTTTAATACAGTGCCTATTACAATTACCTAACAGCAAACACTGAAGGATTACCATGTCAAATTTCACCGGCGCCGATCTGATCGCAAATGCTCTCGCACAGCTCAGCATTGAACACGTTTTTGGTATCGTTAGCATCCACAACATGCCTCTAATGGATGCAATTAACAGGCTGGGAGAAACCAAGATTATCGACGTCCGGCACGAACAGGCAGGCACNCATGCTGCCGACGGCTACGCCCGCGCAACCGGAAAACTAGGCGTAATGATTGCTTCCACCGGCCCCGGAACGTCAAATACAGTAACCGGCCTTTACGAAGCGCAATACGGCTCTTCCAGAGTACTGGTCATCACCGGGCAGGCTGAGACCGCCTTTTATGGCCGAGGCGTAGGCTATGTGCATGAGGCAGAGAATCAGGTTGCCATGCTTAGAAGCGTCTGTCGCCGAGTAGAAAGCCCTCGCCACGTCAACCAGCTTGGCCCCTGCCTGCAAACCCTGGTCACTGACCTGTTCACCGGCAGACCGGCACCCGGTGCCCTGGAAATACCGATCGACCTGCAATATGCNGAAGCCGACAAAATGGATTTCAGCTACCCNCAAATAAACCAGACGCAACCGGATTCCAGCCAACTCGACTCGGCAGTTAAACGTATTCTGGAAAGCAACAGGCGAATTATAGTTGCNGGTGGCGGTGTNGTTGCCGCAGAGGCCAGCGAGGCCCTGCAACAACTGGCAAGGAAACTGGATTGCCCAGTCCTGACAACCGTCGATGGAAGAGGTGTCATTGCAGAAGACGATCCTCTCTGCGTCGGTAACTACTACAACAGTGCTGGCATCTACAATGCTATTCAAACTGCGGATGTCACNATTGCAATTGGCACCCGCTTTGCGGTCGGTGTGGATGGCCAGTTCCAGGAACAGACACCGCCAGGAGATCTTATCCAAATCGATATTGATGGCACCATGATCGGCCGAACCCATGCGGCTCAATTCCCGGTGTTAGCNGATGCTGGCACCGCGCTGACTGCCATNAATTTAGCNCTGGCAGATGTGGTGGCCAATGATGGCCAGTTCAACCAGTCAATATGGGAAGCCCGAGATGGCGTGAGAAGCGCCATGCGCCACCGCCTCGGTGACGACTGGCCGAAGGTAATGGACAGCATAAGAGCAAAACTGCCCGATGATGCCGTTTTCGTCAGAGATCAAACGATTTCCGCCTACAACTGGGGGAATCAGCAGTTCCCTATCTATAAACCGCGGACATCTATTAACCCAACTTCGGGCGCTATCGGCCCGGGCTTCCCGATGAGCATTGGTGCTGCTATCGCAACCGGACGGAAAACCGTTATTGTGCACGGCGACGGTGGCTTTATGTTTCACGCAACNGAGTTGGCAACCGCAGCGCAATATCAGGTACCNCTGGTAATCTGCNTGTTTAATGACTCAGGCTATGGCGTTCTACGCTGGCTGCAGAGTANTCGATTTGGAAGAATTAATGAAACTGACCTGGGTAAGGTTGCCTTTGCTGNTATGGCCAGGAGCATGGGTGTGCCAGGCCAGCGAGTGTCTTCCGTTGCGGAATTCGAGTCGGCATTTGANGACGCCATGGCTACAACCGGACCCTACCTGATCGATATCGACATGGAACACTTTGCTCCCATGGAAATCTCCGTTATGCCCAAGAAAAAAAATGAAGTAAACCTGAGTCGTTGATATGCCTGCAGTGAGACTAACCAAGCCCTGGTTACCACTAGACGCAGCACGACCAAAGCTGGGTGGCCAGCTAGGCGTATTCCAACTCGCTGATGAGNATGANCAGATTCTCTACATCGGCTATGCNGGTGGCAACAGCTTATTTGGCCTGCGCTCCGCTGTTGCCCAGGCCGCCAGTGAAAACCCAGGCGCGACAAAAGTCAGGGTCGAAGTCACCAGCGCCTACCTGAGCCGCTACCGCGAACTGCTAATGGTCTACAAAGCTGATTTTAAACAGTTACCTCCCAACAACGCTGATATTAAAATCGGCACACTGAGCCCAAGCTAATGGACCTGAACCTAACCCATGAACAGGAACTTATAGTCAACATGGTGCGTCGCTTTGTCCGTGAAGAAATTCTACCTCTCGAATTGAATCTGGACCCAGATGCAGATGAAATCGACGCCGAAGATAAAGCACGTCTGGTTGAAAAAACAAAATCCATGGGACTATACGGACTGGATATTCCGCCTGAATACGGCGGACCTGAAATCGACCTGGTCACCCGTACACTGCTCGCAATCGAGATGTCGCAACACCGTGCTGGCCTGTATGCACCCTGCTATGGCACTTTCGGCGGGGCTGGCCTGGCGCAGCTGTTTGAAGCAACCGATGATCAGAAGGAACGCTATCTCTACCCCACCCTGCGGGGTGAAAAACGAGGCTTCTTTGGATTATCAGAGCCCTCTGGTGGTTCTGATCCAGCTAGGGCAATTCAAACTAAAGCCATACAGGACGGTAAAGACTGGATCATCAACGGCAGCAAACTCTGGATCAGTGGTGCTGACAAGGCCAATTTTGGTCTGGTTTTTGCCCGAACCGACCGCGACAAAGGCCGTAATGGCGTCACCTGCTTTATCGTAGACACCGATACACCTGGTTTTCACGTTCGACGTGTGGTGCACACCTTAAGGTCTGCCCACTACGCCACCGAATTACAATTTACTGATATGCGCATCCCCAGCAGCAATATCTTAGGTGAGGTTAACAAGGGCTTTGCTATTGCCAATGACCGGCTGACTCGACAGAGAATACCCTATGCTGCTGGCTGTATCGGTGTTGCCATCAAGGCCAATGAAATGGCACTTGAGTATGTACCCCAGCGAGAAACCTTCGGGGCACCCCTGTCTTCCCGACAGGCCATACAATGGATGCTGGTTGACAACGAGATCGACATCAAACAATCCATCTGGATTACCCTTGAAGCTGCCCATAAAGCCAATCAGCGGTTGCCCTTTCGCAAGGAGGCCGCTATGGCCAAATTAGTGGCCAGCGAAGCTGGAGGACGGGTTGTGGATCGTTGCATGCAAATGTTTGGTGGCCTGGGTGTTGCTAAGGATCTGCCCTTTGAACGCTGGTTCCGCGAAATGCGAATTCGCCGTATTGGCGAAGGTCCCAGCGAGGTACAGCGCCATATCATTGCCAGAGAATTACTAGGCTCTTCATTGAGATAACATACTGCAACCCGCGCAGCTTTCAGGCAAGCAAGGAGATTCAATTAAGCCGCCAAGTCGGGGCACTAACCGCAACATCAAAAGGAAATTATCATGCCACTTGTTCTTAGAAATGATCATCAGGGCACCAGTACCCTAACCCTTAATCGCCCCGAAGCCCTCAATGCGCTCAGCCCGGCATTATTTGTAGAATTGCGAGAACATATTGATGCCATTAAAGAACAGCCTGAGGATATAGGCTGCGTCATCCTTTGCGGCAACGGTCGCTCTTTCTCTGCAGGCAATGACCTTAAAGCAATACAGGCCGGTGAGCGAGCACCCAGCAAGTATTACCAGGCAGAAACCCTGGAAGCCCTGGAAGCGATGCCACAGGTGGTCATAGCCGCAATTCAGGGGCACTGTTATACAGGTTCCCTTGAGCTAGCTCTCGCTTGTGATCTGCTTATTGCTGCTGAATCTGCTCGGTTTGCAGATACCCATGGAAAATGGTCCATGGCACCCACCTGGGGCATGACGCAACGACTGCCGCGGCGTGTTGGCCTTGTCAATGCGAAAATGATGATGTTTACTGGTAAGGTTTACACTGGCGCCGAGGCGGTCAATATTGGCCTTGCCAATGAAGTTGTCGCCGACGAGGCTCTCATGGATCACTGCAGGGCGCTTGCTGACACTATAACCAGTAATGCCTGGCATACCCTCAGAGCAGATAAAATGCTCATTAAAGCCGGCCTTGAGCGCAGTTACCAGGCGGGTTTAAAGTTTGAACGGGAAAACAGCCCAGGCCCGGGCGCAGATATGGCAAAAAGACTGGAAGGCGGGTTTTAANGGGTAAGCACTNACAATGACCTAAATNNCATCAGCATCAACATGNGGCGAACCAGGCTCTATGATGACCTCTTATATTAGTATACCCTGAAAGAAATTCTGTCCATNTGGGGTCTATAGCAGGAAAGATATAACAATAANTCTTAGCCAGCAGTAAAACCCCAAGAAAATCAACGATAAGTCAATGCAGTTGGAGACATGAATGGATCGTCAACTCAGTCTGGAACAAAAGCAATTCCTNTACAGCAATGGTTACATAGTAATCAAAAATGCNGTGTCGGATGACCTGGTCAGNAGCGCCTTATCGAGAATCAAGTCTGCCAAAAAAGGTGAAAATCTNTCGGTTGAAAAATCCATGACAGACCTGGTCAATGCATCCAGTATCACGCCTGTATTAAACGAAGTCATGGGCCAATTCGACCCACCTCAGGCTGCCCAGATCGGTGTCCTCAAAAAAAGACAGCCNGGTGATCACTACAACAATCTCGGCTATAAAGATAAAGATATGCCCTACTATGGGACTGAATTGCATATGGACGGCAATATCACCATCGCCACACCNCAGACAATTCAGCAGGGCACCGCTGAACAAATCTATAATCGCTATATCCGATCTGGCCCGAAAGGAGACCTGGGCCGCTCGGCCGAAGTCATGGGTCACAACTACACGCCTTTATTCCAGGACCCACAAATGACACTGGGGCTTGGCAGCTTTACCGCCTTCGTTTTCGTTTGCCTTAATGACCAGAGCAAACCGGGTTGCGGACAGACTTCACTGCTACCCGGCGCGCACCATCTCACCGAGAAATTTTTTCAGNGGCAGTATGCTCAAAATGGGCATATTGGNCCTGAAGGTCCTGACTGGCCTCGACTNAATATCAATTCAGAGAATCGCTCAGGTATGAATTACCTGCCAGATGCGATCGTGAATGCCTGCATCGATGAAAATTCCCTGTCTACGCCGGATGGCAGAAAATGGCCTGAGCCCTTACAAATTCTCATGCAACCCGGTGATGCCTGTATTGCCACCTATCACATTCCACATTCCGGTTCGCGCAATGAAAATGGNACAGANTCGAGAAAAAACATCATCTTTCGGATTCGCAACANAAGTCGGCAACCCNGAAAAGTACTCACTGGCATATCCGATCACCCAGACCGAGGCTGGCTGGGTGAATGGCTTGAATACGAACCAGGCAATGACCCCTGGNATAAATCNAAACAGGCCATGTGCAATATGTGGGATGAGTGGGAAGGGATGAGCGAAGTCGTCTCTACAGCCCGCGAAATTGCATAACCTGCCAGCCCTGCTTAAAGCATCGTTTGCCTGCCTGGCTGAACGCCCACTGCCATCGTTTTACCCTATTGGCTCCCGATAGGACCTGCTCAGCACTAGCGCGGTGCAAGACCTTTGGCCGCCCGTGCTTTATTCATGCGTTCTTTATCAGCCCCTAACCGCTCGCCAAGATCCTGCTCATCAACTGTGCCAGCCATGTGTTGCCCGGCCAGCTTACTGTTATACATAATTTTCTTGACTGGCGTGACTGATAAAACAGTCCGCAAAGGAGAATCGAGAAAACCAACCCAATAGGTTTCTCCATCCGGATTACCAGGGTTTAGTTTCTTCGCCAGCAATTGGTAAAACCAGAGTTTAGTTTCTTCATCATCATGGAACTCCCCTGTGCCCTTAAAGGTGACGGCACCACCGGGTAGGTCCGGTGAAATGCCCTGGCCATATCCCATGCTGCTGACATTAACCGAGACTTTGGGATTTCGTTTTATGGCAGAGGTGCGATGCCGATGCTCAGCAAAGGTGATCCAGATTTTTCCCCCTTCCCATACAAAGGCATGGGTCACTCCGACCGGCCAGGAATCCCGGGTTGCCCACATCAGCACACACTCCATGGAATGACTCATTAGCTGGTCTACCTGCTCTTCTGTGAACGGATAAACCGATACAATTTCATGATCGTGAGTCTGAGCCATTCCAATATCCTTTTTGACATAATTTAATTTAATTCAGGCCCTGCCAAACAGCAGAAACTGACACTCAATTAACCTTACCATACATTAAATGAGCAATTCCAAATGTGGAACAATATCAGGATAAAACTAGCCTGTGAGCCTGTTCCGCATGATCCTTTCTGCACTGCAAATCACCATTGTTCACCATAGGGTCTGATAACACTTTCAAAACTCCATGCAGACCGTGGCTGGCTTACCAGACGGTAGCATTCGTTGGCGATATCTTCTGGTTGGCAAAAGAATTCCGTGGGCTTTCCTGCATAACGCTTTCGAGTCCAGGGCAGATCAATGACCGCATCAATAGCGCAATAAGCGACATGAATACCCTGTGGGCCCAGAGACCTCGCCATGCTCTCCAATAAAATTCGCTGCGCTGCCTTGGTGGGGGCAAAACCGGCGAACCCCGCCTTGCCTCGGTAAGCGGAGGTGTTACCGGTGGCTAAAATAGCGCCCATACCCCGCTCAATCATAGCTGGGCTAACCCAGCGCGCCAGGTGCAGCAATGCCATGGTATTAACCTGGAAATTCTGCTGGAGCACCGTGGGGTCGATTTCCATAAAACTACCAAAGGCTCCACCTACCGCATTATGAATAAGCACATCTGGGTAGCCATGGCCTCGCTCGATTAAATCAATCTGATTTCTCAGCTGATCAAGATCACTGACGTCACAAGGAAATGAAGCCGTGCCGGGAATAGTTTCCACCAACTGCTGAAGGCGCGCTTCATTCCTTGCCATCATGGCCACGCGATAACCCTTGCTGGCAAAATGCCGGACGATAGCACTGCCTGTACCCGGGCCCACACCAGTAATTAAAACCAGCTTTGAATGTCCACTCACGGGCGAGCAAACACGACCAATGACAACCTACTAAATAGAACTACCTGCATCATTAAACATCCTATTTTCTGATACCCTAGTTTGCCGAAATTTCCTTGACCTTGATCCGCAGGCCATCAGAACGAACCAGAATCTTTGAACCCATAAACCCCCTCTCGAGCCTGACTCTATCACCTTGGCTGAACTGGCTTCTTGTACCCGAATCCTTGGCAAAACGGCGACCATCTTCAGCGATAAAGGTAACTCGAAGAATTTTGTTTCGATAGATATCGACAATCTTGAACTGGTCAACCTCGGGCTCCACTGCGATGACGGCCTCTACAACCTCTTGTCTAAGCGCCTGTTTAACTTCTGTGGTCGCACGAACTTCCTCAACCTCAATTATTTTAGTCTGCACCCGATTGGCCATCACATCGTAGCACTTAAGGCGCTTATCAACATCCTCCAGCGCTGCACACTCGAGCAGACTGGCAGCATAAATTGGCTGTATTGCCAGACACAGTAACAACCCAGTTGCTATTTCTTTCCGGCTAATTGCCATGCCAGCAATCCTTTTTCATCATAGATTTCCTTACATTCTAACACTTCAATACCGGCTTGT
>NZUN01000049.1 GCA_002697205.1 Gammaproteobacteria bacterium
GCAACTGATGCCATGGAGTTCTCGTTCGACCCAGCAGGGATGGGTGAGGGTGGTTACGAGCTTATTGCCAGTGTCACCGACAGTGGCATTGCCGATGAGACTTTCTCAGTATCGGTTCTTGTTCGGGTTTCGGCGGCCGCAGTTGAGTCTGACAGCGATGAGGATGGTATACCGGATAGCAAGGATACCTCTGAGGAAGCTAACGTGCTTTCGGTTAATGCAGACGAAAGCGATGCTGACATGACCGCCGATGAAGGTGTCAAACTGGTGATAGGTGACGCCGCAGCCGGTGGCGGTGTTTCGGGTATTGCCGTGAGTGAAGAGACCATTGCGGCCTCCGGTGCAGATGGTGGTGATGCGCCAGATAACGGTACTGATGAGGACTTTGATTACCCAATCGGCGTCTATGATTTTGGTATCGAAGAACTGGCTGTACCCGNAATGTCAGTCAATGTTGTCATTCCGGTAGGCCAAGCGATTCCTGAAGACGCTNTGTACAGGAAATACACNGAGGAAGGAGGNTGGGTAGACTTNATAGTAGATGACAATAATGCGGTAAAATCCGCTNTTGGAGCAGATGATGCNTGTCCGGGTNCCGGTGATGATGCCTATATCGATGGATTGACAGCCGGTGATATGTGTCTNCAGTTGACTCTAGAAGATGGAGGGCCCAATGATGCTGACGGTCAAGTTAACGGTNCTATTGNNGATCCCGGTGGTATTGCAATAGCGGCACCAGTGTTGGTGGTCGAGATTAACGCCGAAGGNCATCAGAACCGGCGTAAAGTGGGTGGTTGTTCGGTGGNTGAAGGCCCGGGCGACTATGGCCTGGTACTGNTGGCACTGCTGGCTCTGGCTGGCCTGANCCGGCGTCGTTTCCGGGCATTACTAGTCCGTGTTGACTAGAACCCTGCTGGCCTCGAAAGAGGCCAGGTTANTCCTTGGGGGCGCCATGATTGGCGCCCTTTTTGTTTGGACNGNCGCTGTGTNTTTGGGCATTGCCAACAGTTCACTTCCAGTCTTGCATTCTTTGGATTGGCCATTNTTCCTGACGCTCTGTATCGTCGTTCCAGTATTAGAAGAGTTGGTNTTCAGNGGGCTNATACAGGGNTATTTNAGNCAATTCGATCCGGGCCAAAAGGCNATTCTGGGCATCAGTGCAGCTAATTTGCTGACAAGTCTGTTGTTCGTGTTACTGCATTGGTTGACNCGCGATGGNTACAGCGCCTTGTTGGTGTTTTTACCCTCGCTATACCTGGGCCTGGTAAGAGACCGCACCAGCAGTATTGNNATGTGCATACTNATTCACGGCTTNTGGAATCTAGGTTGGTATATCTTTGTGTTCATGCCCTAGGAGTCACAATTGTTGATGGCTAAGCTGGAGCCAGACGCGCTGTGTGAAAGGGTTTTCGAAAATGGCTTTGAATTTGCTTNTTATTTCTAAGTAAGGATGAAACACCGAGNCAATGGAAGTGGGGAAGCAGGACCGGTTTGCATGGTGTATATTAAAGGTTNGCATTTTACTAGTCTTGACTTATTAGTTTNGTAGCAGGATGTTAGTTAATGCGTAATTATTAAAAGGAAAACTTATGCCGCTTAGGAATCTAGTGGTTCTTTTATGTCTCCTGNCCAATTGGCCGTTGCTTATGGCGTCTTCAGAAGAAGAAAGTCGTTTAGCGGGCCTGATTGATGAGGATAAGAGAGATATGCCCTCGTATATCTCTCTGGCCCGCCTGGAATTGGCAAGAGGCGACCTCAGTGCAGCTGATGCTACTATCAAGAGAGGGCTCAGGTATGCCCGTTTAAGTCAGGCTAAGTTGGAATTGCGTACCCTGGGAATTCTATTGGAAGATCAAAACCTCGATTTCAAGGCAGCGCTGCGACACTATCGGCGCGCNGTTAGATTAAAAGAGAACNGTCAGTTTGCCGCAGTTCACTTAGCCATGGCAAAAGTGTATTTGAAAGCCAGAAATTTCGAGCAGGCACATGAATTACTGCGNTTATCGCTAACGGCTGATTCTTTGAATAACGAAGCTGCAGAGGTTGCGCTGCAGCGATTGCAAACAATGCAGCGCGCTATNCTGGTTACCAACAGTCCTTTTGCTTACGAGGAGTCTATCAGCCGGGGTGAAGTGACGCGGCTGCTCAATCAGGATTTGATGGTCAATCAGTATTTAATAGATTCTGCCAGTCAGTCCATAGGTGAAACTTCAGATCAGGGATTAACTGACTATGCGGAATCCGAATTTGTTGATGNTATTTTGGTGACACACCGGCTTAATTTGAGGAGTTTCCGCATCCGTAATGGCTCCTTTAAGCCNGAGAATAAGATGACTCGGCGGGAACTTGCCATGCTGGTCGAAGATCTCTTGTATCTCAAATTCAAAGTGAGCAGGACCAGTTTTATCGGGACAGAATCACCATTCTTAGATTTGCCATCAAGTGCGACAAGCTTCAATGCATTTATGTCGGCCGTGACCCGCGGTCTTATGCAGGCCGGTGAAGATGGCAATATTCGGCCAGACGATGTTGTTAGTGGTGCCGAAACAATTCTCGTCCTGCACAATCTCAGGCAAATTTTGCAGCGATAATCATGTGATAAGTGGAGTCATGATAATGAAAACAATGATGATATTGGTGATAGNCCTGCTGGCTGGGATGGTTAGAGCCGACGAGCTTTCCTTGCTTTCTGCCCAGGGCTTTGGATTTGCGGAAGCCAGTAGGTTCCCGGGTCCTAGTGCTCAGCTCATGGCCAAGCGTGCAGCCAAGCTAGATGCGCAGCGCAATCTGTTGGAAACAATAAATGGTGTNAGGGTAACATCCGGCACCACGGTAAAAGACATGACTTTGGAGAGTGATATCATTGGCAGTCGCGTTAAAGGCCTGCTACAGGGCGCTTTTGAGACGCATTCGATAGTAACCCTGGAGGATGGTAATTGGGTTGCTGAAGTTACCATGGCAGTGTGTATGAGTAGTGCTGAAGGNCAATGCAGTGANAAACCNACNCTGGCANCTGTTATGCANCCGACCCTGAAGGGTGCAGCAGAGCCGTTACGATTTGCGCCTGAAGCCGCGGTAATGGAAACACAGCCTCAAACCAGCAATGCCGAAACAGCGGATACAAAATCAACCGGCTTAATTATAAATGCCACAGGACTGGCTTTTTCGCCCATGCTAGATGTCAGAATCCAGACTCAGGAAGGTAAAGAATTATACGGCCCGGGGCATGTCACCCAGGGTACTAACTGGCTACACTGGGCAAGAAGCACTGAAGGCGCAAAAGCAATGAAGGCGGTTATTGGCGAGAGTCCAATCCTGGTAGGTGTGGCCAGTTTAGGTGAGCAGTCCCAGCTGGTTGTCAGCGACGAAGATGCCATAAAAATATTCAGTACAAACCTTACAAGCGGCGATTTTCTATCACAGGGCAGGGTAGTATTCATCGTCGATGGAAATTAGAGATTGGCTATTCAAGATTTGATTATTCGGACCCGGATTATCTGGATTGCAGCCGTGCTTTGGTATAGCCCTTGCAGTTTGTCTGAGGAAGATAGCTTTGAGACTTTGGATGCCTTGCTTGAAGCACAGTTTCAATATACCGATGAAACGCTTGAGGCCGATTACCAGGCACTCGATGCGGCGCTAAAGAAGGCTTATAAGCGATTTAAGAATGAGATTGAAGACGTCTGGGGAGAAGGTGAAGTTGTACTTCCTGAAAAGTCGACCTGGGTTGATTATTCACCGAACAGAAAGTTAAGACGCAGATTTGATTTTGAGAAAGGCTTTGTGCAGATCGAAAGGATATTCAAAGAGGACTCAGAATTAGACAACGTAACCCGTGAGATTCAGTTAGCAGTACAGGCGGCGGCGGCGGATACTGGCGCTGATCTATCGAGGAAGGATACCTTATGGCAATACGCCAGCCAGGATTTGCAGAATCGGGCAGTAACAATAGAAAACACGGTGGATACAAGCCAAAGACCGGTTATGGCAGATTTGCTGGATATTCCAGAGTCTGCTGCTGTCCTGACTGTTCTGAAAAAAACTACCAAGCCAATGCAGCAAAGCCTCGGGTTATCGCCACAACAAGAAAATCCTGCTGTTCAAACCAGTAGTGATACAGATAAACAAGCGAACAGGCCAGAAATGACAGCAACGGTGATTGCTATGGCCAATGAGCAAAAAAAAATTATGGTGACAATCCCTTTGCGCCAGAACTACTTATCTTCGGCTGCCGCGGCCTATCAGCCGAAAGTGCTTATTGAAGCGGCTCGGCAGAGTTTACCACCTAGTTTGCTGTACGCCATTATGGAGACAGAAAGCCACTTTAATCCCAGGGCCAGGTCTCATATACCTGCATTTGGGTTGATGCAATTGGTGCCAGCATCAGGAGGGGTGGATGCCTATCAACATCTGTATGGGGAAAAATTAGTACTGGGTCCAGATTATTTTTATAATGCCGATCAGAATGTTGAGCTTGGTGCGGCTTACCTAAACCTACTTNATACTCGATATTTAAAAAGTATCAGCAACAGCCTGAGTAGAACCTATTGTGTTATCGCCGCTTATAATACAGGGCCGGGCAATGTAGCCAGGGCATTNGTAGATTCAAAAAGCGTATTAGTTGCGTCCCGGGAAATTAATAAACTCACGCCTGAGGTGGTCTTCGAGCAGTTGGTCCAGAGGTTACCCTACAAAGAAACACGGCACTATTTACAGAAAGTCANATCAGCACAGAAGAAATANCAGGAAATGGATCAACTGGTCCGTTTATAAATCANAGAGGTTTAAGCATGCTGCGATGGATACTGGCATTTTTAGCGATCANTAGTTTGTCGATCAGGGCGGATGAAGTCGTTGAGGAGTTTGNAACAGGCGCCATAAACTGGAGTCAGGGGAGGGTCCTGGCCCAGGGTTTTGGNACGTCAAGNNAAGGGATGCCAGCGGCACAGCGGCGGTTACTTGCCCGACGGGCGGCGGTGGTCGATGGGCAGCGCAACCTGTTGGAACTCACCAAAGGGGTAAGATTGACCTCAATGACTAAAGTTGTTGACCATGTTCTTGATAATAGTGCGGCTGCAAGCCGTGTTCAGGGTGTTATCCGAGGCGCCGTACCGATTAAAGAGTCCTACCAGAATGATATCTATACCGTCACCATGGCCATGTCTATTGGCGGTGATCTTCTTTACGCAGTNTATCCTGATGGCAAGGACATAGTGGCTATCAACCCTTATCTGGGTCACACCAGTAGTCGCCTTACTGCCCTGTTACACACCATCAGNCCCTATGTGCTCTGGTTGGAAAGGCAATTGATCGTACCTGTCCATGCTGGAGAATTGTTCGTNCTCGGTAGTGATAGCGATGCTGCCACAGCCCAGCGAATTATCGAATGGATTGATGTTAACCAGCCTGCAGATATTGCTGGCGCTTTGAGGCAGTCTGTAAACGAATATGCGGCGGGTGAATTCACTGGACTTCTCATTGATGCCACCCAGGTCAAGAATTTTGAACTGGCGACGATTCCAACTATTCGAGGCCATGATGGCAAGGTGATTTATCCGAACCAGAATACCTCTTATTCTGATATTGCCAATAAAAGGGGTGTGAGNTATGACCTGGATATCAGNGATGCAGTGAAAAATGAGCGGGTGGCACGGGTGCCACTGATTGTGCGTGCAATTACCACCTATGAGGGCTTGCCCTCAGATCTTGTTTTGCCCGCTGAGGATGCTAGAAAGATCATGACCAGTAAAAGTGCGCAGGCGGCCATGAACAAAGCCGGCGTCATGATTGTCATCTCGATCTAGTGNCTATGGCTCAAGCAGGCGTGCCTTGAGATTATTCTGGTCATTCAGAGAAATTCCTGCTGCTTCAAGGTACCCATCCAACCCGCCAAAGTGCTGATCTACCTCATTCAGGCCGGCTTCTATATAGGTTCGATGCACACCGGTCATTATCTTGAGGGTGCTTTCTTCAATCTCGATGCCCTGTTCTGCCATCCTGGCGCGCGTACGACGCCTTAAATCACTGGATTGATTGGTCAGTAGGTAGTCCTCTATCACCAGGGCCCGGTTGACTCCCAGAGTCAGCTTGATGATAGCNGCGCCAAAACCCGTTCTGTCTTTTCCAGCCATGCAGTGAATCAGGAAGCCNTGTTCTGTTTCTATCAGNGCTCGCAGCNCAATTGTATAGGCAGCGACGTGCTCTCTNGCGATTTCCCGGGTGATTTCCTGCATGAATTGGATCCGNTCCTGATCGGAATTCTCCATTTTAGATAGGCTNGCTCTTAAAGAGTTGCTGGTCCCAGGTGATATGGGGATATGAACTTGGCAGTCAAATGGATCCGTTTGTGGCGATGGATAAAGTGCGACTTCATCATGGCTGCGCATATCACAGATAACGCCGATGCCCAGTTGGGCGAACTCAGCATTGGCCGATGTCGGGATATCTGTGAGCATGCCGCAGCGAAACAGGTAGCCGAGCTTGATGCGCTTGCCATCNGCCGTGGAATAACCACCAAAATCCCTGAAGTTAAGGCTGCCTGGGATGCTTATAAATCTNGAGTCCTGTCGTGCTCTACTCATACAAATATCGTCTCATTAAACNTGGNTTGAATAGTATCTTAAGTCATCATGGTTTAGTAACTCGGGGCGGTATAGCTTCGAGGTTTCCTGATACTCACGGCGTCTCTTACAGGCTGTATAACAGGGGTTTTTCAGCGAGCCTGCGATGCCTGAACTCCTCTGGAAGAACAGCCTGGTGGGCGTCAAGTAGTTCTCTTGTCATACTGCGAATCTCATCCAGGGTCAGTATTGAAGCGGTGAGTGGATCCAGGCACATGGCCTGAAAAACAAGTTCGGGATCGGCTCTTTGTGANGCCAGCACGGCCAGGCGCTGAACATTAATCTGGTTTCGATTAATGGCGGCCAGGTGTTCTGGCAGAGCGCCAAAGGGTATGGGCTGGATGCCTTGACTGTCGACCNNNCANGCGACTTCAACGCAGGCATCTTTCGGCAGATTATCGATTAAGCCATGATTAGGAACATTGCCATAAATGATTTCCGGTTGGTTACTGGTAATCGCATGGATAATCTGTGAGCCATACTCGATACTTCTTTCCAGGGAAATCGGCGTTTCCCAGGTTGCCATCTTGCGCATGGTTTTACGCCAGTCAGGTCGNTTGTAGAGTTCTTTGATAAATCCAGGGCCACCATTCCAGCTACCACCAGGGCAGTATCTATTGATCATCGCCTCATTTTTACGGAACCAGGGTGAGTATTCGGAGTTGTGGCCAGAAGCTTCAGTGACGGGGTAACCAAAGTGTTTGACNTATTCCATTCTGGACGTGTCATGTCGCCATATTTCAGGTGTTTCCGCTAGCCTGCCTATGTCAGCCAGAAGGTCGTTTGAACCTGCTTTGAACTCTGTAATCCAGGCCTGATGGTTGATACCGGCACAGCGAAACTGCACATCATCGATGCTTAGGCCCAGTCGTTCTGCCCATTGCTCGGTGGTTCCCTGAACAGAGTGACACAGCCCTACCAGTTTCACNTCTGGNCAGGCCTCGCTCATTCCCCAACAGAGCATAGCCATGGGGTTGGTATAGTTGAGCAGCAGAGCATCAGGGCAGAGTTTGAGAATGTCCCTAGCCAGGGCTGCCTGGATGGGTAAGGTGCGCAGGCAGCGCATGATACCGCCAGGCGTAAGGGTATCGCCAATGGCCTGGCATACCCCGTATTTTTTTGGGATATCGATTTCAGCCTGNATAGCCNGATAACCACCCACTAATATGCTTGAAATCACGAAATCGGCATCGACTAACGCGGTAGCACGGTCCTGATGCAGAGAGTAGCTGGCAAGCGGGTAGGGGCCTTGTTNACATATTTTTGATACGATCTGACCNGCGTAATCCAGTCTTTNCGGATCTATATCAACCAGGGCAAAATGGCTGTCCGCAAGCAAGGGGTAACTGAGCAGGTCGGCGGTTAATCTACTGGAAAAGACCAGGCTACCGGCCCCAATAATAACAATTTTCTTCATTCTGGCACCCGTGTTTTGGTTTTGTTAAATCTGGCTGCAGGCGAGGACAGCAATCACTCATAGCTAGCNCACAAGCGCATGGCTTAGGCCTAACTAAGCACAAGGCCGGGTTTTTTAATANCTAACCTAATGTCTAAACTACTAACTAATCTACTGTTTAATCTAATATNTTATAAATAGNTCATATCTATTTGAAAATANTATAATTAAAGTATCTATTTNNTTAGTTTCCTTTGAAAACNGCGGGTCTTTTGTCCGTGTAGGCGTTGATAGCCTCATTGAAATCGTTGGAATTGAACAGATTGACCACGCTCAGCAGCACATGATGCGAGTGACTTTCAAAGTCCTGGGTCAGACCATGCCGGAACAGGCGCTTCATTTCCTGGATTGCCAGCGGGGCATTGGCAGATATCTTCTCCGCCCATTGCCGACATTCGTCCATCAGAGACTCATGCTTGACCACTTTGTTGATNAGGCCGAACTCCAGCGCTTTCTCGGCACTGAGGGGGTCGCCGAGCATGGCGACTTCACAGGCTTTGGCCCAGCCTAGCAATCTGGGTAGATACCAGGTACCACCGCTTTCTGGAATGACCGCCATTTTAGCAAANCCGGGCAGCAGTTTAGCCTGATCAGACATCAGACGCATGTCGCAGCCAAGTGCGAGGTCNAGACCATACCCGGCAGCTGGGCCATTGATGGCTGCTATGACAGGCGTATCCATGCGCTGAAGTGTCACCGTACAGATTTCTCTGGTTGAATAATGGTTTGCNCCTTTATTGCCTGTGAAAGCACCCGCGATACCCTCACCAGTGGCGGCTTGTTTGAGATCCAAGCCAGAGCAGAATGCACGACCTGCGCCGGTAAGCACAATGACCCTGACATCGCTGGCATCATCGGCTGCCTTCAGCGCAGTATTAAGCTCAGCCAGCATCTGCGGCGTAATGGCATTCATAACATCCGGCCTGTTTAGCGTGATGCAGCGTAGGTAGCCCTGGGTTTCCACCAGTAAGGGTTGCTCTTTCATGTTATCTCCTAGTCGATGGGTCGACTTAGTTGTAATTGGCTGTTCTGGTGGACCGTAAGCTGCTCCGCTGCGTTGCCGTAGTGGATGGCAATTCTAAGGAAGCCTTCCCAGTCAATAAAGCCAATCCATTGTCCGCGGGGGACGTCAGCGTATTGCTGACCCAGGGTGATCCTGATTTGCCGATTATCGGTTTGTATTAGAAATTGATCCATGCTGACCAGTCCTAACTGGTCGAGGTCTGCCTGGGTAAAAGAGGTATTCAGGTTGCCATACTCAGGTGCGATGTTTCTGATATGTCCCGTGATAGTCAGGTTCTGATCTGCCTGAGCAAAAAACCCCGTAAAAAAGCACCCTAAAATGAGCGCTAACCTGCAACCTCGTTTTACGGCCATGCTATCTGGACCCCTGGCCATCATCGATTTTGATGACCGTACCCGTGACGCATTCTGATGCCGGTGAAACCAGGTAAAGAAGCGTGCTATCCATCTGGGCTGGGTCGCATATGCGTTTTCTGGGAAAGCCGACGCTGATATCACCGATTCGTTCTAGCATGCCATCCATCATCTCGCTGGAAAATGCGCCTGGGGCAATACAATTGACGTTAATGGGGAAACGCGACCATTCAACCGCATGCGCTTCGGTCATTCGCGCCACACCGCATTTCGTGGTTGCATACAATGATGCGGCTGACTGAGCTGTGGTATTAAATGCAGCCATAGATGCAATATTTACGATTCTGCCAGCCAGCTTATGCTCGATCAGACGTTTTGCCACTTCGCAGGAGAGAATCCATGGGCCAACCAGATTAGTGTCAAACACCGCATCAATGAGCTCGTCGGTCATCCTGACAGCGCGTTGTGCATCAGGGATACCGGCATTGTTAATTAACACAGTGACTATGCCAAGTTCTTGTTCGGCCTGGCTTAATGCCGAGCGGATACTTGCTCTGTCGGTCATATCTATGGCAATCGGGGTACAGGTGCCGCCGTCATCTCTGATTTCTTCGGCAAGTTCATGGAGTTTTTCAACTCGCCGCCCGGTCAGCGCAACTTTGGCACCACAGGCAGCTAGCACCTTGGCAAAGCGCTTGCCCAGACCGGATGTAGTGCCGGTAACGAAAGCCACCTGGCCCGATAAATCTGTTGAGAAATGCGGTAGAGGGAATGCTGACATATTCGGTTTCCTATTGTTGAGTCGGATCATTATTGATGGTTTTGGAGTCTGCAGACCCGCTTAATTTGACCTCCAGATTACCTTGTCTGAGACTTCGTGGATATCTCTTAATCCACAAAAAGCCATGGTTAGGTCGAGTTCGTTGCGAAGAATCTGCAGGGCCTTTGTGACGCCGGATTGTCCCATTGCGCCCAGACCGTATATATAAGATCTGCCAATGAGCGTCGCTGTCGCTCCCAGTGCGAGCGCCTTGAAAATATGCTGACCACTGCGGATGCCGCCATCCATCCAGATTTCACAGGCTTGATCGCCAATCTGGGAGACGATCTGGGGCAGGGCATCGATGCTGGCGGGTGCCCCGTCGAGTTGCCGGCCACCATGATTTGATACAATGACAGCATTCGCGCCGGCATCTACCGCCATTTGAGCATCTTCAGGGTCGATGATGCCCTTGATGATCAGCTTGCCTTGCCATAAATCCTTGATCCATTTAACGTCATCCCAGCTCAGCGCAGGGTCGAACTGTGCTGCGGTCCATTGGGACAGTGAGCTCTTGCTATCGATACCTTCAACATGGCCGCTGATATTGCCGAAATCGCGACGGGTCGTTCTAAGCATTTCCAGCGCCCAGCCAGGTTTAGTGGCCATATTAATCAGATTACGCAGGGTCGGCTTGGGTGGTGTTGACAGGCCGTTTTTGATGTCTTTATGGCGTTGACCGAGAATCTGCAGATCAACGGTCAGCACCAGGGCGCTGCAACGCGCTGCCCTGGCGCGAGCGATAAGCCGTTTAATGTAATCCCTGTCACGCATGACATACAATTGAAACCAGAAGGGTTGATCTGTGCTTCTGGCTACTTCCTCAATGGAACAGATGCTCATGGTGGAGAGGGTGTAGGGAACGCCAAACTGCTCAGCTGCTCTGGCAGCCTTAATCTCGCCATCAGCTCTTTGCATACCGGTAAGGCCCACCGGGGCTAGGGCGACAGGCATAGTCACGCTCTGGCCGAGCATGGTGGAGGCTAAACTTCGATTTTCCATATTGACCAGAACGCGTTGTCGGAATTTGATTTTGTCAAAAGCCGCGGTGTTATCCCGAAAGGTGCTCTCGGACCAGGAGCCGGATTCGGTATAGTCGTAGAACATCCTCGGTATTTTACGTTGGTAGAGGTCTTGCAGATCTTCAATACAGGTGATGATGGTCATTGGATTGTCTCTTGGGGTTACCATTCAATGGTATCAGGGTTCTAAGGCACTGGCACGGCCTGCAACCGGCAGAGGATGCGCTGCTCAATTGGATACGTTATTCTCAGTGAAATTTCGACAATAAGGGGGTGTAATGAAACAAGCATGGCGATTTGAAAAGGGCCTGCACCAGACGGGCAACGGGCTCTATGCCTGGTTACAACCCGATGGTGGCTGGGGTTGGTCAAATGCAGGGTTAATTGTAGACGGTGATCAATCCCTGCTGGTGGATACGCTGTTTGATGCAAAGCTCACCCAGGAAATGCTGGACGTCATGTCGGATGTTGCCGGTATTTCCGCTGCAGAGATTAATACGGTGGTTAACACCCATGCCAATGGTGATCACACCCATGGCAATGGCCTGTGCACATCGGCCGAGGTGATTGCCTCTGCTGCCAGTGCCAGAGAAATGGAAGCGTTCACACCACAGATGATGCAGGGATTTATGGATACTGCCGATCAGCTAGGCGATGCCGGGCTGTATTTGAAGGAAATATTCGGGCCATTTGATTTTCGCCAGGTTGCCGAAAAACTACCCACAAGAACCTTCTCCGGTGATCTGCAGTTACAAGTGGGTGGTAAGCGCGTTGAACTCATCGAGGTAGGCCCGGCCCACACTCGGGGAGATGTGCTGGTTTACGTTCCGGAGGATAAAACCGTATTTACCGGAGACATCCTGTTTATAGATGGTACGCCGCTTATGTGGGCTGGGCCGGTGGCAAACTGGATTGCAGCCTGCGATCGTATAATAGCCATGCAGGCAGACGTGATTGTACCGGGCCATGGACCGATTACGGATGCTGCTGGCGTCCAACGGGTTCAGGAGTATCTTGTCTACATTCAGGCAGAAACAAGAACGCGTTTTGATGCCGGCTTGTCGGTGAGAGAAGCTGCCCTGGATATCAGCCTGAGACAATTTGATTCCTGGGGAGATGCCGAGCGCATTGCTATAAACGTTGATACGTTGTACCGCGAATTCTCCGGCAGCCGTTCGCCGGTAGACAATGTCGCGCTGTTTGCCTTGATGGCCGAAGTTAGAAAAGACCAGAGAGGCTAGTGCAGATGATGCAAAGATGGGTGTTGTTGTTGGCTATGCTGGTTAGTGTGGCTGGATTTGCCTTGAATCACTATGCCAGCCAGTCCCCGGATTCAAAATCTACTCATACCAGTCAGAGTGAATTCTCAGCAGAGAGAGCATTTGATTTGCTAGCAAGGCTGCTGGGAGATGAAAGTCCTCATCCAGTAGGCAGTGCAGAGAATGCCCGGGTGAAAGATGAAATTTTAACATGGTTAGCAGAACAGGAGATCGACGCTACCGTCCAGCAAGCATGGGGTTGTGCGCACAGCGGATCACGCTGTGCCTGGGTGGAAAATATTGTCGCAACCTTACCAGGAAAGCATAACGGACCGTACGTTGCGTTAATGGTTCATTATGATTCTGTACCCCCTGCACCGGGTGCCGGAGATGACGGGGCAGGGCTGGCAGCTGTGCTCGAGGCGGCCAGATTGCTTAAAGCATCCGGACCAACTCAGTACCCGGTTATGCTGATCATTACCGATGCTGAAGAAGCGGGATTATTAGGCGCAGAAGCCTTTTTCAAACAGCATGATTTGCGCCAGCAGATTTCTGCTGTCATTAACATTGAAGGTTCCGGCTCTTCCGGTGTCAGTCAGATCCTACGTTCTCACGGGGATAACTTTGATCTAATAGAGACCTACAGTTCGTCAACCGATTCGCCTTCCGGTATGTCTTTGATTGACGAGATCTTCAAGCGGATGCCGAATGATACTGATTTCTCTGTGTCCAAGCGCGCGCAGATTGCAGGCCTGGACTTCGCCTTTGCCGGTGATCGAAACCATTATCATACGCCCTTGGATAGTCTTGTTAATCTTGACATGTCTACTTTGCAACATCACGGCGACAACCTCTGGCCATTAATCAGAAATCTCGCTAACACGGATATAGAGAATGGTTCCTCTGGGAACAAAGTTTATGGCGCTATTTATGGCTGGTGGATGGAATGGCCCATGTCCTGGAATTTGCCCTTACTGCTGTTTGCAGGCGTAATAATGGTTCTCGCGCTGGTTAGAGTAGATTTGCCAAGAATGCGTCTACTTGGAACACTATTCATTCTGCCTGTAGTTTTGACGTTAATACTGTCCTTTACCTACGGATATTTCTGGTTGTTGGGGCTCGCCAGGGGGACGGTTGTTGCCTGGCCTGCGCATGATTTTCCGTTAAGAGTAGGATTGTTTGCTTCAACACTTTTAGCAACGCTTTGCCTGGGACAGTTCTTACGCCAGAGAAGTGGTGAAAAAGTGTTGTTCCATAGTGTCTGGTGGAGCTGGTGGTTACTGGCTTGTGCTGCTTATTTGTGGTTGCCAGCGGCGAGNAATTTGTTTCTAGGTCCGTTAGTCGCCGCTGCAATTATTCTGCTGTTNCAGCCTTTTTTAAGGGCTGAGGTGGCAATGCTGGGAAGGCTGATGACCCTCTTTATAGCNCTTCCGGCATCACTGGGTCTGGTTCTGCCAATGGAGGAAAGCCANGGGTACCGGCTAATCTGGACTTGCTTTGCCGGGCTGGGTTTGTATGCGTTGCTGTTACTTCCTTTTTCCCATGGGCTCGGTTTGAGAGGTTTAAAATACGTGTTGGGTCTTGTCGTGGTGTCGAGTTTTCTGGTGAATCTGGCCGTGCCGTTATATTCAGAAGACCGGCCTCAACACGTTAATTACCGGTTTATCCTCGATGCTGATAACCACAGTGCCTGGCTGGCGGTTGAATCTCCTAATCCGGTCTCCAGCCGCCTTAAGGATGTTGGCCAACCTAATGAATCTGTAACCCTTCCTTGGTCCGATACAGCCGTTCCCATCACTGCTGATGTGGAGATGAGGGTGCCACCATTGCCTGAATTGGAGATNGTTAACCGGCATGATACGGATAAAGGTGAAAACCTGATNCTGAAGCTTTCCACTGCGCGTAATGCCAACGCCTTAGGACTGGTTTTTGCCGCGAATGAAGGGTCCATCAATTTCACGGTTGCAGGACAATCAGGCCGCGTCACTTTAACCCGGTGGGGGATGTTCAAAGGAAGCAGGGTACTGATGATGATGGGTACTCAACAGCATGATGCGGAAATCGCTCTCATTAGAAGCCGTAAAGGTCCTCTGGCAGTGTATCTTTTTGATTTGAAGTATGGCCTGCCCAGTGACTTTGCCTATCTGGACATGCTCAGGGGAGACCTGGCAGTACCGGTCCACAGAGGTGACTCTTCCTTGGTTTTCCGTGAAATACAGTTATAAAGCCATTTGCCACAATGCCTNTATAGGCCAGCTATTGAATGGATTGATTTACAATAGGCCTGGTTTTGATGTGTTGTCGGTACCGGTTAATAAATGAATGTAGACAGTTGCGCTTGGTGACAGACGCTAAGGACTCTTTATGCACAGGCTGATCCCTCTTATTGCTTTGCTTTTGTTTACCCAGTGTATTGGAGCCAGACCGACCATTGGCCTGGTTTTAGCGGGTGGTGGGGCCCGCGGTGCGGCTCATATCGGGGTCTTGAAGTATCTCGAGGAACAGCGAATACCGGTAGATTTAGTTACTGGAACCAGCTTTGGTGCGATCGTCGGTGGTCTGTATGCCTCTGGACTCAGCGCAATTGAGATTGAAGAATTGATGTTAACCATGGATTGGCAGCGCGCTCTGGTGGATGATATTCCCCGGGCCGATCGCTCGATTAGGCGCAAGTGGCGCGAGGATACTTTTTCGATTCCCGGTTCTCCGGGTTATGGAAATGGTGAGTTGAAAATTCCCAGTGGCGCCATACAGGGCCAGAACGTGATTCTTGAAATGCAGAAAATGACCGAGCACGTCTCGCACNTNACGCTGTTTTCGGAATTGCCAAGGCCTTTTAAAGCGATTGCTACTGACATTGTCACCGGCGANATGGTGGTCCTCGATCATGGTGAACTGGCGGTGGTGATGCGAGCTTCCATGGGCGTGCCGGCGGTTTTTTCACCCATAGAAATTGAAGGAAGGTTGTTGGTCGATGGCGGCGTGACCAATAACCTGCCCGTTGATATCGCACGCGATATGGGCGCGGATATCCTCATCGTAGTTGATATCACCACGCCTATGCTTGATCGTGAACATATTGGAGACATTATTACCATAACCGATCAATTGACCCGCTTACTGGTTGTTAATAATACAAAGCAGCAGATACAACGCATGCAGGACAGTGATATTCTCCTGGTACCGGCTTTGGGGGACTTCTCNGCTGCGGCGTTTACCAGTGCTGCGCAGGCCATTGAAATAGGTTACCAGGCGGCCCTGAACAANGGTGCGGAGTTGAATGAACTGGTGCAGGCAGCGGCGGACTATCAAACCCTCNCCAGGCCGCTTGCCGGGAAGCCGACTATTCGTTCAATCAGTGTCGAAAACACATCAGGATTAGATGATCAGATCATCCGATCTGCCATTGATGTTCGCATCGGCGATGTGTTTAACCTNGAAAAGGTCTCTCATGACATGAACCGGATTCATGGCCTGGGNAATTTTGAGCTGGTGTCGTACCAGTTAGATGAGCATGAAGGCCNNGCNGANCTGANAATATCTGCCNCAGGGAAGACCTGGGGACCTGATTATCTACATTTTGGCTTTAACCTGGATAGTGAGTTCAAGCATGATTCGAGAATCTCGTTTTTGCTCGGTTATTCTCGNGAGGAATTGACTGCNAACGGNGCTGAATGGATNACTCTGGCNGGCATNGGNGATGAGCCTCGNTTACAAACGNGNTTTTANCTGCCCCTGAATNCGCAACGNGACTGGTTTGTTTATGCTGATGCTGAGTANCGAGATGATGCCCTGTACCGTTACGACGGAGAAAAANGNTCATCGACTTATGCCTTGNGGAAAACNGCAGGGAGCATAGGTTTTGGCTATGAATATGGTTCTCAGTGGNGNCTGATGCTGGGCCTGAACCGTGTTCGTGGCCGGGCGCATGCAGTAACGGGTGAGGATTTTACTTCGGGGTCTGGTTTTGAAGAGGCCAGCATTAACCTGCAGTANGTATTTGATACCCGAGATGATGTGGATTTCCCATCATCGGGCTCGATAGTTGAAGCTAAAGTNGCNTCTTATACNGAGTCACTGGGCTCTGATCACTCATTTAACCAATGGNATCTCAGNGCCGGTCATTATTTNGANCGNAANCAACACAATCTNGGNCTTAATCTTTATCTAGGTGGAACCAATGGTGTACCAACGATTAACAGTGAGTTCAGNGTAGGTGGNTANGGNTTACTGACNGGNCTNAATAGNCATCAGCTCACGGGTAACTACATGGGNGTGGTTTCGGTCATATATTACCAGCGNTATGAGCCTTTCCCNGTTTTAGATGGANTGATAGGCGCGACNCTNGAATANGGTGGNGCNTGGTCCANNCGNGANGNGATNTCGANNGNNCANGCTCAGNCTTCGCTGGGCGCTTTTATTGGCGCAGANACNCCGATTGGAACCCTGCANTTCGGNTTNGCTNTNACCGAGGATGGCCAGAGTAANATNTATTCCAGAATCGGCAGGGTNTTTTANTNNCTGTTGGCNAGGTCCTTTNCCAGGTGTCGGGAAGCNAAATANTAATTTATGAAAGAGATAANATAAATCATATTGCANGCCATNAGCGCANANCGAAGCGATTCGGTATTGTTAANCTGCCAGGNAGACTGAAACCAATCNCTTANNAANCCNACNGTGGTTGGNCCGAATACCAGGCCGATAATGTTGATTATAAATAGCAGCANGGCNGCAGCNGCNGCTCGCATGGCCAGGGGTGCTAANCCCTGGGTCATNCCNAAGGTNGGTCCGGTNTAGAGGTTAANNAGAAATGCCGGNAGGCAATAGCAGGCNAGNGCNANCANAAGNTTNTGNGTGTAGAAAACAACGAACCCGAAAGGCACNGTAATCAGGAAGCCCAGTGCTGGAATCAGCATGTACCATTTGACGTTTTTGGTACCGAATCGGTCGGCAAGGTATCCCCCTAGGAAGGTGCCTAAGCCACCGAATATGCCAATGATTAATCCCAGGGCNGTGCCCACTTCACCGCTGCTCATGTCGTGCGAGCGNACTAGAAACATCGGCATCCAGGCGATGGCGCCATAACCGACAAATGCCTGGGTTGCTGCACCCAATGACATGTGGCGAAATGATTTTTTCTGCCACATGGTTTTNACAACCANGCTAAAAGGGACCTGTTCAAGCGTTTGTTTGGTAGTTTCGGTATGGCCTCTAGGGGGTTCCCTGACCGTAACACGCAGCAGAATTGCCAGGAGAATCCCTGGGATACCNACGACAAAAAAGGCGTATCGCCAGCCAAAAAATTCNTCAANCCAGCCNCCGGCAAGGTTACCGAACAGAATACCNATAGGTATGCCAAGCGCATAGATACCGAGNGCNGTGGCTCTNTTGCTNGGNACAAAGTAGTCAGCCAGCAGNGAGTGGGAAGGNGGGCTTCCGCCNGCTTCGCCAATGCCNACACCAATTCTGGCTNCAAGCAGTTGCCAGAAATTTGCGGCCAGGCCAGACANTGCTGTCATCAGGCTCCAGATACTTAAACTGATAGCGATTACATTNACNCGAGAGTAACGGTCAGCCAGTCGAGCGATGGGAATGCCCAGCGTTGCATAGAAAATACCAAAGGCAACGCCGCTTAATGCGCCTATCTGTGTATCTGACAGCANCAGTTCAGCTTTNATGGAGGGCGCAAGGATGGCTAGAATCTGCCGATCAATGAAATTGAAAACGTAGACAGTAACCAGTACGCCGAGTACATAATGGGTATAACCCCGGGTAAATAGNATGTCGGAGTTACTGACNTTAGTCTGGGNGTTGTCTGTCATGAAGTTAACCTTGTTAGCCAGGATGNAAGCGCTTTACAGCGAGGAGCAAGTGGTAATGTTGCACAAGCAGCAGGGATTCTATTCAGCCACTGNCCGATTAGCAATCCAGTAGTGGNNTANNTTGAATTGCATGCTATAGGGAGTTAGACGNAATAGAANCAACNGGCGTTATCGCANATGCATNCNNAGTAGATGCTCAGGAAAAGANAAANCTCAGAAACCTAGNGTAGTTAAGTTCCTGACCAGATCAGCACCCGCTGTTCGGGGGTTCACTTTTTTGTCGATTTTCTGGATAATGCCGGATTTATCGATATAGAAGGTCCAGCGCTTGGCAAAGGTGCCCGCCATCAGCACGCCATAGGCTTTACTCATTGTCTTGTCAGGATCGGCAAGTATGGGAAAGGTGGCGGCATTTTCTTTTGCAAAGGCAGTATTTTTTTCCAGTTTATCCGTGCTGGCCATNTAGTAGGTNATGTTGAAATTCTGAATTTCCCGATCGCTGTCACGCAGCGATTTGCACTGGAGNGTTCATCCGCCGGTAAAGGCTTTAGGGAAAAATGCGATTACAACCGGNCTTGTTCCCCGGGAATCAGAAAGAGAATGCAATTTACCATCGGATCCTGATACAGCAAAATCAGGTGCTGGGTCACCTTCTCTGAGCTCAGCGTGAGCAGGCACAGGCAGGCTGCTTGCCAGCGACAATGNTAGCAGCAGCACCAGGCTTAGTATCGGTCGAAAATGTATGCTGAGGCTAGTAGTCAGGGCNTTACAGGGCTTATTCATNTTATTTCNCCTTATTATTTGTCTAGGGTAGTTCCTCGGTGGCTGGTTGCGTCTGTAATTGTATTGTGGTTTCAGAAAACTCGCTTATGGCACTNCTGTCATAGTTTGATTCGGGTGAGTTGCTCATGGGGCGTGCAGAAACTTTAATGCCACGAGTTTTTGCTGCGATTACCTTTANTTCATCCTGTACCTCTANAACAGGGCCGAGGTTTGTGGTAGATAGATCGCCCAGGGGTGACGTACTAGCATAGACGCTCANCGACTCGGCCCCGTAGGGCGGGGTGACCGTCATATCAAAGCGATCCGTTCCAGCAGGAACCTCGTAGATAACGCCGCCTTGGAAGTAAACGTCTTTGCGGTANGGGTTGGGTAATAACTGTAGTTTAGTTCCGGAAGCGTCGACATAAATTAAACGGCCAAAAAAGGGCTTATTTCCCTTTAAGTAAATTTTCAGTTTATCGCCCTCACTGAGTAATTCCTTGTTTGCCCAGAGCTGTACATTTAATGGCGCNCTAGGGTCATCAGTGAGCTGACCTTCGGTCATGACCCGAGTCATCTGTTCGGCAACAGGAATTACTTCTGCCTGTATCCTGATGTTGTAGCAATCACCTGTCGCTGGATCATCCCAAAGCTCGTCAAGAACGGCTAATACTTTCACATTGCCTTTGCCAAAGGCTTCCACCAGNTCACTCTTAAGGGAAAAATTTTCCATGATGGTGGTGCTCTGGATAAAGGTCTGGGAATATTCCACGGCCTTTCGTTTGGCGTCCTGAATTGCCAGGTTCTCGGTCTGCTTCTTAGAATAGTCAACGCCCATACAGGAATAGCCATCTGCCTCGGTAATAGATGACTGCTCAGCCATCGATATCCAGGGCAAGGCGCATAGCGCAATTAATGTCACAATTTTCATGGTTAACTTCCTCATAGTACGATGATTACACCTGCATCTTCGAGTAGGCCATCTGCGACTAGCTTACCCAGTCTTTCAGACGACGCAGTGCCCAGCACAATTTCAGTACGGGTTGTTCCCCAGGTTCTTAATGCCTTGAGTACCAGCGGGCGTTCACCGACGATAGGGTGCTGTCTGGCGGTATCGAGTTGTCTGGTGAACAAAGAAACCAACTGGCCTCGGCGGGTTCTTGTTTTTTGATGTTTTGCATCAGGATAGATGACGCCTGCCCGCAGTTTTCGAATTTTTGGTGACATGGAAGGGATAAAATTGCTTCCTCTGGCATCTATCACCAGACCGGTGGGGCCTAGGTCTTTAGCGACGGTTAATTCGGGTCGAGCAGATAGTAGTGTTTCCAGTGCACTGATTCTTTTGGCAAGATTATTGAGGGGTTCCTGCCAGGAATCTACATTTTGAGCATAGGCCTGAGACATGAGATTTAAGCTGAGGGAACCTATAACGTCCGCCAGCCACCGGCCGCCTTTGAGGACAAGGCCGGAAAGGCTATCATCGTCTTTTTTGTCAAATATTTCGGTGTAGACTTGGGTCGCAAAATTTCCAGCCAGTGACGCGGTCAGGGTNACTTCACAGGTCCCNTCTGCCTGGGGCCGTCTATCACTGATCACNGACCCGCGTAGCAGTCCCTGCACACTTGACCTGATAATGTCACTTTCGACCATCAACTTGTCGACTATGCTGATCCCTTCTACCCGCACCCCCTGCACTGACTCGAGCAGGTTACGCTGGGCATCGACCACGGCTGCTCGACAGGCCATCAGCTTGGCCAGACTCGGCGGTGAGTCTGCCTTGGCAAGGCCAGCGCCTTCGGCTTGCGCTNTGCCCTGGGTCCAGTCTATACCACTATTGGCGCCCACCCACTCAATATAATTATCAGCCCTNGCGCCTGCTATGCTGGCAAGAGCAAGAAGAGNAACCAGGNAGTATCTGAAACCAGTCATATTACTGCTCCCCATAAATGAATTGACCTAATACAGTTGCTATAGAAGCTTCCGGACTGAATTGATTGCCACGAAGATCAATTTCATAGTTTGATCCATTNTGAAGGTGGAAAGGTTCGTTCTGTTTAAATCTATTTCCCTGAAAAGAAGGCTGAGCCTGGCCACTTACAATAACCCCGCTTGCACTTGAACCACTGATCAGACTGTCTTTGATCAACGGTCTTGCTGAGCCGGAAATTGTGATGGCATTAAATGAGCCNTGTAGCGAGGCGCCTGAGATCGTCGGATTACCGGCGAGTATCTGGATCGGGATATTGGCATTTTCAACCNGTAAGCCNTNNAGGGAAATAGCCTGGTTTGANTGCAGGATCAGGAACTGCTGGAAGTTCTGNCCGCTNCTGGANANNGCCCTGACAGGTTGNTCNTGGNTACCGAANCTGTGNANNTCGCCNAGNACAGATATNNTNGCANTGGGNCTNACNTTGATNTCNACGCCCGGTCCAATCATGAGNATGCCATCTGTNGCGATAGTGGTCTGTGAATTCAACAGATAAGGGTTGTTCTGAGACTGCATCCTGTAAGTACCGTGAATAATATTGGGCACAACGCTGTTTAGATCCTGCGCCGAGGAAAATCGAGGATCTGGGGCCGCCATGCCTGAAGTAGTGGTCATAGCGCCTGTGTTACCTGCTGCATCAACGGCCTGGATACTGATGGGGTAGGCTTTGAAGTTTTCAATTTCTGTCATCGAATAGGAATTAAGGGGCACCCTGACTTGCGACTGTTCAGAGGTGGCCGGGTCTGTTATCGAGATCAGATACTCGACCACATCNGNTTCATCCGTTGCCCAGTTCAGTTTCACCTGCCTATCTGCTGAATGTACGGTTAACTGGTTTACAGCAAGAGGCGGTTGATTATCGATATTGACCAGACCGTATGGGGAGGTCCAGGATGAAAACTGGCCGGTATCATTCTTAAGGCGGCCAACCAGGTTGACGTTTTNGAGATTGAGGGTATTACTGATGTTCAGGCGACCNACATACTGGCCTGCTTCGACTTCGCTTAATTCGATCAGGCCTGCGCCATCAATGCTTGCTACAGCCGTCAGGCCAGCATCACCTTCAAGGCCAATTTCCAGAACATCTCCATAGCGAAGGTATTGGCCAACCCCTGAATGTACGACGTTGGTTATTACGGGCAAGGTATTGCCGGCGAGGAATTCAGGCGCAGGCATCTGTTCAGCCAGGGCACGACCAAGGTCATCGGCGGCCCTAAACAGATTAATATCACCGTAGAGGTGTTTGGCTGCTGCCAGGGCATTAAGGATTAGGCCCACGGGTGAGGTNGACAGGCCACCGGCGTAGGATTTTCTAACATCTTCTGCAGNCCAGATAATTTCATNGGACTGGTTAAGAAATTCCAGTTCCACGCCCACCGAAATTCGAGCACCCACCCCAGCAAAGTGNTTTTCATAGTGGGTAACCGAGCCGTAGATAAGGCCATCGACGCCAAGAATTNCCCTGATTTGATCAGCCGGCGCGGATTCGATTTTTTCTGGGCTGTCTAGGCCTGCCAGGGCAAGCCGATTGTCTNCTTCNGCGCTGTGCAGGATACGATAATTTTTCGATGAGAAATGATTGACCAGGGTCTTTCGGATAACTGAAATCGCAAATTCACTTTTGGTCTGGTTGCTGAAGGGGAGTACAGCGATGGTGCTGGGTAAGTTATGTTTTTTTTTCACCGTGGCACTGGCAGACTCGGTTTTCAGCGCTGGACCTGCCATGATGCCCGAGTCCGTCTGCACGGCGCACCCTGCTATGGTTATAACGATTATTAAAACAANCAATTTGATGGCGCTCATGGTGAATCCTCCATNGTGTTCTGTAGATTCTCACGCTTTCGTTGTGCTCTTGCACGCTCCACTCGCGTTGAAATATCGTCTCCAGCGAATTCTGTTTCGTTGCCTTTCTTTTTTCTTCCGCCAAATAACCAGGACCGACTGAGTTGCTGGCTTAGCCGNTCCACACTTCTGAGGGTGTTGTCTGTTGTTTCCAGAACAAAAGGCAGTAACTCGAGGGCTGGCTGNCCAGTCGCCATNAGGGCTTCGGCTTCTCTAAGCGTGATGCTTGCNTGTTCTGTTAGGCTGGCCGTGTTGCTCAGGGTTAGTGCTAGGTCATCAGTCGAATTATCAACAATCAGGTTGATGCCCTGCAAGGTTGCTTCCAGACTGGTCAGGCTGACCTCGATGGCGGTAAAGATTTCCGGCATTTCCTGCGAAACCNNCGCCAGATTCTGGGTTGCCATTTCAAAATTTTCCAGGCTTCGGTAAAGTTTATCCTGATTGTCGACAAAACCCATGGAAATGGACTCTAGCGAATTTACAATACTGGTTANCTGGTCAGCCAGTTGGNTCAGGTCCAGTTCTTCGAGCATGGAACTGAATCCCTGGGGGATATCAGTGGGGATAAAGGCTTCTTTGGCTAATACTGATTCACCGGGTTTCCCCGGATCTAAAATGAGGCCGCTACCNGTCAATATTGAGTTGACACCTAATTCACTATCAACGCTTAATCGGCTAGAGCGGGTATAAAAACTCTGATATTTTTTCGATAACGCGAGTTCAACTCNGACCATACCATCTTCATTGAGTTCTACTTTTTTTACCGAGCCCACGGTAACCCCGCGAAGGGTCACAGACGCCTCGGGGGCAATGCCATAAGTTCGTTCGATGATGGTATGAAACGGTAAACTGTCNTCGATAGCCANATCCTTTATAAAGGGGATAATGAAACCCAGCAGTAATAACAGGAATGCACCGATAACNAACAAGCCGACAATTCTGTCTTTGGAACTCACTTGGAATGGTCGATAAGCGGTCGTCGGCATTAGAGATACTCGAGCAAGGATTTATTTTCTATCTGATAAGATCGGTCAGCTTCACTTAACAGGAAATCGTGAGNAGTGGTGATGATTACGATCATTGAATTTTCCTCTTGTTTTCCCCTGATGCTATGGATTGTAGCCTCTANAATCTCTTCTGACATCCCACCCTCTAACTCATCAATCAATAGCAGTTTAGGTCGTATGACCAAAGCCCTGAGCAGGTTCATCATCCTGGTCTGAACGTCGTTCAGGGCATGGGGATATTCGCTCAGCAGTTTTCTGTCCACGCTGAACTGTTCGCATAGATCGAAAATTCTCGTTTCTACAAGTTCATCGCTGATCATGGTATGAAATTGCAGGGGCAGGGCAATGTTCTGGTAACAGTCGTACAGGCTTACCAGACCCTGTTCCTCATGAACGTATCCGACAGTCATTGCCCTTTGGGCAGCATTCATATGCAGCAGATCCATACTGTCCAGATGAACCTCGCCGACTATATCNTCCAGCATACCCGCCAGTCCTTTTAGCAGGGTAGTGCCGCCATCCAGCACCTCAGTTTTTACCGCGATCATCTGCTGATCAGCAATTTCAAGGTTCAGGTCTTTGAAGACGATAGNTCCCGGGTATTCCATATTAATGTTTTTGGCTATGAGTGGCATGGCAACCTACTGTGTGTAAGCAAGCAATGAAAGAAGCACATTAATNATAAAAAATACCAGTAGCTGGGCAGTTGTTGCCTTCGATATGGCTTCAGTGACCTCAGTAAAACTGTCTTCTACCTTAGCACCAAAGTAAATGGATATGATACCGATTAGCATACCGCCTAAAATGGCCTTAACGGCATTGATAGCGATCTCATTGAGGGTAATCTGGCTGAGTATGCTGGTCAGCAGNCCGGTGAAGCTGATACTCGGGTCTGAGAGCCAGACTATGGTAAAACTGGAAAGGTAGACGATAACGTCAAAGTAGATAAACATGAGAAACAGCGAGACCGGGAAGGCAAAAAAAACAGGTAACAGGAATAGGAAAACCGGATTAATGCCCAAACCATTGAGAACCTGGAACTCCCGTTGCAAGCGCAGGTAACCAATCTCGGCAGTAATGGCGGTGGCGGACCTGGCAATGAGGATAATCCCTGATATCAGCGGGCCCAGTTCCCTGAATACCACGACCATGAATATCTGGCCAAACTGGTCTTCTATGATCTGCCGGGGAAGGTAATCAAACAGTCTGGATATGAGTAGCGTGCCAATAAGGATACCAATAATGCCATTGATATAAATTGCCGCTACGCCGGCGTTATAAACCTGGCGCTGGAAGAGAGAAAAGAATAGCTGGCGGCGTCTTTGGTTGAGTAACAGCGTACTGGCTTGCAAGGCAACGGATATGAGCCCGATGATCTCCATCGAGACATGATAGAAATTAGCCAGGGGATTGATGATAGCCTTAATGGGACCTGACCAAGAAAGAGAATTGACCTGGCCTTTGAGTCTATCTGAACCTTCTTTTTCTATCATTTCGTGGCTTGCCCCTGGCTGTTGTCGTGATAAACCTAGCACAAACATGATTTACGGGATTGATTATTCCGATAATTTCTCATGTTCCCTTTCCAGTATTCTCAGGAGGGTGGGAAGGCGCTCGAGNGTCATGACATGCTTTTCAAAGATTGAACGGATGTCATGGTAATCACCTGAGCGCAATAATGATCTGAAGTTCTGTCGCAGTGGTTTAAAATCTTCTTTGTCTAGCAGGGTCTCAAGCAGGTCGGCAAANTCATCATAGTCACCCATTTCAAAAGATCTTCGTGCCTGCATTAAGCGAATTCTCAGGGTGATGGGCGCNATCAGGGAATTAACGGCGAAAGCGGTAAAGAGCGCNAGGAAGGTNACTACGAAGTCACCCAGTTTATCCTTAGCGATNCTGATCCATTCGGCCAGTGCTGTGCTGGTCTGTGCTTCTAGTGTAGTCCGGATTTCCGTCACATAGCCTTTTGCAACCGGGTTAAGGGGGTTTATATTCAGCGCCTTCCTGAACTCANCTTCTGCCAGTTCGAGGCGGTTTTGCTTGTACAGGGCTTCTCCNTTGAGGGTAAAGAAATCGGCCTTTTTATTCGGGAATACCGTAAGCGCTCGATCCAGGATGAGAATGGCCGTANCAAAATCGTGCAGGTCCATGCGTTTCTGTACAACGACAGTAACCAGCTTGTCNCTGAACAGGAGTCTTTGCAGTNTAGCTTCGATCNTTTCNCTGAGAGGCGNTAGAACGNCCTCCGGAGAAGNGGAACCNTGAACGACTTTTTCTGCCTGAGCAAGNCTGTCATCGTCTAATAGCATAACNACCAACTGCTCCTCTATAGCGNGGTTTTGGGGATTNNNGGTAGCGGCAGGCACAAGCAGTTCTATGGCNTCGCGTCGTTTCCCCAGACTTGCCAGGNTNCGNCTTCTGGTNAATATCAGGTCNGTNTCGATCTTNNTNAAANCTGGCCNGTCAGATCGNTNGNGGNNNNGGGNNCAGNNGNTANNGGGTCNGNCTGGGCNAGGCATATNGCACTGAACAGCAATAATCCGAAACAGTTCANCAGNCAGNAGAATCGGTTCANNNNGNATTTTNTTGTGNATNCGTTNACCCTNNNTANTCGACNANTTGNTATTGCCTGCATGTCTGAATNANCCCGCGTGGGTNCNNACAGAGATATTGAATNCTGNATNTGATGTNCTTGATANCCGTGNCCAATGCTTGGTTTTTAATGTTATAGCATTGAAGAACGGTCGCACAAAGCTTAATTGTTGCTGGTGNCTGTTGCCGGGAGGGGGAAAGGCTTTGATTCTGGGGTGANCAAAACCATTNCCGAGCATGCGACTGGCTAAGGTAGAGAGTGATAAAGGTTAACTTTTTGGTAATAACGCNTGTCGATAGTTACCGTTTCTTCGGGTATAGCCCTGTCTGTCAAAGTACTCCAGCAATTCAATAGCCAGGTTTCTGCCAATCCCCGCCGCATCTCGATATTCCTGNACCGTAAAAGCTTGATCATTAAACGTGTCAGTAATGAGATCCCTTAGCTCATNTACCGCTTCGGGTTGGTAGAATCGATTAGCCACCGGGCGCACTAAACTCCCCGCTTTTACACATTCCATCAANTTCTTTTCAAGTTGCCTTGGCGCGATCTGGGTTGCCTTNGCAAGATCNTGCAGGACGGGAGGCTTACTCGAGTTTGCCGATATCAGCGGNAGAACCTTGTCCAGTGCGANCTGGGCTGGTTCAGACAGGCGAGCATTGAAACCCTTAACTGACAGGATAGCGCCGTTTTTGANCAGGAGATTCTGTTTGACCAGTTGTTCCACCAGGTCAGTGGCAAAGCGGATCTGNCGGGGCAGAAAATCAATNGCCCGGCTCATTTCGATACCTGGCTGGTTGGGGTGTTGGNCGTGCCATTGGNTGAGTAGGGTTATCAGGTTCTGACTGAGTACCCGTATCTGCTGTTGTGTAATGATGGTGTGGTTGATGACTGCCCAGTCCGACTTTTCCTTNACCAGAAGCCTTAAGTCGACGATGGGTATATTCAATTGCGCTTCCAGTTGCGCGANTAGTATCCCGTGTTCAGCATGCTCCAGAGCCGCTGCAATTTTGTCNGTGACTGTGTCTGTTTTGATCTGTTTNTTTAGGTTTGCGACTCTGTGGGGCGCGTTTCGGCCTCGCCTGGGTGAGTCCACACCAATGACCAGGCCGCCGGCAATGGTCCGGTTGGCACCCTGATCACGTAANATCAACCGATCATCAGAGCATAGAAACAGCGGCTCATCTGAAACCAACTGNACTAATCCTGCCTGGCCTGGTGCGATGCTGGGACCTTGNAGGGTGGCGACATGACCCAACGCATGTTTTGCTGCGCTGTGGATATGTACGGGTGTCCAGTGTTTCAGTGCTGCACTTTCTCCCTTGAGTACATGAAGATGCATATCGATNCGCTGCGAGCCGATGATTGATGGGTTGCTGGTGAGCCAGTCCCCCCGATGTATATCCTGTCTGGAAAGGTTGACCGAAGCCANGTTCAGGGCGCAGCGGTCGCCTGCCTGAGCGTATTCGCTTTTTATGTTCTGGCGATGTATCTGGCGAACTCTGACCTGCTTACTCTNTGGTAACAGGGTCAATTCATCGCCAGTACTAACAGAGCCACTGATTATGGCACCCGTTACTACCAGGCCGGCTCCCTTGACGGTGAAAATACGATCTATCGCCANTCGAAAGTGACCCGTCTTGGTTTTCGACTGCAGCGTTCCAGCGGTTTCAGTAAGATGTGCCTGAAGGCTGTCTATGCCTTCGAGGCTGAGCCCGGAACAGGGCAGNATCCTAGCCTGTTCCAGGAATGTACCTGAAACCAGATCTCGAATCTGCTCTTCTACTTCTGATATTCTGCTTCTGGAAACACGATCAACTTTTGTNAGCGCAATAGCGCCGCGGCTGATACCGAGTTCATTGATAATGGCAAGATGTTCAATGGTTTGGGGCATGGGGCCATCATCAGCAGCTATTATCAGCAGTGCAAAGTCTACAGCACCCACGCCTGCCAGCATGTTGTGGATGAAGCGAATATGGCCTGGGACATCTACAAAGCCGAGGCGATAGCTGCCAAAATTTTTGTAGGCAAACCCCAGTTCGATGGTCAGTCCTCTGCTNACTTCTTCAGACAGTCTGTCGGTGTTAATACCGGTCAGGGCTTTGACCAGTTGTGTTTTGCCATGGTCAACGTGACCTGCAGTGGCTATGATCATAACTTCAGATGGCCTAACTGCTCACAGATTTCNCCAGGATCAAACACNGTCCTGAGGTCGAAATACAGTCGCCCGCTATGAATTCTACCCAGCACAGGGATGGGTAAACTACGGAAAGCATCAGCGAGGGTTCGCAGCTTTTGATCAGAGCCCTTGCCTCGTCCTGCAGAAATGCAGAGTCCCCAGCTGGCTAACAGGTCCAGGGGAAGCGAGCCACTGCCTATCTGGCTTTTAAGTTGTACTGTGCTTACTNCATAGTCATGNCCAGTCAANTGCNNACGGAACGCTGGCAGGAGTCGTTCTGCCATTGCCTCTATGTCAGGGCTGNTTCGTGAAAGCACTNGCAGGGTCGGCAGGTTTTCACTGAGCTGATCAGGGTCACGATACAGTTTGAGNACCTCACANAGGGCTGCTAGCGTCATTTTATCGACNCGCAGCGCGCGTTTCATTGGATTGGCTTTTATTTTGTCCACAAGCGAGCGATTTCCTACAATCAAGCCTGCCTGTGGTCCACCAAGTAATTTGTCACCGCTGAAGGTTATGATGTGCGCGCCNTTTTCGACGGCTTCCTGGACGGTAGGCTCATACGGGAGGTTGTATCGTCGCAGGTCAACCAGGGTGCCACTGCCCAGATCGGTCATAAGGGGNATGTTATTCTCACTGGCCAGTTTAGCCAGGGCCTTATCAGACACGCCCTTGGTAAAGCCCTGGATCTGGTAATTGCTGGTATGAACCTTCATTAGCAAGGCTGTCTCAGCGTTGATGGCCTGNTTGAAATCCCCGCTATGGGTGCGGTTTGTAGAACCCACTTCAACCAGTTTACAGCCTGATCGTGACATGATTTCCGGAACTCGAAAGGAACCTCCAATTTCCACCAGTTCTCCTCTGGATACGGGCACCTGCCTGCCGAAGGCAAGNGTATTTAGGACTAACATGACAGCTGCAGCATTATTGTTAACAACGGTNGCAGCCTCGGCGCCGGTAATCTCCGTAATCAGNGATTCGATGTGGCTGTCGCGATCACCGCGCTGCCCTGTGCTCAGATCAAATTCCAGGTCCGTAGGGTTTGCCGCCACTGTTAGCATGGCTTTAATTGCAGCGTCGGGTAATGCGGCTCTGCCCAGGTTGGTATGAATCACTGTNCCAGTTAGATTTATGAGGCGTCTCAGACCATAATTACGCCTGGCAAGATAATCTGCGGCCTGTTTTAGCAGGACCGAATGCGTNGGTGGATCCCTGTTCTGGNCGCTGATATTGTCCCGCCAGTTTTTCAGTAGTATGCGGACGACGGCTGTTAATGCCGTGCGGCCATAGGTATTGATCAGTTTTGTCGCNTGGGNATCCTGCAGTATCCGATCGACACNGGGAAGNTTTCTAGCTGGATGCTCGGTCGCCAATTTAATTCGGAGAACNGATGGGTAGCATTGACTCCTGCAGGGAGCCAACGGTTCGTATCCANGGGTCGACTAGGTTNCCATGTTTTTCGGTCCATGCCTGTTTGGTATCCTGCGCCAGCTGATAGCTATTAAAAGTATCAAGTATGAGTACAAATAGCGGATTGGCNAATAGTTCAATTTTTAGAATGNTGGGATTTGATAAATCAACGCGTGCTGCTAATTCTTTGATTGCTTTCAGGGTTTTACTGGCCAGCAATTGGATGGCGAAATTATCGCTGGGCANGTCGATGAAGCGATCATAGGTCGCATCCCCTGATNGCGGCCTTTGTGCTGCCTTAGTGGTATCAGNTTGGAAAATATCTGCAATTTCATNTNCTTCAANGGGTGCTGAAGTCGCTTCAGTTTCACTCNNGGCTAGGGTAGAGGCAGGGGGAGAGGGTAATTCGGGTGAACCCGCTGNCAATTGGCTTGTCGCTGCCCCAGNACTTGTTTTGCTGGNGGNNGACTCGAANTCACGTTTTNNCTGGCTAGCAGCTCCAGNTGANGCAATGGCNCTGNAGCTGGCGNNGGCTTTGTCCTTTTTAGCGGATAGCGGCAGNNTTGCAGNCTTGAATGNGTTAGTCGCTGCTACTCCGGCGAATTGCCCGACNGGCTTTNCAGNAGNAAAGGNGTCGTGACTGCANGACCAGTTGCGTGTTGCAATATGACCCTGGCAGTACCATCTGGGCTGCAGTTGNTNGGTATTGGTGGTAACTGTTGGNTCGCAGGTGGGATCAAGCNCGCTGTCACACGATTTGCCACCGAGCCAGCTGCANGCAGAGAACGACATGACGCCCAGGAAAACAATAAANCATTTCAGATATTTCATAATATGTGCCGCATGGTTTCGCCTATTCAATCATAAATCAGGCCTGGGGTGAATCGGCACCGGTGAACAAGTCTCTATGCGGGAAGAGTCCGAAAATACCGCCAGTATGCAGGAAAACAATATTGCNGNTGTTATCCAGCAGACCCTTGNCGATACTCTCCAGCATGCCATGAAATGCTTTGCCGGTGTATACCGGGTCCAGAACTAAACCTTCCAGTTTTGCTACTCGTCGGATGCAATTAAACACCTCCGGGCCAGCGATACCGTAGCCCGGGCCCACATAGCCCTCCNTGATATGGATGGNTGGCGGGGGTAATTTTTTTTCAAAAACCTGACCCCAGNTAGCGATATCCGATGTTATCTTATCGTGAAAAAACGACTTATCGTTAGCAACGTTAAAACCGGCGATCCTGCCGGGTAGTTGGCACAATTGCTGGCCCACGATTAAACCAGCCAGTGTTCCACCAGATCCTATTGCTGAAAGTACGTAATCTGGTTCAAAGCTGTGCTTGACAAAATCTGTCTTGAGTTCTTCAGCCGCATTGATATAACCCCACATACCAAGTGGGTTACTCGCGCCGATAGGGATACTGTAGGTANGNATGCCCTGNGCTTGGTAGGANTGCTCAGTTNTGGCATAGAGGCCGTCCAGNTCTGCAAATTCAGCCGCGNTGGCATAGGAAATTGTCGCGCCCAGNAATTCGTCCAGGAGCAAATTTCCGTCGATTGAGGCAGGAGGCCTTCCACGNAGAATCAGATGNCAGCTAATGCCGAGTTTNGCTGCGATCAGTGCGGTTGTCCGGCAGTGGTTCGATTGTACGCCACCACTGGTTATGACCACCGANGCGCCGGTCTGCAATGCCTCAGCCATGACAAATTCAAGTTTTCGNATTTTGTTGCCTGAGCCTATGGATTCTGTCAGGTCGTCCCTTTTAACCCAGATACGAGGTCCACCCAGGGNCTCTGACAAGCGATCCAGTGGCTGTAACGGAGTTGGTAGTCTGGCCAGGCTCAATCGTTGNGGGGTAATCATCGCATACCTTTTCTATTGCAGGGCTTCTGCNGCAGCTGTTCTGTTGGNACGCTGTTTAGTGACCTTGGTCACGGCCCTCAGGTTTTGCCTTTGCTATACCTTAGCGTACTTTAGNTATTATCGCTGGGTTATCATTGTTAAGCTATTTACGNAGTAGTCGGTTAGCCNGGGCCNCGTTTGGCCAGGTATTCAGACAACGGTAGGCTGCTGCGGGGCAGGGTGTCTGCCAGGGCAGTCTACCGGTTAGCTGNANAACGTGTTTCATTGACGCGTTTCATTGACAGGTTCATTAAAGTGCCATTCGTTCTTNGATGATCGTTTATGATANCNGAATTGCCTAGATCAATGGTTCGGTTATGCCTCTGATTANNTTNCTTTTCATGCTGGTTTTGACCGGCTGTGACCANCGAAGCTCAGAANTCCGTTTCGCTGGAAAAACCATGGGAACAACCTACTCGGTTGTTGTCAACCAGCAGTCGTTATTGGGCCAACCNGTGAAGTACCAGGCTCTGCAGGATCAGATNAACACGGAACTGATNCGGATTAACCGGTTGATGTCTACCTATGATACGGCGTCACAANTNTCTCAATTCAATGCTCAGTCNGTAGGCGAGACGTTTGCAGTGCATCCCGACCTTCATCGAGTCCTTCGNACAAGCCAGGTGTTATCNGAGCTCANCGGCGGTGCCTTTGATGTGACTGTGGGTGCTCTGGTGAATCTGTGGGGCTTTGGTCCCGAGGCCAGCTTTCCTGCCGTGCCGAGCCCCCTGGCCGTTAAAATGGCCAGGAAGANNGTGGGCTATCAGGCGCTCGAGGTTAACCCAGGGAATTATCTCATTCGCAAGAGAAAAGCGCTTTATATTGATCTGTCAGCCATAGCTAAAGGCTTTGCTGTGGATCAGTTGAGCCGACTTTTGCGGGCGCANGGATACCANGATTTTCTGGTGGAAATAGGCGGAGAATTGTTTGCTTCGGGTAGGGCANCNGGGAANCGGCCATGGCAGGTTGGCATTGAGTTACCCAGCGCNCTGGGGCGCGNTATTTATACCAACTTACCGCTGCAGAATATGGCCATGGCGACCTCGGGAGATTATCGAAATTATTTTGAACAGGGNGGTAAGCGCTACTCNCATACTATNGATCCCNGGACCGGTTATCCGATAGATCACTCGCTGGTGTCTGTGACNGTGCTAGCAGAATCAGCCATGCTTGCCGACGCATGGGCAACGGCAATCTNTGTTCTGGGTGCAGGCATGGGCCTGCAGCTTGCCAACAGGCAGCAATTAGCCGTATTAGCCATTNTCAAGACTGGGTCAGGACTTAAGACGTTGAGATCGGACAAACTGGCTGCTTACACGGCCACCTGAANAGCCAATTANTGGGCCCAGATGGCAACCCTGCTCTGATAAAATTCATGGCATGCTGCCATATCNTCAAGGAACTGGGGTAATTCATCCATCAGCATGGCNTGCGGGCCGTCAACCAGNGCAACACTCGGNTTAGGGTGGAAATCCACCAGCACTAGATTGGCCCCAGCTACTATACCCTGNGCGGCTGCATGTACNGCCTCCAGAATGCCTTCAGGGGAACGGCCCCGGCCGCCAACCGAATGGGATGGATCCACACAGACNGGCATCCTGGTCAGCCGCTTTATGAGTGGTACCTGGGCAAAATCAACCATGTTACGATGCGGTGCCCCGCCTTCTCCTTTCATGCCCCTGAGGCAGAAAATAACACGGGAATTACCCTCGCTGGCCAGGTATTCAGCNGCATTTAGTGATTCATTTAAGCTCACTCCAAAGCCACGTTTGAATAGAACCGGCAGTTCNGTCTGTCTTCCCACNGCTTTTAACAATTCGAAGTTCTGGGTGTTCCGGGTTCCGATCTGGAGCATGACACCTGTCGGGTNGCCGGTTTTTGCCAGGGCGGTCTGAATTTCATTGATCTGTTCTTCATGGGTGATTTCCATGGCGATGACCTTAATCCCAAAGCGACCTGCTAATTCAAATACCCAGGGTAAGCATTCTTTCCCATGTCCTTGAAAAGAATAGGGATTGGTTCTGGGTTTGTAAGCGCCCATGCGAGTACAGACCTGGCCGTGTGACTGCAGTGCTCGCATCATGATTTCGACATGCTCGCGGGTATCTACAGCGCATAGGCCTGCAAAAACATGGCAGCTATCCTGCGAAAATTCGATGTCATTGTAGGTAAAGCCGGTTAATCTCTGTTGGTCCTGATGACGACCTAGTATACGATATTCTTCAGAAATTCGAATGACCCGGTCAACGCCTTCAAGGCCAGAGATTTCTTCAAGACTCAGTTGCTTGGTGTTACCAAGCAGATAAAGCTCAGTCAGGCTTTGCTGATGGCCCTGGACCTGATGGCTTTGGATCTGCACTTCTGAGAATCGATTAAGATAAGAGGTGATCTGCTGATAGCGGTCTGATGTCGCATCGATGTTGGGGTTGAGCACTATAATCATGGCGCTTCACTCGCTTCATTGTCTTTCTCAAGTTCCGCTCTATGCAATTGCTGGCGCAGGATGTGACCGGCGATAATTGTTCTATCAATTGGGTTGGGATCGATAAACGCGACTCCTGTGCGATAAAGGTCACTGTTTTCTTCTTTCTGGCAGTTTCGACTCTGGGCATAACAGAATATATCCAGCATGGCCTCCGTAAAGATCAGCTTTAGAGCAATTTTGGTATCATATGCCAGGTATTGGTGGTTTTTAAATGAGGAACCACCTTCGCTGATGTTGGGTGACAATGCGTTTGCATCCCAATAATCATTTAAGATGACTTTCTGGCTGATTAGATCAACACGATGGCTAATATTAGTCAGAAAATTCCCGAGTAAATGATTCTGGCTGTCCAGTCCTCGCAGAATTTCCTGGTTTTCCATGTCCAGTGCATATAACTTCTTGAATACACTGAGTTCAGCCGCATTTGAAAAGTGCTGTTCGGTTGTTCCTGATGCAACCTGATCGGGTGATATCAGCTTATACTGTGCATCAACTTTGTCAGATAGGCGAAAATAGTCTCGATTGTCGATATTATTCATTATAGATTTCCTGTGCCGGCTTATTGTAACGCAACAGTTCGCTCGGTGCAGAAACTTTGTCTTATCAGCCGGCGCAGGGCTGGTACACGGCTGGTAAAGGACTAAAGATGAACACTGCCAGAGGGCAGGTTCAACAAGGGTGAACAACAGATATTAATTCGGTGGAGCTCAGTAATGTTCTTAGATTGGCGGTTTTCGATTGCACTCCGCTACAGTTTTCATAATGGCCGACGGCGATTACCACCCTTTAACGCCTTGCTATCCCTGTTAGGCCTTTCGCTGGGTGTGGCTATTCTGGTATTGGTGTTATCGGTTATCAACGGATTTGATCAGGCCATGCGTGAAAGGGTGCTGTCGGTGGTTCCGCACGCAGTTGTGTATCAGAACCGGCCGACGTTAGACAGTAATCTCGTCAGATTGATTAGTGATAATCCATCTGTACTGGCATTAGCGCCATTGCTTGAGGGTAATGGTTTGCTGCAGTCAGTAAGTGCGGTTGAGGGTATACAAATATCAGGGATTGATCCGATTGCAGAGGAGGGTGTCAGTGAAATTGGCCTATATGTGGTTAAAGGCCTATGGACGGAACTGGCGCCAGGTTCATTTCGGGTTGCCCTGGGCGCTGATCTTGCTCAATCGCTGGCCGTTAACATTGGTGATTCGGTGACCCTGGTGCTACCCCAGATACGCATGACGCTGGCCGGAGCCAGTCCAAGGCTGAAGCGTTTTACGGTAGCGGCTGTATTTGAAACCAATGCGGATATTGATCAGTCCATGGTTTATATGCATCTGAGCGATGCACAGCGATTATTCGGCCCTGATCACCAGGTCGGGATCAGATTACGGCTGGTAGATATTTTCCGGGTGGCTGAGGTGCTACACGAACTCTATTATATACAACCCGAGGCAGGTCTGATGGGTTACAGTTGGACTCATCGTCAGGGCAATTTATACGATGCTATCGCTTTACAGAAGAGAACCATGTTCGTGCTGCTGTCCATGCTGATTGCCGTGGCGGCCTTTAATGTCATGTCCGGCCTGGTCATTTCAGTAGAGGAAAGGCGAGCTGACATTGCCATACTGCGAACGCTCGGCTGCACACCGGAACAGGTCCGTTTTATCTTTATGTGCTGTGGTGGCCTGATGGGCAGTATTGGCGTTTTACTAGGGCTTTTACTGGGGGTGTTATTTGCTTGGCTGATACAACCACTCTATCAGGCCCTAGACCGTTATTTTGAACTGAATCTGTTACAGGAATATTTTATTCAATACCTGCCTGTTCAGATATTGCCAGAGGATATTGCCTATGTTGGGCTGATATCTTTCTTGATTTGTGTTGTTACTGGAATTTATCCGGCAAGAAGAGCTAGTCTCGTTCATCCGGTGGAGGCTTTACATGTCGACTGATAACTTATTTCTCTGCGCCTCGAATCTACGCAAGCAATATGGTGCTGAAACTCCAGGGCAGGCGCCTGTTGTGGTTCTGACCGATGTCAGCCTACAGATTAAGGCAGGCGAGACTGTTGCTATAAGCGGAGCATCCGGGAGCGGTAAGAGTACCTTACTGCATTTATTAGCCGGTCTCGATGGCCCCGATGCAGGCAATGTGCTGATTGATGGTCTTTCAGTGTTCGATCTGAGCGAGACGCAACGCTGCAGATTACGTAATCAGAAACTAGGTTTTATTTACCAATTCCACCATTTGTTAAAGGAATTCAATGCGATAGAAAATGTGGCTATGCCCTTGCGGGTAGCCGGCTTGAATAGAATACAGGCTGAAATTGAAGCTGGTAAAATGCTGACTTCGGTTGGTCTGGCTAGCAGGTCTAGCCATTATCCCAGCCAATTGTCCGGCGGTGAAAGGCAAAGAGTTGCCATTGCCAGATCGCTGGTGCATTTACCGCGTTGTGTGCTGGCAGATGAACCCACTGGGAATCTTGATGAAGTGACAGCCGATGAGGTCAGTAATCTTATGTTTGAACTAAGTGAAAGACACGGTATTGCACTGATCGTTGTTACCCATAACCGAGAACTGGCGGGGCGGGCGAGCCGCCAGTTAGCGTTAAGTAATGGTCTGTTAACATCATGAAGGGAATAAACAGGCAGGCCGGNGGTCAATTTTCAGTAANTAANGGTTTGTTGACATCATGATCGGGATGAACAGGCTGGCGATCGAGATTGGCCTGCGGTTTCTGGCGGCGGGTATTCTNGGNAAAGGCCATAATCGCTATCTCAGGTTTATATCGGTTTCATCNGTGCTTGGCATGGCGTTGGGTATTANNGCNNTGATCGTTGTGGTGTCAGTCATGAATGGTTTTGACCGGGAGTTGAAGTCGAGATTGCTNAGNGTGGTGCCACATCTGGTTATGCCCATCGAAACTGANCTAGAACAGATTGATGAGATACGTAGAACCTTGGGCNCGGGGCACTTGGATGGAATAATTGCTGCTGAANTNTTCCTTGAAATACCAGCCTTGCTTGTGGTTGGCCAGGATAGTCAATTTCTCAGTCTACAGGGTATCCAGATGCCGCGGTCTGATAAGAATCCNTTCTTATTTGCGAGCCTCGTNTCCGGNTCGTGGGATCAACTGACCAGCCATGAAGCCAGTATCATGNTAGGTCGGCGACTCGCTGAGCTAAAGGGATTAGATATCGGTGACAAATTGCTGCTGGTGATTCCTGACATTGATGCGGTCACAGGGCAGTTGCTGCCCAGAACCTTGCCGTTCACCCTGACAGGCACGTTTGAACTGGGTGCTGAACCTGATTACCTGATGGCTTTTACCGATGTTGAGGATTTGAAAAGTCGTTTGGGCCTGCTACAGGCATCCACACGTTTACTGCTTAGCCAACCCTTGCGGGCCAAACGCGTGCAGTTGGCGCTGGAAAATCATCTGGGTGTTACGCTGCAGAGTTGGACAGATTCTCATGGAGATTTCTTCAACGCAGTACAGATGGAAAAAGTGCTGATGTTTCTTCTGCTGTCCATGATAGTGGTGATTGCATCGCTGAGCCTGGTCGCCAGCATGGGAATCATGATCCGTGAGAAAAAATCAGCGTTAGCTTTGCTTCTCAATCTAGGGCTGGGCCGACGCCAGTTAATGATAATTTTTCTCTTTCAGGGCTTTCTGCTGAGTTTGTCAGGTATTTTCATAGGAATCCTGCTCGGAATTCCGCTGACATTGTTCTTGCCTGAAGTGATGAGTTTAATTGAGGCTGTGTTCGACTTTAATTTCCTGGCAGGAAGTTATTTTAACCAGGTACCAACAGAGCTCAGGTTTTTAGATATGGTGATTATCTGTGTGCTGGCCATCGCTGTCAGTACCGGTGCTATCCTGCCTCAGGCAGTTGCAGCAGGTCATGCTTCCACAGCTACTGTTCTATGCTAGAGGCTTGTTTCGCCGTTGTTTTCGGCTATCTTGATAACGGTTGATTTTCAGTCGCCAGTAAATTCTTACCGCGATGAAACCAACCAGCCCCATGCTTAACCCACAGACTAAGCAGCCGAGTATAAGCGGCTGCCAGATCTCCGCCAGACGTAACCCCAGCCATTGGAAACTGATCTCAATAGTACCGAGGTCGGTGCCTGTTCCGGTTAGCCAGGTTCCCAGTCGGTAGGCGAAGTACATCATGGGCGCCATGGTCAGGGGATTACTGATCCACACGATGGCAATAGCAACGGGAATATTACACTTTCGGAGGGCGCATAAAATAGCACAGGGTAGCATCTGGAAAGGAATGGGTAGGAAGCAACAGATGGAACCGATTAAAACGCCATGGGAAACAGAGTGGCGATTAAAGTGCCAGAGATTGGGTTCAAAGATGATCGAGCCCAGGGCATTGAGTATCCGCGATTTTTCCAGTTCCGATCTTTTCGGTAAGTATTTTTTCAGCCACATGGTAGCGCCCCATCTAGGGTGCCTATTATCTATATCCCTATCCCAGAAAGAAACAGAGATTGGCAAATAATATTTATCCTCGGTCGAGGATGGCATAAGGCTCACAACATCGCCGCTGGCTCATTGCAAAAATAAGTCATGCTCAGGCTTTCTTTGACACTCTTGCTCATCAATTTCAGTATCTTATCATTGCCGGTTCTACCCGAATGGACATTGTTGATAGCAGGGCTTCCACTGGGCATGTTCCTGCTATCTTCAAAAAAGCTCTGGCTGCTTGGCGTAATAATGGTAGCGACAGTGTATTTTCTTGAATCCATGGATCAAGCTGTTCAAGCGCTTATACCGGCTGGATTAATCGGTTCGACTTCCTGGTTATCGGGTAGGGTGCAGGGCTTGCCATCAAATACGCCGGCATATGCTGGATTCGTTTTTAAATTGGATGAGCAGATGCCAGACGCGCCCAAGACCCGGTTGTTAAAAGTGCACTGGTACCAGCCTGGGCTGAAGATAAGCACAGGTGACCGGTTTGAACTGCATCTGCAATTTCAGCCCGTAAAGGCAAAAATCAATGATGGCCTTGGTAATCACGAAGACCAGTTGTTCTTTAGGGGTATCCAGGCCGTCGGCATTGTCCGTGATTTTCGTTTTATCGAAAACCAGTGTTTCTGGTATCAGTTCGATTGTCATCGCGCAGCTATCCAAACCTGGATAACAGCTGTTGTTGCTGACAGTAATGTTTTACCGCTTCTATTGGCTCTGGCAATAGGTGATGGCAGTCAGTTGACCTATCATCATCGACGCATCTTGTCAGCGACGGGTACCCACCACTTATTTGTGGTTTCCGGGCTGCACATCGGTTTATTCGCATGGACGTGTAATCGACTGTTTCATTACGCTGGCCTGGTTCTTCATTATCGACTGTTAGCTGCCTTTGCATGCAGTCTATTGTTTGGCGCCTTAGCTGGTATGGGCTTA
>NZUN01000050.1 GCA_002697205.1 Gammaproteobacteria bacterium
GACTCTTTCCGTTCTGGCAATAATAGGCCTGATAGAATGCGAGGCCGCTGAATTAAAAAGCCGGTTATTAGGAAACCCCAACAAGTACTCGACGCCTTCCTGCTCGAGTATTTCGATAATAACGTCGGCATTGCTCATATTTAATCTTCCCTGAATAAATGGCTGAGTTGGTCTGGCAAGAACGCTCAACATGCCATAATTGACGAGTTTAGAGGTGGCTCGACGAAAAAACCTGACTATCTCATGGAATCCACCAACACTTCAATTACCCACCAATGGTTTCTCATTGAAAGCTGAAGTAAGCTCACCTCAAAAACTGGAAATTTACCCAGCCATAGGGGCCAAATAAACCCCTTATGCCACCCTGTACAGCGCTATCTCCATTACTGACTATCCTGGAGACCCTGATGGGCCGCGCTACTAGCTGCCAATGAATACAGCCCAGTTTCAAGCGTGACGCCGCGTGCTCAACGCCATATAAAACAGCGTGAAACTGATGAGCAAAGCAATACCAGCAACAACATTCACAGCAATCAGCTGCTCAGATGTGACAAAAACTGCCGCAATTAGCGGGCCGACGGCACCGCCTATTGAATGAAAAGCTGGCGTTGCCGCTACATACCTTCCGCTCGAGTCAATTCGAGCGACAGCGGCATATTGATAGCTAAGCGAATAGTTCCAGAAAAAATTAAAGATAGCGAAAGCTACAAAAAACTGCATCATGGACATGGGTACCTGCAACATTACAACCGCAGCAAGCATCCCAGCGCTCGCACCTCCCAGAGGTAATAAATCCCCATATTGGCTCCCCTGCCATACCGCTGTTATCGAACCCAGAATGGAAATGGCGACACCACCGGCTAAAACCTGGCTCAATTGCACCGCCGCGAACCCGGATAATGTACCCAGACGTTCCAGATAAGCCCACACAGCGCCAATACTGATAAAAAAAACCAGGCACGCCATCAAGCAGAGCAAAGCCTTTGGCTGATTGAGCACTTCTGCAACCGACATCGTATCTAGATTAGTTGAGCCAGCGCTCTGTGCCGGTAACAGATGAATCAAGCACGCCCCAATTACACACAGGCCTAACAGGGCATACAGACAGTCAGCCAATCCGCCAGGCACCATAAACCAGGGCATACTTAGTAACATTAATACCTGAAAAGCCACCTGAACAGATATCGCAAAACCAAACAGCCGAACAGCCTGGGGATGATCTGATAATACCGTCATTGCCAGGGAATACAGTGCTCCTCCACCGAAACTTGCTAACCAGATAGGCAATAGAATTGCCGGCAAGGTATCAACAACAGAGGCCGCTAGAAAACCACTCGCTTCGACCAGCAGTGCCATAAAGGCCAGCAAGCTCCAGCGATACCTGCGCACCAGGAAAGCTGACATCACGGCAGAAATTGCAGATCCAGAGAGCAAGGCGGAGCCCAGTACACCGACCTGCGTTTCTGACAAAACCAGATCACCCACGGCCGCAGCCAGAATAACGGGCGTACCCAGAAAGCATGCTGCACCAATGACTGTCAGAAGACTTGCCGCTAACACCGAATTCAATGGCACAGGTGAAACAGCTATTTGCATTACTTCAAGCGTTTAGCTGACAATGTGCGACTGCCAGCAGACACAGGATTTCAAACATCATGGTCGCTCCTACCAGCGCTGTATTACCTGTCGGATCAAAGGGAGGCGCCACTTCAACGACATCACCACCAACAAACGATAAATCGTGCAGACCTCGCAGCAAGCGCTGCGCTTCTAAAGTCGTGATCCCACCCACTTCCGGCGTGCCTGTGCCAGGCGCATAAACGGGATCGAGACCATCTACATCGAAACTCAGGTAAACCGGATGATTGCCGACAACCCGTCGCACCTCTTTTATAACCTCATGCACGCCAAGATCTGAAAACTCCTCAATGAAGATAACTCGCATGCCACTGTTTTTTGAAAACTCCAGGCCTTCAGCAAAATTCTGGCCGCCGCGAATACCGATCTGCACCGTCTTGGTGGGGTCAATTAAATTCGCCTCTACGGCGCGACGAAAGGGTGCGCCATGATGGAACTTCGAACCCCACATCTCATCCCAGGTGTCAGTATGTGCATCAATGTGGACAAGTGCCAACGGCTCGCTGGCAATGGCCTTGAGAATTGGGAAGGTAATGGAATGATCGCCACCTGCAGACAAGGGTATAACGTTGGCTGCACTGATTTTTCTGTAGAAATGTTCAATTGTTTCTATCTGCCGGTCAAGGTTATACCAATCGTCAAACGGAACATCCCCCAAATCGGCAACCCTACACAATTCAAAAGGATTGATGTTACGTTCTATATTAAAGGTGCGCATCAAGCTTGATGCATTCCTGATCTCTCTGGGCCCGTGTCGCGCCCCAGCTCTGTTGGTTACCCCTAGATCAGTGGGAACACCAATCAAACCAATATCAATGGCACTTAAATCATCGGCAACCGGTGCACGCATAAACGTGGCCAATTCGGTAAACCGCGGTTGCATACGAGGATCATAGAACTCACCGGTAACCGGATTGCGTTTAGCGTAAAAATCCTTATCTGTCATAGACCCCTCCATAACACCATTGCATAACACCATTGCACTTGCACCAGGCACTTGGGACTGTTTGCGTTCAATGCGGTCATCCCTGATTTATGATGATCAACACGCGCTAAATCAGTCGTTTCTTCCGGCACCATTAAGATCAATCCCAGTTAACTTAATTTCAGTACCTTCCTGGCATTTTCGCGCAGAAACTTCGGCCAGACCTCGTCTTTAAGCGCCAGCCCCTGCATGTCTGTCATGATCCGCTCCACACTCAACCCCATAGGGAAATAACCGCCATACATTATCTTGTCAGCACCCCGACTGTTCGCATAGTTAATGATGGCCTGCGGATAGTGCTTTGGTGCAAACGCCGTGGTCGAGTAATACAGATTAGGCCACTTCAACATAAGCTTTACAGCCAGATCCTCCCAGGGTTCACAACCATGCCGGGTAACAAAAACCAGTTCAGGAAAATCATACATGACCTGATCAAGCAGCTCGACCTTCTGTGGCCACAGAGGAAATCTTGGTCCGGGCACGCCAACACAGGAAAAAATGGGCACATCTAGCTCAACGCATTTGGCATAAATGGGATACATTCTGGCATCATTAATACCCACCTGTGGGTTATAGCCCGCATTGAATGCGCCAAAAGAGGCTACCCCAAACTCCTCATACTGGCGCACCATATCACGCACGCCCTCCATACCTTTATTCGGGTCAACAGAACCCTGGCCTATAAATCGGTCCGGGTGGCGACTTAGTGCTTTTCTTGACACTTCACCACCAACCCCGATCAAGCCCACTTCAATACCGTACTTATCCATTTCACCCAGGGTCACAGCAATAGGGTCCTGATTGTTTCCATACACCTCTTTGGGGACCTGCTTAAACATATACTCAACTGGGAAATCAAACTTCGCAGAAGGATCTTTCAATTGCTTACGAATAAAGTCGTACATAGCAAAATCCTCGGCTGGAAAGCCAATCATGGTATCAATGATGCCTATACCGGCTGGAACGGGCATATAATCTCCTCCTTTTATATTTTCTTTGGCGACTTATGTTCCGGCATTGCCCTTAGCCCTCAACTACCGGCCCGTGCCCCCTGAAACAGATAACACATTGAATCAGCCGGAATTTCCTCCCTGGGCAGTGGCTGGCTGACCTGTTCTGGGGTTGGCCCAAACCGATTGGCCAGCGGAAGTAGCTTTTCCAGATCAAAATTATAGACACCGGCAGCATTCAGCCCCAGTAATTTCCTTCGGTGTTGTTCAGAGACATCATCAAAGGTAAGCCGAAGCGACTCAAGATTGTAAGGGAAAGTACCCTCATAGTGCGGGTAATCGTTACCCCACATGACTTTGTCAACGCCAATCTGCTGGATACCACCGAGATCCGCTTTACTGGGGAAGCTTGCGCCATACCAGCAATTCCGGTCAGCATAAAAACTCGGCGTTTCAGTTAATACCCATTCCTGATCACCATAGTTCAGTTCGCCAATGGCGCCAGCCGCCATGCCTCTGTGAATCCGATCCATCTGAGCCAGTAATGCCGGCGCCCAGGCACAACCGGATTCCGTCAGAACATACTTAAGCTTAGGAAACTTCTCGAAAACCCCGCTCATAATCAGATGACGGAACCCAGCCTGGCAGTAATAGGTAACTTCCGTGACCCACAGGGCTTCACCCACCATGGAGTTACCATAATCAGGTGAGCCCTGTCCAGAATGCTGATTTATGACCAGATCATGGTCCTGGATAGCGGCAAAAATCTTGTCCCAGGCGGGATCAAAAAGTGGTTTCAACCAAGTGCAATCGGGCGGAATAAGCGGCAACAAAACACCACCTCGCAAGCCGGCCTCAGCGATAAACTCAATGTCCCGGATCGCTTCATCAAAATCGTTGGGTAAAATCAGCCCAATACCAGCACGTCGATCGGGATCTTCAGCACAAAAGTCTTTCAGCCAGCGGTTATGGGCCCGAATACCCGCCAGCGTTAATTCATAGTCTTTCGGGGCGGGCGGCCTGGCAGTGACAATGCTCTTCCTATAAAAAGGCGGCACCGTATTGGGAAATATAACCTCACCCACAACACCCTGGCTATTTTGATCCCGGCTTCGAATTTCCAGATCCCAATTGCGCATTTTTTTACTCCCATAATGCGCCTGNGATGGATTCTTATAACCGCCGCGCCACTGATCAAAACGATCCCTGTATTTCGGCTCCAGATANTCGCGATACTGCTCATGACTGCCACCTGCGTGGGTATCAGCTGTAATGAGNANGTAAGGGTCATTATTCATATTCATCTCTCATCGTTGTNGTAGGGCTTCAAACCGCTACATCAGCTATTGAAATCGGATTCGTGTTCCTCGACCAGGTAAGAACGCATGTATCGNGTATCAAACAACTTTTTCTCGTCCTNNCGAATCTCAGCNGCCACTGCAGGCTCGGCTAATCTCTTACCACAGGCTGCGAAGCTTGCCTGNTCAGGATACCAGATATGCAGGATAACATCGTATTCGGGATCACNAAGAACGCCATCTNGATCAGGAAGGGGGTCGAGAAACTGCCTGAAATATCGACTCGCATAACCCTTCAGGTACTTCTCACCTATTAGCCTGTGCCGGCTCTCATAGTATCGACGAAATGCCTCAACCGACATGCCCGGCGTTCGCTTCATGGGACTAACAAGCTTGATCATGNCCTTCTCCACACATTGACTGTTATACGCTGAATGTAAAGTGCCAGNGGNCCTGANACAAGANATAAGCCCGCCCTGAATCTGATCCAGGGCANCCNTGAAGCCAGCGTCTTGCAGNAGCACATCCTGTTATTAGCCGGTCAGCTATACGCTCAGCAAGCACCTCCGGATAATCGATCTCTTCTGGCCTTAAGCTGTGCCTGGATCTCTGTATGCCGCCTTCTGGTCAGGTTGTATCTCAGATAAAAGAATACCGCAATAACACCCGGCACTACGGCAACGGGGCCGTCAATCAAGCCCAACCTGAAAATAATTTCCGGGTCCACAGTACCGGGCTCAGCGCCAACAGGAAAATCAATAATATCGATTGCGATCCCTGCAAGCAGATGGCCCAGCCCGGAGGAGGCCTTGGCAAAAAAGGAACGGGCAGCATAAAAAATGCCTTCCTGTCGACGATGCGTATTGAGTTCGTGCTCATCAGCAATATCTGCAAGCGCCGACATGGCGCTGATTAACAAAATGACCCCAAAGGTCAGGGTCAGCAGGTAAAAAACCATCAGAAAAGGAATTAGCAGATCGCTATTGTTCGCCGGGAAATAGCCTGCAATGCGCAATATTACAGGCAACGTTGCAAAAATGAGTAACGCTATGAGCCCGCTAATGAGTACCGGTTTTTTTTCAAATCTATTATGCAATGGAGCAACAACAACAAAACCGACTATTGGCGCTATCAAACCAAATATCATGAAATAACGAATCTGTTCTGGCAGTAATTCCCAGTAATAGGTATTCATATGCAAGCCAATGGTATCTCGAGTACCCAGTGTCGCAGAGAGTAATAAATAGCCAATCAGTAACATCAGGTAGTTGCGGTTAGACATCGCTGAGCGGACATCCCGGATAAATTCCATGGTACTGAGTCGCGGTAAGTCAACCGCAACCTGGGGTAATCTGGGAACAAGATTTAGCGTTAGGGCGGTTGATAAAAGCATGACCACACCGCCTGCGCAGGCCGCCCAAATGGCGAACGTCGGATAGGCCTCCCGATTTAGCAAACCATTTGAATACTCGGGCGTTGCAGAAAATACAAAAGAATAAGCAATGAAGGCAGTACCAAAACCACCCACCGAACCCAGCAAGGTATTAATACTCATAACCCGGGTACGTTCCGTAAAATCCGCCGATAATTCGGCCCCCAGGGCCAGATGCGGCACATGAAACAGGGTCATCGCCGAACGCATGATCACGGTCAATCCGGTCAACCAGAGAAACAGTGTAAAACTACTGAACCCCGCAGGTGGGCTGTAAATAAGGAACAGGCATAGCATCACCGGTAAAGGTGCAGCAAACATGAACGGATGGCGGCGGCCAAGCCGGGATCGCCATCGATCTGAGAGTGTCCCTACCAGCGGGTCCGTAATTGCATCGACAACCAGCGCGATGGTTATAGCAAGCCCGGCTAAGGTACCGGGTACACCCATGATATTGGTATAAAAAAAGAAGTTGAAGGCATTAAATGCTACACCGACAATCGCTTCTGCTGCCGCACCAATACCATAAATAAACTTAACGCCATTGGGCACCCCTGCTGGGTAGGCGCTGGTTCCCACTCGCGCGGGCGGGATATCAATTGCAGACACTGCTTGCTCTTTGTACAGCTGGAATCCCAGAGTAGAAGACTTGAAAGCCAGATACAAGTCATTCTTACTGGATTGTGTAACCCCCCTGATGGGCCCTATTTAAATAAAGGCAAGCGCACGATTACGCGCTGAGAAAACCCGTTAATGTGGAATCAGTACCACCGGTAACTCGGTAATTCCCCTGATAAAATTTGATTTCAGGCGCTTAGGTATATCGACAACCTGTACCCTCCTGAATCGTTTCATGATTTCTTCCCAGACAATTCGCAGCTGCATTTCCGCCAGACGATTACCCATGCAGCGGTGTACGCCAAAGCCAAAGGATATATGATTTCGAACCCCTTGCCGATCAATGATGAACTCATCAGGTCGCATTATCTTAGCTTCATCTCTGTTTGCAGATACATACCATAAGATGACTTTATCACCTGCCTTAATGTTATGCCCTTTGAATTGCGTATCTTTAGCCGCCGTTCGACGCATATGCATTACCGGTGTTTGATATCGGATTATCTCGGACACCATGCTGGGAATCAGCGACTGATCTAAGCACAGTTTCTCGTACTCCGCCGGATTCTCGTTTAACATCAGTACACCCCCGGATAGGGAATTTCGGGTGGTATCGTTACCGCCAACAATGAGTAACAACAGATTACCCAGAAATTCCATAGGGCCCATGTTCGCAAAAGCTGAGGAATGTGCCATCAGGGTAATAAAATCAGTTTTCCCGACCGGTGATTGATGGGCCCTTTCCTGCCAGATCGCCGTGAATTCAGCCAGGCATTCCTGTAATGCAGCCTGGCGGTCCACGGCACTGACACTGTCATCACCAGCAATTTCTTCACTGGAAGTTGCCATATCTGACCAAAAAGTCAGTTTGCTACGTCTCTCAAAAGGGAAATCAAATAACGTTGCCAGCATCTGCGTCGTCAATTCGATGGAAACCCGTTCGACCCAGTCAAATTTTACGCCTAAGGGAAGCTCGCTCATAATCCCGGCCACCCTCCTGCGGATGACGGGCTCAAGCTGGCTCAGGCTCTTGGGACTCACTGCAGCCGTGACTGCCTTTCGCTGACTATCATGTTTGGGCGGGTCCATAGCAATAAACTGTTCGACGGTGAATTTCGGATCCTGGTCCCCCATGACAACGGCTGGGAACGATGAATAGGTCAGGGTATCTTTCTCAATATCCATGATGTCTGCATATCGAGTGATCGACCAGTAGGGACCGAACAGACTGTCCTTGCAATAATGAATAGGCGCCTCTTTCCTGAGTCGCTCAAAGTAGGGCCAGTGCGCATCATTTTCATACAATTGGGGATCAGAAACATCAAATTCATCGAGAGGGATCGAATAGGGATCTAGAACCTCCTGCATTTCAGCCATTGCGGCAACCTCTTCTTTTCAATCTGCTTTTTTTTAACCATATCAAACAAATTGAGAAAATTCCCAGATTTCTAAAGGCCCTTAAGCCGAGGTAACAACACAAACCTTTCTTCCATGCCGGGTGGGCACAGACCTGAGACTAAAACTGGAATTTAATGCTTGATCTTATCTGTAGCATGTTTTCTTGTAACGGCGAGTTCAACAAGGATTTCGGCATGCCGTTCCGGCGTTAATTTATAACCCGTATAGAATAAAACTGAGATGAATCCTAACCCGGCAATAATGGGCCCGTAAAAGATGCCCATATCCAATAGGGTCTGAGGTGCTACGTCGGCTGCCGTTCTGATTTCTGGCCCTACCGGCCAGTCTATGAACTCCAGTGCCCAACCCGCAATGACTGCACCAAAGCCACTGGTGGCCTTAGCCGAGAATGCAACCGCTGCAAAAAAAGCACCTTCCTGCCGGCGGCCGGTCTGATATTCATGCTCATCACATACATCAGCCATCATCGAACCATAACCAACATTGGCCTGTGCTGTGGAAAATCCCTGGATAACTTTCAGGGCCACCAGAAGCGGCATGAGCAGAGCATCACCATTATCAGGGAACCACTCCAACAGCCTCAGCACAACCGGTAAGGTCTGGAAAAAAGCCCAGCAAAGGCCACCAAAAATGAGGCAGGCTTTCTTGCCAAATCTGGAAAACAGCCTTACCGAGGCAAAAGTACCCAGGGCATTACCAACAGCATAAGCGACCAGGACAGGGATAATAATATTTTCGTCTAGTTCCCAGAAATAAGTGAACATATAGATGTCCAGGGTTCCGGTGACACCTACCATAACGTAGACGACCAGTACGCCAGTAAATAAGAACCGAAAGTTCCTGCTCTTAGTTACATCTTTGAAGTCACTGAACAGTCGGTAAAAAATAGTGACTATGGAAACCTTGGGCTGCGGTTTAACTTTGAGAAGAAAGGGGATAACTCCTCGCGTACCCCAGGCACTCCAAAATATGGTGATGGCCATTGCCGCAGCGACACACAAAGCCCACGGCACGTATGCCTCAGGTACGAAACGACCCTCGGCATTTTCACTTCTAAAAAAAGGTGAAAAAACCAGAAAGAATAATATCAGGGCAAAAAGAGCGCCAATATTACCGAAAAACTGCCGGTAGGCTACCAGAGCAGTCCTGTCTTCAATATCTTCTGTTATCTCAGCACCCAGAGCAATATGAGGTACGTGATAAAGGGACATCATCGTTCTTGCCAGATTCGTAAAGACGGCCAACCAGACAAACAAAGCCCATTCAGTGGTCACCAATGGAAAGAACAATAAAAAGAAACAGGCCGATAACGGCAGAAAAGAGGCATACATAAAAGGGTGCCTTCTGCCCAGCTTGGATTGCCAGTGATCTGATAGAGAACCCGCGAAAATATCCGAAAACGCGTCGACAATGACGGCGAGGCCTATGGCTGAAGCCGCCAGGCCAGGACTTAACCCCAGGATCTGACTGTAGTAGAAGAGCAGGAAGAAACTCAGCCCCGTACCAAACATACCCTCGCCTGCCTGGCCAATTCCATAAGCAAGCTTGACATTAAAAGTGACCTTACCGTTGACCATATTTTTCCCTACCAATGCGAGGCCGTTCCCAGGTAATCCTTCGCCGCTCAGGATCCGGCGGTTGATTCAAATTAACCGTCGCAGTGAAACAGCAACCCCCTCCGCTTATTTTATGCAACCACACGCCAGATAACGATCTACCCACTTATGCAACAACCGACCCAATGATTATTGCGCCTCTTGGCCGCTGACTGAATCTCATCCCAGGGAGCTGTCCGGCTATCCAACCAGCCAATGACCTGTGGTGTAAAGGCGAACGGAAACCCTATAACTCGGCGGGCACCTGTCTAATCATGAGCCAACTCATGGCCCGGGAAAGGTTTCCAAGTGGGTCATTACAGCATCTACTACCGGATCCTCAGCCTCCTGTATCAACCAATGGCCAACATCCAGTTCGACCAGCCTGTAGTAGCCTAATATCAATGCTGGCGTTGCATCAATTCCGGTCCTGCCAATGGCTTGATCCTGATTACCCCAGATCATCAGTGTGGGGTTGGTTATCAGCCCAATGGGCTGCCTGGGTGAATCTGCAGACATTGATCCCCTATACCAGTTAAGTGCGCCGGTTAAAGCACCCTCTTGCTGGAACACCCTCATGTATTCTTGCACCTGCGCCTCGCCTGATTTATCCCAGACCGATTTCAATAAGGCATAGTCATCTTCCGCAAAGGCCGCTTCGGCTGCCCCATGCTGCTGGAAAAACTGGATATACTGGCTCTTTTCGGATTGCTCGGAGTCACTGGCAATTGCCTGACCGAAAGCATCTATGTGGGGTACAGACATCGCGGTCCAGCTGATTACCCGATCTGAATAAAGACTGGTGACCAACCAACCAAGCCCTGCTCCATGATCATGGCCAATAAGGTGAAATCTCTGAAAGCCCAGGGCGTCTGCCAGGCCAATGACATCTGCGGCTAATTCCGAGTAGGCATAATCGGTGACATCAGCAGGCCTGGCACCATGACTATAGCCTCGCTGATCAGCAGCAGCTGATTGATAACCCTCCGTCTCCAGGGCTGCCATTAACGGCATCCACATATGCGAGGTTTCCGGAAAACCATGCAACAAAATGACTGCTTCACCCTGATCGCCTGCTCGCCGCACATCAAAGGTATAGCGCCCAACGCTTATTTCACTGGTACTCACACTCATTCAGGTTATTCCTTCCAATACCCTGACAACATGCTCGGACCGGTAACGTATGTCAACTGCAATTCATTGCCGCAGGCAGTTAAAATAGTCTTGCATGCGAGCATCCAGGGATGCTTGCCTAATCCTCGGTGGCAGAGCCTAAAATCCAGCCTGGGCGGCTTCGATGGTTGCCAGACTATCTTCATCCAGCCTTTGATAGTCTGTCTTACCCGGCAGCAACACATAAACCGGGTCACTGAACAAAGACAGGTTATAGGCCTGCTTACGCAAATCGCCCTTAACCATCTTGAAGGTTCCGGTAACATCGATTTCTGGCTGAATCCTTACAAACACGGGGATGGCGTAGGCAGGCAACTGCGCCCGTATGTACTGGGAAAATGCCACCACATCCAAAACCTCAAGACCATCCACCAGCGTGATTGCGGCCATCCCAGCTCGACCATCCGCACCAGCGATTTCAACTCCATATACATTACAGAATTTAATCTGTTCAAAGCCATTGAGAATTTCGCCGACTTCATTAGTAGACACATTTTCCGACTTCCAGCGGAACGTATCGCCGACCCGATCGACGAATTGATAATGGGGGTAGCCTAAGCTGAAACCGACATCCACGGTTGACATCAGGTCGCCGGAATTAAACCAGGCATCACCTTCTAAAAATACGTCTCGTAGGATCTTCTTTTCAGTTGCCTGTTTATCCGTATAGCCCTCAAAAACGGTATCTTCGGTAATTTTCCCTAACAACAAACCTGGTTCTCCGGGAACAACCTGAACACACCGCGCCTGGGCGTCTCTGACGATCTCATCATTGTCGACGTCGTATTCAACTAAAGCCACTTCGGCAGAGGTCATCCCAACCGTGCAGTCTTTATTCATCAGGTTCGCAAATGCGACATTACCTTCTGACGCACCATAAAATTCGGCCACTCGCTTAATTCCAAAACGTTGCTTAAAACCCTTCCAGACATCGGGCCTCAGGCCATTACCCATCATCGCTCGAAGCGGGTTTTTATGATCATCAGGCTTGGCCTCAGTGTTTGACAGGTAACGGCACAACTCACCGATATAAACAAGGCAGGTGCAACTGTTTTCACGGACTTCTTTTAAGAAATTGGAAGCCGAAAACTTGCGTCGAACAAACATACTGGCACCCGATGTAAATGCAGCGCCCGCTCCCACCATCAACCCAGTGCCATGGTAAAGTGGCAGACAGATATACAATCGATCTTTTTCCGTACATTTATAGCCCGCCATGGCTGACATATCAGCGCTCATGAGATAACGCCGATTGGACAGCACCGCAGCTTTCGGCAATCCTGTCGTACCAGATGTAAATATATACAGCGCGATTTCGCCTAAACTAGTATGCGCTGTTTCTGCCGGGTTTAGGCTGTCGACATCCTCTGCACCTGCTACAAAATCCTTAGCCCAGTTAGTCGCATTTTCTTCTCCACCATCAGGCATAACAAAGTAATCTTCCCCTTCTTCAAGATCGAGCTCACTTTTTACTTCATTCAGGGCCGTGGCGATTTCACTGCCGAATATGCACTTCCGGGAATCCGTCACCTTAATACAGTGAGTTAACGGCTTGCCCGTGAGATTCGTATTAATAAGTCCCGCAGTGACACCAATTTTATTGAGTCCCACCAACAGTGCCAGAAATTCGATACGGTTTTCCATGATGACACTAACCGTATCACCGCGCTCCACGCCCTGCTGAATCATATAATGAGCATATCGATTAGCCTGCGCGTTGAACTCCGACCAGGTGACTGCCTGATCCTCAAACAAGACAGCGGGACGATTTGGGTAACGTTCTGCATTACCCTGAACCCTCGCACCAAAACAGTCTTTGACATCCAGGCCTTTGGGAATCATGCCCTTTTTCAGTTTCAGCAAGGTAGGAACCTCGGCCAACGTCGATGCTATATCAATAAGTCCCATCTCGAATTCTCCACTATTTTCCTGAAGTGATGGTACAAGACAGCATCAACTACCGCCACACGTAATAATTCCTTGCTCTCAGTCGAGACCTAGCAGGCCACGGTTCAGATACCCTTGGTTAGCCTAAGGCCCAAAAATCACGGTTTTATCAGGAGACCGTTGCCGTCGTGACCCTGTTAAAACCGACCCTGCTATGGTCCATCAGCCATCCTGCAATCGAGACTCTAATTTAACCAGGCCCTGCTTGATGCCCCTATAACATTGGGTAATACTCACCACAGCCAATATGGAAGAACCCTGACATGCCCTTTAAAAAACCAATCGATGATCTAACCGGTTTCGACCTATCAGAAGACTTCCAGCAATTTGACCAGAAAAACGATATCTATTGTCGGTCACTTTGGGATACCGAGGTGCAATCAGATAAAGCCAAGGCTTTTTTTAACGGCTACTTCATGCCGGAAGCACGATCTCGGCGGACTGATGGCTTCAACCAGAGAGATTATGCGCTTCGTAATGCCACATGGCATGTAACCAATGTGCTGCGCGATATTCGCAGGCAAGATACCGGTCGAAAAGAAGGCTTCTTTGACTATTTCTCCTCGCATGAAGCCGGCTGGCCAGAGCCCTATCCCTTCGAAAGCCCCGACCAAGCTAGCGCGGATGTAAGAAAAGTCGCAAAATTATGCGGCGCAGACCTGGTCGGCTTCTGCGCCTTTGATGAACGCTGGATGTATAGCGGGATATTTAATGAACAAACCCTGGCCAGTAAAGCCAATGAGATTCCTGACGACCTTGCCAATGTTATCGTTCTTGGCGAATCCATGGATGAGGACCTTACCAGAACAGTACCGTCAGCATTATCCGGGAGCGCCACTGGTATGGGTTATTCCTTTGATGCACTCACTTTGCTCACTTTAGCCCAATATATACGTAACCTGGGCTATCGCGCCTATGCCACCATGAACGATTCCTCCCTGGCGATACCACTGGCGGTACAGGCAGGGTTAGGAGAAGTCGGCCGACATAGCCTGCTAATCACGCCGGAATTCGGTCCGCGACTGAGATTAGGTCGGATTTTTACTGATATACCCCTAACGCATGACACACCAAAAAAAATAGGTGTCCCGGCCTTCTGCCAGATCTGCGATCGATGCGCCAACGGCTGCCCCCCTGCAGCCATTCCCTTTGAACCACCGAGCCCTAAAACACACAATCGTTCCAACCTTATCGGCGTCACAAAATGGACTGTTGACGCGGAAAAATGTTTCAAATTCTGGGTCAATCAAAATACCGACTGCTCCATCTGTATTCGCGTCTGTCCCTTTAACCGAGACTACAGTCGATGGTACAACCGGATCTGGGGCAACATCGCGAATTCTCCCCTGCGTCGACTGGCACTCTGGCTCGATGATAAGCTAGCTAATAGACGTCGTCATAAATCAAGCTGGTGGTGGAGGAAAAAACAATGAAGCCCAAGTACCTTACGACCCTTCTGTTAACACTGGCTGTGCCCTATTCCAGTCTCACGGACGCTGCTGCAAATCAAGCGCCCCAGCTCCAAACAGACATCACTTTCATCGTCGCGGGTAAAACCGCTAACTTCAGACAATTCGATGATGGCAAGGTCGCAGCCCTCAACTATCATTTTTTTGCAGAAATATTTATCCAGGCCAACGGCGTCATCAATCAAGCTGGATTACTAACGCCTGGCAGACCTGCAGACGCGATTGCCTTTACAGACAGTGGCTATGCCCTTGAAATGCACGGCGGCAGATACGCAACTGAGAGCGAACTTGAAAACCACTACCCGGATGGCCATTATATTTTCCGCTACGATACGCCCTCTACCGGGGCGGTCGAACAAATCATCGCTCTGACCAACTCTAGCTCAAACATCTCGCGTATACCGAATGCACCACAAATCATTTTATCCCAGGATGGTGAACGGGTTTTACCGCACATGATTCAAGCGGATATGGCGCTTCAGGTGAGCTGGAGCGAATTCAAACAAGGCGACCAGGATCCCTTGGGAATAGTCAATGACTTGGTATTCGTCATTATGGGCGACTGTCACGGCAAGCGCCGTTCACATAGCGGACGACCTTTCGAGAACATGCCCTATCTGGATTACGCAGCAACTCAGTTCATCATCCCCGCCGAGCACCTGATGCCAGAAAACGCCTATCAGCTATCCGTGGAGCATGCCATCGTAGACACAACTATCATGGACGGTGTGCCCGGGTTTGCGACTTTTGCCACCACCACCTTCCTGGACATTATGACTCTGGGAGGAGCAAATGAAGCGACCGCCTGCACCGAAATACTGCAAAATTTCGATGCTGGTCAAACGGATTTAAGGTAAGGCCGGTCAGGGTAAAGCCAATCCGGCTTAACTTCCTGACGACGGCAGTTTATTACAGCGCTTGCGGGCACAGCATGGAGAAGCACCGCCTCACCAACATCGGCAGGCATGACCGAATCAAGCCCACAATACCTTTATTGGGCGATGTCATCTGTAGCAGAACTTGACCATACCCACTCACATTCAACCACAAGCCCTATCCCACCAGGTTAAATAAAAATACACTCAGGACAGCGACAGGCGCCAGGATTCGTATCGAAAACTGCCATAGGTACCAACCCAGGTTTTGTTCCAGTCCAATGTCACGCCGCATATTGCTACTGTTGATGGCCCAACCGGCAAATAACGCAATCAAGAGAGCGTTAATCGGTAAAATCACATTTGATACCCCGTAATCAAGAATAGAGAATACGGTTCGTCCCTCGAGTTGTGGGATCATGTCCAGGGGGGTGAAATCTTTCCAGATATTAAACGAAAATACCGCCGCCAGGCCCAGCAGCCAGACCAAAACAGCGGTCACTGATACGGCTTTACGACGATCAAGTCCCGAGCGCTCCTCGGCCCAGGAAACAAACGGTTCCAGCATGCCGATGCCTGATGTAAATGCCGCAAAAAAGACCAGCAGGAAGAACATGGGCCCAACCACCTGCGCACCGGGCATCTGAGCAAAAGCCAAGGGCATAGTGACGAAAATCAGCCCAGGACCTTCACTCGCATCCAGATCAGATGCAAACACGATAGGAAAAATTAACAGCCCAGCAATCAAAGCCGCTGCCGTATCGGCCAATGCAATCGTCCAGGCTGCTCGGGGAATCGAAACATAATCAGGCAGATAGGCACCATACGCCAGCAATGCGCCGGTGCCAATGGCAATGGAGAACAACGACTGACCCAGCGCCATCAGCACGGCCTCGGAAGTCAGTTTTGAGAAATCAGCATCAAACAGGAACTGCCAGGCCTGCGCTGAAGAGCCGACGATATTGGCATACACAGCAAGCGAGATAAGTAACACGGCCAATGCAGGCATCATAAAGGTAGCGACTTTCTCAATCCCTCGTCTCAAACCGGTACCAACCACAAATGCAACGCCCACAATCATCAGCGAAAAAGACGCGATCATGCGCAGCGGTGAATCCAGGAGAGTAGCGAACATCTGCTGGGCCTGTTCACTGCTGGCGTTGCTAAAATCCGCTGTTGCCGCCTTTACCAGATAATCCAGGGACCAACCACCAACAACAGCATAAAAGCTCAGAGCCAGCAAAGGGCCAAGTACACTCATCCAACCTATGGACTGCCAGCCCCTTGAACCGGATTCAGCTTCGGCAACGAGGGCTATGGTTGTCACCGGGCTGCTTTTTCCGCGACGCGCTATGGCAAGTTCTGCCATAACAAGCGGGACTCCGATAAACAATACAAACCCCAGATATACCAGCACAAAGGCGCCCCCTCCGTTTTCACCTGCGATATAGGGAAAGCGCCATAGATTCCCTAGCCCCACCGAACAGCTCACGGTGGCTAAAAGAAACGTTGTCTGGGATGACCAGTATTCGGTTTTCAATTTTTACGCCTTATCAAAGCGAGGCAGAGAACTTGCAGCTTAATGTAACCCATTGGCAGCAGTAGACCTACTATTAAAACCTGTTACTAACCACGCATGGCAATTACACGCATTGCCACAAACATGGCTCGACTTTAAGGTCCCTCTGCCGAGCCGCTGAACCTCAGGGTAGCCTATAAATGAGTTTTAACCAAACGCATTCCACGCTCGTATCTGCCCTAGCACGGAGCTATGTTGCCTAGGGCAGGCGCAGATTACCGAACTACTGATATCCCGGTTTTCAGGCTAGAACATCAAAGGCGAGTTCTGGTCAGTATCCGTCATGTACATTATTTATTTGCTAACCCATGGGCAAATAAGCGAAGATTTTGCTAACCCACAAAAGATTTCCAGTATGGACGCATCCAGACCTTCGACACGACAATCCATCAAAGATATAAAATATCAGCACGGATTCGACAATGAGCATGAAAGCGAAGCCATTGCAGGCGCTTTGCCCATCGGACAGTTCAGCCCCCAGAAAGCACCTCTAGGCCTATACACCGAACAACTCAGCAGCACCGCATTTACGGTTCCACGAGCACATAACAGACGCTGTTGGTTCTACCGAATTCGCCCTTCAGTTGTGCAGGGTGATTACACCCCCTACACCCAGGCATCAGTAACCACCGGCCCGGTCACCGACATTATCACTCCACCCAATATGCTGCGCTGGGACCCTATAGCGATCCCGAATAAACCCACTGATTTCATCGACGGTTTGAATACCATTGCCACTAATGGTAATGCCATGGGCCAATATGGCATGGGTATTCATCTCTATGCGATTAACCAATGCATGCAGAACCGTTATTTTTATTGTGCCGATGGGGAATACCTGTTCATCCCCGAACAGGGCGAACTACTGTTACGCACTGAATGTGGCCGCCTGCATCTGCAGGTAGGGGAAATCGCTGTTATACCCAGAGGAATCAAGTTTGCTGTCGACTTGCTTGACGAAACCGCTCGCGGCTATGTTTGTGAAAACTATGGCACACCTTTTGTATTACCTGAACGTGGCCCGGTCGGCGCCAATGGTTATGCCAATGATCGTGACTTTATCTACCCCTGTGCCAGCTATGAAGATATCGACCAAGAAATGGAACTGCTGTGTAAATTCGCCGGCCATTTTTATCGAGCAAGTTTAGATCACTCACCCCTCGACGTAGTCGCCTGGACCGGCAATTCGGCCCCCTACAAATATGACCTTGCCCGTTTTAATGTCATGGGCAGTGTGAGTTTCGACCATCCAGACCCCAGCATCTATACGGTGCTGTCTTCACCATCGGCAACAGAGGGCGTCGCCAATATTGATTTTGTTATCTTCCCGCCTCGCTGGATGGTTGCAGAAAACACCTTCCGACCGCCCTGGTATCACCGCAATGTCATGTCCGAATATATGGGCCTAATCAAAGGTCAGTATGATGCCAAGCCAGATGGCTTTGTACCCGGGGGTTCCAGTCTGCATAATTCCATGAGCCCGCATGGTCCTGAAGCTGCCGTATTCGAGAAAGCAAGCCAGGCCGAACTGGTGCCGGATCATAACCAGGGCAGCATCGCTTTTATGCTGGAATCCCGTTACATCATCCAACCAACCCAATGGGCAATGGACACCCCGTTGCGCCAAACCAACTATATCGATTGTTGGAAAGACATTAAAAAACAGTTCGGGTCTGACTGAATAGCGGAGGAAGTATTATGAAATTAGCCAGTCTAAAATCGGAACGGGATGGTCATCTAGTTATCGTCAGCCGGGACCTACAAAGAGCCGTTTCTGCGATGGATATCGCGCCGACTCTGCAGTTGGCCTTGGATAACTGGGGCGACTGCGAGGCCAGGCTGAAACAGCGATTTGACGCGCTTCAGGCAGGCACCCTGGCTGATGAATTTCCGTTTTCAGCTGAACGCTGTGCAGCACCGCTACCACGCTGTTTTCACTGGGCCGATGCCAGTGCCTATGTTACCCATGTCGAACTGGTGCGAAAAGCCCGCGGCGCAGCTCTACCCGATAGCTTCTGGTCAGACCCGCTTATCTATATGGGAGCCTCCGATGCCTTCATCGGTGCCTGTGATGACGTGGAAATAGAAGACCAAGCCTGGGGTATTGATTTCGAGGCGGAAATCACCGTGTTTACCGACGATGTTCCGGCTGGGGTTAATTGTGCAGACGCTGGGCAGCACATCAAACTCATTGCACTGTGTAATGATGTTTCTCTGCGCAATCTGATTCCAGCAGAATTGGCAAAACAATTTGGTTTCTATCAATCCAAGCCCTGGACATCATTTAGCCCCGTGGCCGTGTCGCCGGATGAACTTGGCAGCGCCTGGCACGATGGTAAGGTGCACCTGCCTTTGATCGCCACCCTAAATGGGTCCAGAATTGGTGCACCCAATGCAGGCGTGGATATGACCTTCAATTTTAACCAGCTCATATCCCATGCTGCCAAAAGCAGAGGCCTGATGACGGGTACTGTCATTGGCTCCGGCACAGTCTCTAACCAAGGCAGCCAACAGGGCTCCTGTTGTCTGGCAGAGGTGCGCTGCCTGGAAACAATAGCCAATGGCAGTCCCGTTACACCCTTTATGTCATTTGGCGATCGAGTGCAGATTGAAATGCAGGATGAGCAGGGGAACTGTATCTTTGGCAAGATTGATCAAATCGTCACGCAATATAACCCCACCAGTTGATCGCGGCTGGGTAGATCCACCAGAGCAAGTAAATCCCAGGGGATAAGATGAAATTATACAGTTACTGGCGATCTTCAGCGGCCTACCGTGTAAGGATTGCCCTGCACTTCAAGGAAATCGCCTTTCAATACGTACCCATAAACCTGCTCCGACAGGAACATAACAGCGATTCCTATCGCAAGATCAACCCGTACGGACTTGTTCCTGCCCTGCAAACCGACGACGGCCAGGTACTGTGTCAATCGGGTGCCATCATTAGCTATCTGGAACAGACTCAACCGAGCCCTGCCCTGCTTCCAGATGATCCCATCGCACGGGCACAAACCCAGGCGTGGGCTCTGACCATTGCTTGCGAGATTCACCCGCTGAACCTACCTTCAGTAACAACCTATTTAAAGGAACAACTGGCAGTAGACAGCGGCGCTACCGACCAATGGATACACAACTGGTTCAGTCGCAGTTTTGCAGTTCTCGAGCAACAGGTACTGGCGCAGCCCTATTGTCAAGGCGATAGCATTACCTTGGCCGACCTTTATCTGATCCCACAGATCTACAATGCACTGCGCGCTAGCCACGACATGAACACTTATCCCAGACTGCTATCGATTTACGAATCCTGTAACCAGTTAACACCTTTTTCCATGGCCCAGCCTGGGCACCAGCCTGACGCAGCCTAGAATCGGATTGGAAAACCTATAACATCACTCAAATAAAGATGTAGCCGAACTAACAAAGCGGCCTCTACCCGATGGAAATCAGTCAGGTGTATCAATATACTGCTTTGAATGACGTATATCCTGAATTCGGAAATTACCCATGGGCCAAGCAAATATTAACCCAGCGATAGACATCAACAGTGGTATCTCGCTGTTCTCTACCATTTATCTCGGGATCATCGGCGCCGCAGTATTTATCGTTCAACCCGGATTCGTGCAGGGTCTGGTTGAATTCTATGGTTTTTCAGAACAAGAGGTTGGTTATATCGCCTCAGCAGAAATCTGGGGTATTGCACTAACCACCCTGCTACTGGCTTTTGGCGGTCATCGCTATAGCTGGCAAAAGATCCTGAAGTGCTCGTTAATACTATTTGTGCTCGGCAATCTAGTGTCGTTAACGGCCACTAGTATGCTGTCTTTTGGTGCCCTGCGCTTCATTACCGGCCTGGGATCGGGTGGCATGGTATCACTGACCTTTACGATTATAGGCATCACAGCCAAGGCTGATCGTAATTTCAGTCTGTTGATTATGGGGGTACTCACCTACGGCGCTTTCGGATTATGGAGTATGCCCGCGGCATTCGAAGCCGTCGGCATGAATGGTGTCATCATTTTTTTCGCTGTTTTCGGCGGCAGTGGCTGGTTGTTTCTGTCCCATCTGCCAGATTCAGGAGAAGAACAGTTACAGGTGGAAGATGATGCCGTAAACCTGAGCTATAGGCTCAGAATATTTGCATTGCTTGCCATGTTCACCTACTTCCTGGCACAAGGCGTTATCTGGGCTTACCTGTTCCTGATAGGCCTCAATGGTGGCGTATCCGAACAGGAAGTTGCCAATGGATTAATGCTGTCACAATTTCTCGGTATAGCCGGGGCCATGATTGCGGCGCTGGCCGGAAACCGATTCGGTCGAACCCTGCCCCTGGCAATCGGCATTCTGGGTGGTGGCGTGGTGCTTTTCTGGTTATTCGGAACCTTTACCAGCCTGGTTTATGCGATTACCGTGTGTGTATACAATTTTGCCTGGAATATGACCCATCCCTACCTGTTAGCCTCCATGGCAAGTTTCGATCAACACGGTAAGGTCGTGGTCTATGCCGTCGCCGCACAGATGCTGGGACTTGCCACAGGTCCGGCCTTTGCTGCTTCACTAATACAACAAAACGATTACAACCTTGTCATCATGGCCGGAATGGCACTGTTCCTGTTATCTTTCCTGATGATATTGATACCGCTGCTGGCGCATCAGCGCCAGCGACAACGTCTTCAGTGAAACAACCCATAAAGGCACATTTACCCTACCCGGAGACCGCGCAGGGCATCTACTCACTCATCCCTTAATCAGAGGCAGCACGCAACAGGGGGGTAGCGGACTACTATCAGGGTAATTGGGGTTTGCATGGGGCCTTTCAAGGCGAGCTAATATTCACCACCGCAGGGCCAATACCAGGGTTATTCAGATCGCTTGCTTGATCCGCTTCAACAGCAGCATCAAATTCTCGACTTCTTCTCGCTTCAGATGACCCAGTAAATCAACAATCCATTGCTCATGCTCGATGGCCATCTTGGCAAACAACTCGTTTCCCTGGGGCGTCAGCTTTACTATGAAGGATCGGCGGTTTTCGGGCACTGTGCTGCGATCGACCAAGCCTTCTTTAACCAGTTGCGATGCTATCCCGGAAATATTTCCCCCTGACACCATCATTCGACGTGATAATTCACCCATGGTCAGTCCTGCCGGGTTTCGCACCAGCTGCGACATAAAATCAAATCGTGGCAGAGTTGTATTAAACCGCTTCCTTAACTCACCTCGCAGACGCCGTTCAATCAGGCTCGAGCAGGTGAGCAGACGCAACCACAATTTTATGGAATGATGATCACTCTCCTGCAACCTTGTTTCATGGTCCAGAGGAACCGAATTCAACTGCTGGGTCATAGAATATACCAGATATTTTATATTTAAAATGTTTGAGCTATAATGGTTACTAATTTTAAGCTTAAACTATTGCAATTACCTTTGCTAATCAGACCTCAGGGAACCCGCTAAGCCCCCAGGTAACCGGCCAGGTAATGTTTAACGGAGACCGCGATGAAAATAATTTCTCTGGGTGCCGGGCCCTCTGGGCTCTACTTTGCTATTTGCATGAAACTGGCGAATGCCGACAACGAAGTGTCTGTCTATGAGCGAAACAAAGCAGGCGACACATTCGGCTGGGGCATCGTATTCTCAGATCAAACAGTCGACAACCTCATTGCCACCGATCCCATCAGTGGTCAACGCATTGCCAATGAATTTATACACTGGGACAAGATCGACTGTTTTGTAAATGGCCGTGTTGAACGCTCCGATGGCCATGGTTTTATTGGTCTTGGCCGAAAACGCATGCTGGAAATCCTGCATGACCGATGCCGGGAGCTCGGCGTTGAACTGCACTTCAATGACGAATTTGAAGCAGAGGATGTAGACGGCCGATTCGCAGACGCCGATATCATAGTTGCCGCCGATGGCTTGAATTCAAAAATACGTAATGCTGATCTCAACCTTTTTGAATGCAGCCTCGATGAACGCCCCAATAAATTTGTCTGGCTGGGAACAAAACAAACCTTTAGCGATGCATTTACCTTTATTTTTGAAAAGACCCAGCATGGCTGGATCTGGGCACACGCTTACCAATTCGACCAGCATACATCAACTTTCATCGTCGAGTGCAATCGGGATGTTTACGATGCCATCGGCTTTGATCATATGAGCCATTCAGAAAGTGCGGCTGTCTGCGAAAAAATATTTTCCAAGCAGCTCAACGGTCATCAACTGATGACCAATTCAGACCATATAAAGGGTTCGGCCTGGCTTAATTTTTCTCACATTCTCTG
>NZUN01000051.1 GCA_002697205.1 Gammaproteobacteria bacterium
GGACCATAAAAGGAGCATAAAGGGAGCATAAAGGGAGCATAAAGGTCGTATAAAAGGTGCATAAAAGGTGCATAAAGGGTACAAAAAGGCTGCATAAAAGATAAAGCTAAGGAGAACGAAATGCAGGAATCGATCGGGAAGGTACCGGATTTACAGGGACTCGCACATCGATCTGCCATAATGGAATTATTATCCAGCCACAGTCGCTACCTTGATCGACTTGATGCCGCTGGTCTGAAAGCCCTGTACTGGCCTGAAGCCCAAGTTGATTATGGCGGCTTCAAGGGATTGGCACATGAATTTGCCGGGTTCGTGATGGGTGCCCTGCAGCAACAGTATGAGTTAACCCAGCACCGGGTGAGTAATACGCTGATTCGCTTTGACGCAAATACTGCCTTTAGTGAGAGTTATGTATTTGCAAAGCACCTGGTCAGGGACGGTAATTCTGAAATGGTGTTTTCGGGGCGCTATCTGGACCAATTTGAATTGCGTGAACAGTTCTGGAAATTTAGACATCGCCATGTAGTTATGGACTGGAGCAGAAGATGGGNCGTTGAAGACGAGCGTGAAAGNCAGTCTTTTAAGGCGCTGTCAAAAGGGTCTCAGGATGCCAATGATTTGTCCTGGCGTTATCTGATGCCAGANGCTAGTGGTTAGCTTAAATGAATGATTGAAAAGGAATGAACCCCATGGACGATGCTTTGCAGAAGGTGGTAGCGAAACAGGATATTTACGAATTGTCATGCCGTTATAGTCGAGGCCTTGATCGTCTNGATCGGGAGCTACTATTGTCAGTTTTTACTGAAAATGCNTATTGTGAATACGGTTTCGTAAATAGTAACCCAGAGGTATTCGTGNATTATGCNTTGAATGCGCTGAGTAATCACATTGCCAATCAGCATATGGTGGGAAATCACTTGATTGAATTTNANGGCGAACAGGCNTTTGGTGAAATTTACTTTAATGCCTATCACAAGTTCGAAACAGGTGGAANTAATCAGGATATGATAATTGCCGGGCGGTACCTGGACCGGTACGAGATCGAAGATGGTCAATGGAAGATGGCTTATCGCAGTGAGCGAGTTGACTGGAGTCGTTCAGAGCCCAGCAAGGACCCTTACTTTGCCAATGCACCCAAGACCCTGCTGGGTGAGCGGCAGAGCGATGCCGTATACCGACTCGATAATCGATGTTGGCCGGAATGATTCCGGCATTGTTTCAGTCGGTGCCTGGAGATAGNTGGATCANCCTTCGGNCNGGCTGAATCGCGGAATTAATTCATGTTTCTGGATTTTCCACTGACCATCAACCTTGATCATTTCGCTACGATAAGTAGCCCAGAGNGTGAATGTTTTGCCGGGTTCGTCCTTAAGGCANTGTAAAGCCCTGACATCGGTCCGTGTCGTGGCATTATCACCCTTTATGCTGGCAAGCTGCGGACCCAGCATGTGCTGGGTGGCACCGTACTTTGACAGTGCNTTGCGNACNAAGTCCATCCAGTTATCAAGCCCATAGACCGGTTCTGGCGCCATGCCGAGCACTGTAACATCCTCACTGAAACAGTCGCGATATTGATCGAAGTCTCGATCGTCGACGCCGGCAGCGTAATTTAACATCACATCCTGCAGAGCGATGCGCTCTGGTGTCTCATTATTATCCATGTTCTCTCCTGAATAACGATCATAGCAATNATTGTTGCCCATAGTAGGCCGTTGGGTACTCGGCAGTGCTTCCAACATAACGCAGCGATTGCTTAATAGCGATGTCTTTATATTCGTTGAGCAGCGTTTAAGGGTGTCGTGAGTTAGAGCCTTAGTTAGGCCTGTGATTTGAGAATGCTATCCAGGTAATCGGCGCTCACCAGCTCGATTNNAGAAAGAGCTTCCAGATCCAGGGCCTTGTCGGGGTAAGCCGGTATGAATGCCGGCCAGGCCCGGGCGCCTTGCCTTTCCGCGGCTGCCTGAATGGTCATCTGATCAATAGCGCTTAAGCCTTCAAAGACATCAAAATAGGCCTGTTTTGCCTGGGGGATGAATCTGTCTACAAGGTCACGGTATTGTCCNGGAATCGGTATTAGGATATCGATGCGATCAGCGATTTCATCCTCTCTGGCGGCGCAGGCCATGAGACCCGTGCCGTGCTGCGGCACAGCCTCGGCCCAACCTCGATAACGTTCTGCTGCGCCTCTTTCCAGGATAGCCAGAGCCCCTGGTGTGGCTTCAGCAGGGATCTGGGAAAGATACGGGGCCAGGAGCTCACCGAACATTGGAATAGTAGGCTTGTTCATNGATTACGGTTCCTGAATTTNTGCATTGTTACCTTACCGGCAATGTTGACGCTAATAATCACGGCTAGGGTCCGATCGGTTGCTGCGATCGGCAACNAGTGGAGCGATCCCNGCCCCAGTTAATCTTCTTCAATTGTCCTGTTACNGCTAAATTAGCGACACTGGCTGATAATAGCAACATGGGAGGGTTAAGCGCAGANAATAATCGCGNTGAGGTGCCCGACGGGTTGGTGATTTCATCTTGTCAGAGGCCCAAGGCTGAGGGTTATTCNGATTTTTTAAGGCTTGCAAGCACTTGCCCCGGGTGCCTGTACCGGGGGCATTGGAATTAATGAATATGACGCTGATGCAGTGGTAATGCCCTAGTCCGTGTCAGTTAAGGGATTGAGAAACCCTTCCCAGAGATCAGATGGACTCGGTAATGATAGGGGAAACTGATGTCCCTGGCTGGTTCTGCTGGTGTGAGCACGCTACTATCTGCAACACTCGTACAATGGNGGTACCCAGATGCAAGGCTGCCTGTTCATGATGAAAGATTGGGTCACAGTTTCAGGCTTTATAACCCATGATTGCTGTACTATTGCTGTACTATTGCAGTACTAAGGNTGTCAATAATTTGTGATGGTTGCTATCTAGTGGTTGTTAAATGAAAGAAGATTTTTTTTCGGGATTTGANGAAAATCCTTTTCATAGATATTTAGGTTTGACTCTGGTGGANGCAAAGCCGGACTGCGTGCGTTTACGNCTGGTCAAAACTCAGACCACACCGACCGGTATCGGTGGCAGTGTCAATGGCGGCGTGATTGCAACCATGGTTGATATGGCTGCTGTTGCAGCTGTTTTCAGTAATCTTGCTGATGGCGCTGTTCCGGCGGGCACGGCAGATATGAACGTGACTTATCTCAGGCAGGCGCAGGGCGCATGGATTGAGGCGCATGCTGAGGTAATCAACCGGGGCAGGCAACTCTGCGCTGTGGAGGTCAGTATCGTTAATGAGGATGGTCAGGTCAGCGCTCGAGGACGTGTACTGTACGCATTTAAAGCGGTATTGAGTTAATTTTGAGTTTAGTTACAGGCTATTACCTGCCAGGTTAGGCCGGCATATCAACAGGGAATGCCCTTTGAACCGAATGTGGGAACAGTCAGGTTCTTATCCTAAGACCTGGATTACGGGGTCGGCCACAGCATCAGAAACAGTCTGCAATAGCACTGCAAAATGACGTTGTGGAAGCATCACCACTCTGGTCAACCGGAATAAATTTACCCTGGGCGTAGACCTGGGTTACTGCCTGTTGCAGGGTTTTGCTGTGCTGGTTAAAGCCCAGGTATTCCAACATCATGGCCGCTGAAAGTATCGTTGCGGTGGGATTGATGATATTAAGCCCTGCTATATCCGGCGCCGTACCGTGAGCGGATTCAAAATAGGCATAATCGTCTCCGTAGCAGCCAGAAGGGGCCAGACCCAACCCACCAATCAGGCCAGCAGCCCCGTCGGACATAATATCGCCATACAGATTGGGCATGACGACAACGTCAAGGGCCTGAGGATTGGAGATCATCCTGCACAGAAAGTCGTCGATAATAAAGGTTTCAAATTCTATGTCAGGATAGCTCGAGGACATCTGCAGTCCGATGTCTCTGAACAAGCCATCTACCTGGCTCAGCATATTGTATTTTGAAGTCAGGGTGACTTTTTTTATGCCTGCTCTTTTTGAGGCTAATTCAAAGGCATATCGAATGATTCTTTCTGAACCCGATTCAGTAATGGCCTTTATGGCATATCGGCCTGCACCTAAATCCGACAGGCTTGAGCGGGCGTGCTTAGAATAGAAATTGAGGGCCTGTAAGTCTTCAATATTTCCTTCCAAGCCTAGATACAGGTCTTCAAGATTTTCCCTGACGATTACAAAATCAATGCCTTGAGGATTAGCCATCGGAGATTTGTATCCCGGTATCCATTGGCATGGCCGGACGTTGGCATAAGTCTGTTTCCCCCAGCGCAGATAAAAAAGCGCCGCGGTACTCTGGCCACTGGTAGATCCAAAGAAAGTAGCATCAGCGGCATCAATGCTGGCAATGGTTTCATCGGGAAAAGCCTTGCCGAATTCTTTTTCAGCAGCTTCGCCTATCAGCGGGAATTCGAAATCAATAGGTAATTCAAGTTTCTGCAAGAGTTCGACAGTGGGTATCATTACTTCAGGTGATGCATCATCACCATTGAATACGGTAACTCGCTTGCGCTGCATGCTGCTGTCCCCTGTGTGTCTGGATCGTGATTGTTTGAAGTAGTATGGTGCGTAAGTATTACAAAAATCGAGAGGTTTTGTTGTGGTATATGAAAAGATAAAAGTTGATGCCAGTATCGGTCCAGTCGGCGCGATCATAGATGGGGTTGATTTGTCCGGGAAGTTGAGCAAGCAGGAGGTGGTTGAAATTCATCAGGCATGGCTAGAGCATCACGTCGTTTTTTTTAGAAATCAGGATCTCTCGCCGAAGCAGCAAGCCGATTTTGCAGCCTGTTTCGGGGAGCTCGACATCTATCCTTTTATGCAGGCGGTAGGGGACCATCCAAATGTGATTCCGATTATAAAAGAGCCAGCAGCAGAACTAAATTTTGGCGGGGCCTGGCATACAGATACCTCCTATCAGGAAAGACCACCCAAGGCGACGGTGCTCTATGCGATGCAAGTTCCTGATGAAGGAGGAGATACGCTGTTTGCCGACAACACGGCTGCTTTCGAGAGCCTCAGTATAGGAATGCGTGATAGTTTGCAGACGCTTACTGGCATCTATTCACCTAAAATGGTTCACGGAATCGACGGTGGTTATAACCAGGTTGCTGCAAAAAAGGGTTTGGGCCAGGCCTATGGTGGTAATGCAGAGTTCGCTGAATCAGAAGTTGAGCATCCCCTTATTCGAACCCATGCAGAGACTGGCAGAAAGAGTATCTTCTGCAGCCAGCCGCATACCCATAGAATCAAGGGCTGGACCCGTGAAGAAAGCCTGGCAGTGTTTGGCTTTCTTACCCAGCACCTGACCCAAGATCGATTTGTAACTCGCTTCAAGTGGGAAAATGGTTCTCTCGCCATGTGGGATAATCGCTGTGTTTTTCATCATGCCTTGAATGATTATCAAGGCAAACGTCGTCATATGCATCGGGTCATTGTTAAAGGTGAGAAGCCAGTTTAAGGGCCAGCAGTCTGTGACTTGTACTCGTGAGGCCAAGCAGTTACTTTGGTATTTTTGGGTTAACAGGAATTAAAAATGGAGTTACAGGATAAGGTGGCAGTGATAACAGGTGGTAGTGGCGGTATTGGCAAAGCCATGGCAGTCGCTTTTATTGAGCAGGGCGCCAGAGGGATCGTCCTGGCAGATCTGAATCAGAAGCAGGTTGAAGCAACCGCAGCGGAACTGGGATGTACAGGCCAGGTATGTGATGTTACCCAGGAGGCGTCTGTCCAGACCCTGGTGGACAGTACCTTGAAACAGTATGGTCAGATCGACCTGTTCTGTTCTAATGCCGGTGCAGGAGGAACTGGTTTGCTGACAGATGCCAGTAATGAGGTCTGGCAACAGCAGTGGGAATTGCATGTTATGTCGCATGTTTATGCCGCTCGAGCTGTGCTCCCTGCTATGCTNGCACGAGGTGATGGATACCTTTTAAACACGGCTTCAGCTGCTGGATTGTTAGCGGCGATGGGCTCTGGGCCTTATTCGGTCAGTAAAGCTGCGGCGGTAAAATTGGCAGAATTTATTGCTATTACCCATGGCGACGAGGGTATTAAGGTGTCGGTTCTGTGCCCCCAGGGGGTCAATACAGCAATGGCGCCAAAAAGTCTCGGCGATGGCCAGACTGACGGTATAATCGAACCGGAGGCTCTGGCAGCAACCGTTGTAGAGACGCTAAGAGAAGAACGTTTTTATGTGCTGCCACATCCTGAAGTGGGCGATTACGTCAGGCGTAAGGGCGATAATATAGATCGCTGGTTACATGGTATGAGACGCCTGCGGAAAAGCANGTTTGACGATGGTTGATGTAGGCGATTGAAATATACGGTCTATAGAATTAGCCAACGGGCCTAACCTACTGAAATTTCAATCCAAGCCTTTGAGTGGTTTTTTGTTTCTCAGCAAGGTCAGCGGAATCANCAGGATGGGTAGTAACTTCTCATAGTGCATGGGCAACAGTCGTTGTGCGATATCGATCAATTTTGCGTCCAGACCAATAAAGATCCGGGTGCGCTTTTTCCGGACACCCTCTAAAATGATTTTAGCCGCTTTGCTGGGGTGCATGCCGTTGGCTCTGAACATCTCTGCCATCTCGTCCTTTGATGCTGCGGTATCGATCAGCGATTCCCGCTGTTCTATCTCTTCTTCATTGAATCGTGAGTTGTTGACTATGTTGGTGCCAATGTGTCCGGGGTGGACGCAGTGAACCTGGATAGGGCTATCTTTATGTTCTTTTGCCAGACTTTCCGTGAACCCTCTTACAGCAAATTTACTAGCGTGATAAACCGATTGGTTTGCTACGGCAATCATGGCAAATATTGAAGACGTATTAATGATGGCGGCCTCCGGTCGCTGTTTCAGCAGCGGCATGAACACCCTTGTAAGGTTGATTACGCCATGAAGGTTGATGCCCATGGCCCAGTCCCAGTCTTTTTCGGACATGGATTCAAATGATGATCCGACGGTTACACCCGCATTATTGAATAGCAGGTCAATTCTATCGTGCTGTGCAATTACTTTTTCAGGCAGGGCTTCAACAGCCTGTTTATCCGCAACATCCAGNTTGTGGCTTGATACACCAACATTATATTTTTTGACCATGGCCAGGGTTTCGTTGAGGGTATCTTCATTAATGTCGCAGATGACAACATCGGCGCCGAACCTGGCAAGTAGAACGGCCAGATAACGGCCCATGCCTGAACCGGCACCTGTAATCAGGGCTACTTTATTTNCGAAGCTTTTCATGGTGCGGTACTTCCTGAGNTTTTTCGGACTGTCAGCCAGACTAACATGTACGAAGGATTTAAGGCAGGGCAGGTCTGTGTTAGTGCTGCGCTTAGCGTATTANGGATTGTCAATCCATGTGGATAATGCGNTGCAGTTTTTCAACGGCGTCCTGATGGCGGCGGGTTTCTGCTGGCCCGAAATCGATATCCGGGGCGGATAGCAACTGGAAATGATTGAATCTATCCTCTCCTGCTACCAGTACAGCAGTATCAGGGCCTTTNGTTTGTTGTACATGGCTGGCACAGTAGCGCAGAACCATGCCAATGCGTCGATCGCTGGTCTGATTGGGGCCGCTGCCATGGATTAGGCGGACATGATGGATAGACATTTCTCCGGCTTTTAGTGGGATGGTTTGAGCTGATTTCAGGTCCAGTTCTTCCCTNATGGTCTGGCCGCGACTGAGCAGGTTATCTTTCTCATAGGTATTGTCGTGACTATGCAGTTTTCCTTGGTGGCTACCCGGAATAAATGTCATGGGTCCTGTTTTCANCCCTGCATCTGACAAGGCGATCCAGACAGTTGCAATATCATGTGGTTCAAGGCCCCAGTAGTTTGCATCNTGGTGGAGACTGACCTGCATTCCATCGCCTGGTTCCTTGATAAACCATTGGGTGGACCAAAGTAACAGATCTGGTCCCAGTAAATCGGTAAGAGGCCCGACTATCCTAGGNTCAGTGACNACTTGCCAGGCCCATTGTTGTAATAAGTGCAGGTCGGTTCTTTTGGCACTGGCATTTGTACCGAAGCGGCTTTCGAAAGATTCCAGCCTAGATCTCAGTTGTTGGGCTTCTGAATTCGAAAACAGTCTCAGNGGAGCAAGAAATCCAGTTTGCACATAGTCGCGCTGTTGGATGGGGGTTAGCTGTAGATGCGATGAGCCCATAATCTATTCGACTGCAAAAGAGTAGAACATAACATAGCANTGAACCTTCAATAAATACCGGTTATCGATCCTGTTGANCTGCAGCAGCATCGACATGTCCGGCAGCAGCTTTGTATTCTGCCCGAGTGATTTGGTTCAGGCTAGGCGAAGCCTGCTATTGCTGCCCGGGCAATCTAAGCGCGTTNGCAGTAGGGTCTGTCTGTGCCTGTTATAGGAGATTCAACGAGTNTATACCGGTCGAACGACGCGCCTTGATCTGTTACTGTCTTGAATGCCGNGCAGATAGGCATTCGGGTAATAACGGGGGTTTGCAGGTTTGTGGTAGAAAGCAAGAAAATGATCGACTAAGGGNTGGTTCATGTCAGGTAACCTGCAACAACANAAATACTGGAATGGCCAGGCCGGGGAAACTTGGACGTCGAACCAGGTCAAATTGGATCGCATGCTGAGNCCACTTTCAGCTGAAGCTGTCAGGATTGCCGCGGCCATGCCGGGTGAACGGGTTATTGATATTGGTTGCGGTTGCGGTGATACCAGTATTGCTTTAGCCGGAACAGGGGCTGTCGTTCAGGGCATAGATCTTTCCAANCCCATGTTGAGTTTGGCAAGTCAGAGGGCGCAGGCTATGCAAGGCGTTAGCTTTACCCAGGCAGATGCCGCGGTAGTACCNTTTGCACAGCCTGTTCAGCTTTTATTTTCTCGATTTGGTGTGATGTTTTTCGAGGATCCGATTAAGGCNTTCAGACATCTCCATGGTGGCCTCAGCAAGGATGGCAGGCTGGTTTTTATCTGCTGGCAGAAGCCCACAGCTAATCCGTGGATGTCATTGGGTGGCAGGGCATTGCAACCTTTTCTACCAGCGCCTGCTTCACCACCTGATCCCAGGGCACCGGGGCCATTTGCATTCTCTGATCCNGCTTATGTAGAAGANGTGCTGGTCAANGCGGGTTTCAATGAAATTGTCATAGAGCCTCTCAAAAGAGATNTGAAAGTNGCTGATACTCTGGATGAAGCACTGATGATACAGGGTCAGGTTGGCCCTGCTGCCAGGGCGATGGCAGAGTTGTCTGGANATGATTTAGAAAAAGCGCTNGATGCGGTGAGACAAGTACTTCAGGACCATATGAGCGATCAGGGATTATGGCTGGGGTCNGCAGTCTGGCTGGTATCGGCCCGATTTTGAATCCGGTTTTCCAAAGAGGGCCGTCCTGTTGATGCAACANGACTAACAGAAATTCNAGCTGNCTCAATAAAACAGGCTGGNCAACACACCGCGATAAGGAAGTCATCATGGATATGAAAGGAACAGTGAGCATTGTGACGGGTTCGTCNTCTGGAGTCGGTGCCGCCACGGTACGGCTGCTCGCCGCACGGGGTAGTCACGTTGTGGTTAATTATTCTAAAAGTGCACCAGCTGCAGAACNGGTTGCCGAAGAATGTCGGGTTNTCGGCGCTGACGTTCTGGTTTGTCAGGCAGATGTCAGTAATGACGCCGATTGCAGGAAGNTGGTAAATGAAGCNCTTTCCAGGTGGGGGCGTCTGGATNTCTTGGTCAATAATGCCGGGACAACCAAATTCGTGGCTCATGGNGATTTTGACGGTCTCGATAGTGATGATTTTAAAGATATATATGGGGTGAATGTCATTGGTCCATTCCAGATGGTCAGGGCGGCCAGNCAGGCTTTAACAGCATCAGGTAATGCCGCTGTGGTCAATGTGGCATCTGTTGCTGGCGTTAAAGGCATTGGATCTTCGATTGCTTATGCTGCCTCTAAAGGTGCTTTGATAACAATGACTAAGTCACTGGCGCGGGTGCTGGGTCCGGAGATTCGGGTTAATACGGTTTGTCCAGGTTTTATTGAAGGCGATTGGCTGGCTCAGGGAATGGGCCAGGAGACCTATGATCGTACCCGGCAGATGTTGCTNTCTCGCTCGCCTCTGCAGGCAGTCTGTACCCCAGAAACTGTTGCACAGTCGATACTGTCTTTTATAGACAGTCANGGTGTGGTGACCGGCCAACACCTGGTTTTGGACGGCGGGCAGCTGTTGCTGTAATTAGAGGTATTGATCTAAGAAGTTTAGTATCGGGTGCCCATAAACGGTTGTCTAAAAGAGCATCAAAGTGCGGCNAACCGGACCCAGTCTGTTTNCGGGAGAAGCAGTTTTTCTGCTGCTTCAGTAGCACATTAGTGTAAGGTAATCTAGAACCTGATAGAGGAATTCGACCATGAGAATGCTGTTACTCCTGGGCTNCATATTATATGTCAGCCTGATCCATGCTGAGCANGGGTTGCTTGGNTTNGATGCTGAATCGGCTGCTTTACAACTTCAACTGGAACAACGGTTTGATGANNGCCTATCCCNAGCAGACCAGGATGCCTGGTTACGNGAACTGTCTGCCAAACCCCATCACGTTGGCTCTGAGGCCGGGCAGGTTGTTGCGCAGACTATCAGNCAGTGGTTGTCTTCCTGGGGATATGATACGACTATAGAGACCTATCAGATNCTATTGCCTACACCCAAGGTAAGAAAGCTTGATCTGATCCAACCCGAAACGATTTCGGTCGGGCTCAGTGAAGATACCCTGCCTGAAGATCCGAGTACGGCGGTCCGTGAAGGATTGCTGGCACCNTACAATGCCTTTTCAGCCGATGGCAGTGCGGAAGGCGAGCTGGTTTTTATCAATTATGGCAGGCCTGAGGACCACGANTTATTGGCGCGCTATGGTATNAGCNTGGAAGGGAAAATTGCTATTGCCAAGTATGGTAAATCGTGGCGGGGCATCAAGCCGAAACTNGCCGCTGAGAAAGGNGCTGTTGCTACCATTATTTACTCTGACCCGGCTGACGATGGCTACGCTAAAGGCGATGTGTATCCCCATGGTGCTTACAAACACGCATCGGCTGTACAACGCGGTTCGGTAATGGATATGCCGGTTTATCCCGGTGATGTTTTAACCCCAGGGAAACCGGCCATAGCCGGTACNNAGCGGCTGGCAATGGAAGACGTCGNGACTATCACCAAGATTCCAGTNTTACCTGTNTCCTACCAGGATGCCCTGCCTTTGCTGAAAGCCATGGGNGGNTCGGTTGTGCCGCAGGAATGGGTAGGAGGCCTGCCAATTACCTACCATCTCGGGCCAGGGCCTGCCCGGGTCAGACTGACCCTGGAATTCAATTGGGATCGCGTGCCGGCCTACAATGTGATCGCACGNTGGCCAGGGTACCAGNATCCGGAGGAATGGGTTATACGCGGTAATCATCATGATGGCTGGAATCATGGTGCTGCCGACCCGCTGAGCGGTCTAGTCGCCTTGCTGGCCGAAGCCAAAGCTGTAGCCAGTCTCATTCGAGAGGGCTACCAGCCATCCAGAACGATNGTTTATGCGGCCTGGGATGCCGAAGAACCCGGCTTGATCGGATCGACAGAATGGGTAGAACATCACGCCGAAAAGCTCAGCAAGCAGGCAGTTGCGTATATTAATACAGATGGAAACAGCCGGGGGTTTCTCAACGCGGGGGGCAGCCACTCGCTGGAAAAATTCGTCGACGAAATTGCGGCGGCTGTAGAAGACCCGCAGACCGGTGTATCCGTCAAAGCAAGACTGAAAGCAAGACTTGCTATTAGTGAGCCTGCTCCAAGTGAGGAAGATGNTGAACGGGATGGGCTCAGGCTTTATCCACTGGGTTCAGGGTCTGACTATACCCCTTTCCTACAGCATCTGGGTATTGCATCATTAAACCTGNGCTTTGGNGGAGAAGGCTCNGGGGGCAGCTATCACACCCTTTACGATACTTACCAGCATTACACCCGCTTCCGCGATCCTGGGTTGGCCTATGGTAGTACGCTGGCTAAGGTTGCAGGTCGTGCCACGCTTCGCCTGGCAAATGCGNCGCAGTTGCCTTTTGAGTTTACCCATCTGGTGGACAATATCAGCGGTTATGTAGATGAGCTGGAAATTCTGGCCGATACCCTGCGTAAACAGACTGCCCGTNCCAACNCGCTGGTATCAACCGGTCAGTTTGCTCTTGCGCTGGACCCTGATAAAGCNTTAACNGCGCCTNTAATTCGTGNCGAAGTCCCGTTTATAAATTTTACACCNTTAAAAAATGCCCTGCTTCAGTTACAGGCAGCATCGGCCCGGTTNGAGCAGGCCAATGGTTCTTATCCGCAGGCACAGATGGGTCGNCTTAATAAGCTTCTGTATCAGTCAGAACGATTATTAACACGGGATCATGGCTTACCCGATCGATCCTGGTATAGACACCATATCTATGCCCCCGGGCTAACAACAGGATATGGTGTCAAAACTATTCCAGGCGTTAGAGAAGCTATTGAGACCAGAGACTTTGACACAGCAGATGAACAGATCCTGATCGCTGCGGCAGTGCTTGATGATCTCTCAGCGCATTTGAATGTTATTGCTGACCTTGCCCAGATCGAGTGAAATTATTTCGCTGTTTTCTGAAAGCCNGGGATCGTAAACGGCCGGCTGGGTCTACCAGGGTCAGCCAGGATTAAACGGCCTGGTGTCGGCGTGCGCCTGCAAGACTATCATCTGGATCGTCTNGNCCATTCTGCCCGTCATTTTGGTTTTGAATTTCAGCGGGGATTGGTTCTGGATAATATTACAGCTTTTGAATCGGCTCAGCCGCAGCGAATGAGATTGTTGCTGGGGCCTTCCGG